>DASTZI010000147.1:0-34679 GCA_035764385.1 Vicinamibacterales bacterium
GGCGAGAATCACCGGTGGGGTCCGCCTTCAGGCGGACCTTATGATCCCGATGGTTTGAAGAGCGAGAGGTCGATCGACTCGCCCATCGCCTTGTAGCCGGCATCATTGGGATGCAGGTGGTCGCCCGAGTCAAATGCGGGGTTGATCCGTGCCGGCGCTGACGCATCGCGCACCGCCATGTCGAAGTCGATCACACCGTCGTATGCGCGACTGGTTCGGATCCACTGATTCAACGCCTTCCGCTTTGCTTCGCCTTCCGGTGAAAAGTAGGCTGCCCCTTCGTAGGGCGTGAGCGTCGCGCCGTAGATCTTCAACCCTCGTTGGTGTGCCCGGTCGATCATCTGTTTGTGCGCCGCGATCAGGTCGTCGGCCGTGGCCACGATGCCGTTCTGTCCGCTGGTGCCGATATCGTTGATCCCTTCCATGACGATGACGTGCGTCACGCCGGGCAGAGCGAGCACGTCACGGTCGAACCGTGCGAGGGCGTTGATGCCCGCATTGCCTCCGAAACCGACGGGCGCGACGCCTTCGCTGAGCACGCGGTTTCCGGCGATGGCCACGTTCATCATCGCGAATCCACCGCTTTGTGACGCCAGCCGGCGCGCGAGATGGTCGGGCCAGCGGTTATTCGTGTCCGGCGACGAGCGCGTACCGTCGGTGATGGAATCGCCGAACGCCGCGATAGCACTGGCGCGCGAGGCGGCTACGACTTCCACTCGCGACAGCAGGAACCAGGAGCGCGTAATCGCGGCGCCCTGAAACGCCGGCTCGCCGACGTGATTGCCTGTGGCCGAAACGTAATTGGTCTGATTCGCCCCGTTGTGGAACGTTATCGGCGACGAGCCACTGCCAAGGTCTCCTGGTACAAACAGGTCGACGGCGAGGTCGGCAAACGCGGGAACGGACAGATCCACGGGATCGCTCAAGATGAGGCCGCCCGCCGGTACACGAAAGGCGGCGCTGCCGTTGACGGTCAGCTTGCGGAGAGACGCCGCCACGATCGCGGACTCCTTGTCACGGAGTGCGATCGATGCGCCGCCGATGTTGAGTGCCGCCGTGCCGAACGTGTTCGCGAAGACCACGCGTGCGCGCGTTCCCGCAACGGAAGTGCGAACGATCTGCCGCAGCGTCTGGTTGTTCGGGGTAATGGGCGGCGGCCCTGCCGGCGCCTGCACAATCGGCGGCGCGCCCGCGGTGGCCGCCGGCGCAGGCGCAGGCGGAGCAGCGGGAGGCAGCATCGGGGCGCGGGCCACCACCGCGGTTGCCCAGGTCGCCACCCAGTGGTCGGTCGCCTTCGTCTGCGCGGGCGCAGATGATGCGGTCAACGCCAGGACGCCGAGTGTGATCAACGTTCTACGCATGGCCTGCATGATGCCTCCACTCCGCCGAGTGCCTGAACGCGGCGGCGTCATTGTAATGGCGTCTACCTCATCGCGCACGATCCAGCGCTTGCGTGACATCACCGACGATGTCCTCGCGCGCCTCACATCCAACGCTGAAGCGGATAAAGCCTTCGCCAATCGCGTCACCAGCCCAACGGGCCCGCCGTTCCGCCATCGAGTGGACGCCGCCAAAGCTGGTTGCTTCGCGTACGAGGGTCAACGAACGTAGAAATGCCTCCGCGCGCGGGCGAGTGCCGAGATCGAAACTGACAATCGTGCCGAACGCACGCATCTGACGGCGCGCAATCTCATGGCCCGGGTGCGAAGGCAGGCCTGGATAATGGACGGCCGCCACGTCCGACCGCGCGATGAGCGACTGTGCGAGGCACAACGCCGAGTCGCACTGGCGTGCCACGCGCAGCGGGAGCGTCGGCAGCGACCGATGCGCCAGCCACACTTCCATCGGGCCCGCGATGGCCCCGTGCTGCGTCCGCCACGTGCGAAGCGCGTTCAGCTTCTCCTCGTTGCCCGTCGCCACGTGGCCGAGAATCAAGTCGCTGTGGCCTGTGATCGCCTTGGCATCCGATGCGACGACGAAGTCGGCGCCAAGCGCGAGCGGTTGTTGTAGATACGGTGTGGCGGTGGTGTTGTCCACAGCCACGGTGATGCCTCGCGCGTGTGCAGCCTCTACCATCGACGTGATGTCGCAGATATCCAGCTGCGGGTTCGTGGGAGTCTCGACCCAAACCAGCCTGGCTCCGTCCAGCGCCCCCAACTGCGCGTTGCCGCGCGTGGGTACCAGCCGGATCTCGATCCCAAGCTGCTCGAACCAGCCGGCTGCCAGCCGACGGATCGTGTAGTAACAATCGGCTGCCAGAACGACCGCGTCGCCGGGACGCAGCGTGGTTCCGAGGACCGCATCGACCGCCGCCATGCCCGAAGAAAAGACGACGGCTTCGCCGCCCTCGAGAATTCGCAATGCGTCTTCCCACGCGGTCCACGTCGGGTTGTGAAAGCGACCGTAGGTCAGCGCGTTATCCGCCGGGTCGCCGGGCGACGTGTAGGTCGAGGAAAACTGAGGTCCAGGGAGAAACGGGCCTGGTTCGCTTCGGCTACGAAAGCCCGCGTGGACGATCTCGGTATCGCGATGCATGCGCAATCCTGCGCGGCAAGGGCCGCGAATGGTTATGCGAGCGACGAGGGTTCGTGTGAATCGGCGCGCGCCAGCTGATCGCCGCTGGCGCCCACAATCGGCTCGATGAACTGATGGTAGGCGTCCTCGTAGCCACGCTCCATCAATTCGGCGGTCGAATGGCGCCGATCCGACGCTTCATCATATGCGCCGCTGACGTCGAAGGGACCGACGGGATTGTGCGCCGGACGAACCACGTAACAGGAGTCGAACCGCAGTCGCGCAACGTTGACGGCGTCGTGCAGCGCGGCCGCTTCGGCAGCAGCGAGGAACTCGCCGAGACGGCTCCGGACATCGAGCCGCGGTGTCCGCAGTCGATGAGGGGCAAACGCAGTCGGGACGGCCGTGACCACGATCACCTGCGACACGGCCGCTGCGGCCAGTTCGTCGAACAGTCGAATCACTGCTCCAGGCCGGTCGCACAGCCGATGCGTTTCGCCGCGCCAGAACCCGTCCGAGGCAAAGGTCACCAAGCGCGGCTCACAGACGATTGGAGGCGTCAAAGCAGCCGCCATGAGATCCAGCGCGTGTTCGCGGCCGGCGCCCGCCAGATCGAACGCCTCCGCGCGGCGCTCGCGCCCGGCGCGCGGCGCGATGAATTCGCGCCGGTACGGTTCGCGGAGCAACGCGGCGACGACGTCGCCGCGCGCGTCGAGATCGGTCGCGACGATCATCAACTCGCGAAACCCCGGTTGCCCCAGGCTGTCGGCAAGGACGTCCGCGTAACGTCGCCCGGAGTCCGGTGGCGGTTGCGGGTCGCGGGATGCGCCACGAATCAGCTGCCAGATGGTTTGCGAAAACACGCCAATGGCACGCGTCGCCTCGAACGGCGCGCCCGCGATGCCCGACCATGGGGTGCCTAGCGCGCGCCGCCTCCCCTGCCACTGCGATCGCGCAATACCGACGGCCACCGCAATTGAGGCGAGTGCCGCAATCACAACCGCGATCACGACCTGCGCCACCGGTCGAATCGACCCAGCCGATTCCGTCAGCACGACGAGGAGCATGGGAAACAGGAGCGAGACCAGAAGCGCGAGTAACGCCCACAGCGCGACCCGCATCGCCCGCGTCCATGGGTAAAGCCCGTGCGATTGCGCAGAGCGCCAGATACCCGCCGGCTCCCACAGGCGTCCGCTGCCGTCGATCGCCGAAAGCATCGCGCCCGCCGCACCGACGCCGTGGCCGGCGACGAGATCGATCCTGACGCCCGCCTCCTGAAAGGCGCGCAGCACACCGGCGTGGTAAGCGCCGTGCGCGCCGGTCCCGCAAAGCACGAGCGCGGTGCGGCGCGAGGGGGAGTACTGCACTAGTCTGTATCGTGAATCGTGCTGAGTTTGATGAGCTCGAACCTCTTGCTCCCGCCGGGGGTAACGACTTTCACTTCGTCGCCTTCTTCTTTGTTCAGGATCGCGCGGCCAATCGGCGAGGCCGTTGAAATCATCCCCTTCTCCGCATCGGCGTCTTCCGGCATCACGAGCTGATAAATCAGCACGGCGCCCTCACTGTCACGCAGATGCACCGTGGAACCGAAGCCCGCGCGGTCGCGCGGAATCCGGTCGAGATTCATCAACTGAATCTCGCTCACCCGCCGTTTGAGCATCGAGAGACGCGCGTCGACGATCCCCTGGCGCTCCTTGGCCGCCTTGTACTCGGCGTTCTCGCGCAGATCGCCGTGCTCGCGGGCGCGCTGGATTTCCTTCGGCAGATCGATTTTCAACTCACGCTCGAGCGCGGAAATTTCGTCGGTGAATCGTTTGAGGATCCGATCCTTCACAGCGAAATCGACTTTAACATACCGGTTGGTGAAGACGATCTCCTCACGGCAGAACGCGCTCGTACGTGCCTATCGTGACCTCGCGCGGACGCCGGATCCGAGCGGACGACGGCTGCTCCTCGATGGCGTCCATCTTGTGCGCGAAGCCCACGCCGCCACGCTACCGTTTGAAAGCGTCGTCATCGCACGGTCACATCTGCATCGCGAGACCGAGGAACACGAGCTCGGGCAGTCGCTGGAACGGGCCGGAGTGGATGTCGTCAGCGCTGGCGATGCGGTGTTTAGCGCCGCGAGCCCCGTCCGCACGCCCAGCGGCATCGTCGCCATCGCGCTTCGACATCCGACGACGATGCAGACGATTCTTACGCCCGCGAGGTTCTTCGTGATGGTAGTGGTTGATGTGCAGGACCCCGGCAATCTCGGCGCGCTGATGCGCATTTCGGAGGCGGGAGGCGTCACGGGCATGATCGTCGCCGGCGATTCCGCGAGCCCGTTTTCATGGAAGGCGGTCCGCGGCAGCATGGGAAGCGCCCTGCGCCTCCCCGTTACAAGAGGTCCATCGATGGATGTCGTGATGCAAGAGCTCCGCAAGGCCGGGACGAGGATGATCGCCGCCGTTCCGCGCGACGGTTCCGATCCGGATGTGGTCGACTGGTCCGGCCGCATTGCGCTGCTTCTCGGCGGCGAAGGCCAGGGCCTTGGCGGCGACATCATCGCGGCAACGGATGAACGCGTCACCATTTCCATGGAGCCGCCTGTCGAATCGTTGAATGTGGCGGCATCCGCCGCAATCCTGATCTACGCTGCCAGGCAATCGCGCCGATGACTAACGGCCTTTTCGACGACGAACCAGAACGATCCGAACGATCCGAACGACCTGGGACACCGTTAGCCGAACGGATCCGGCCTCGCACCCTCGATGAGGTCGTCGGCCAGGATGAGATTCTTGCTCCGGGGAAGCCCTTACGCGAGGCGATCGAACGCGACCTCCTGCAGTCGATCATCCTCTGGGGACCGCCCGGCACCGGCAAGACCACGCTGGCACGCATCATCGCGGACATCACGAAAGCGGAGTTCGTCCCGTTCAGCGCGGTGCTTTCGGGCATCAAGGAAATCAAGGACGTCATGGCGGCTGCGCAGCTGCGCCGGCGCACCAACGGCCGCAGGACCATCGTATTCGTCGACGAAATCCACCGCTTCAACAAGGCGCAGCAGGACGCTTTCCTTCCGCGCGTCGAATCCGGCGATATCGTCCTGATCGGCGCAACGACCGAGAACCCGTCGTTCGAGGTGAACGCCGCGCTGCTTTCGCGGTCCAAGGTGTTCGTGCTGCAGCCGCTCGATGCTGCTGCCATTGAAACGATCCTCCGGCGTGCGCTGGCCGACCGCGAACACGGCCTTGGCGGCACGGATCTGCGCGTCAGCGACGACGCCGTCGGCGCCATCGCGCGGTTTGCCAACGGGGATGCCCGCACCGCACTCAACCTGCTCGAGTTTGCGGGGACCTCAGCACCGATGCATCCGGACACAGGCGTACGCGAGCTCGACCTGCCTCAGCTCGAACAGTCGATTCAGCGGCGGGCACTTCTCTACGACAAGACCGGCGAAGAGCACTACAACCTGATTTCCGCGCTCCACAAGTCGATGCGCAACAGCGATCCTGACGCGGCCGTCTACTGGATTGCGCGGATGCTCGAGGCTGGCGAAGATCCGCTCTACATTGCCCGACGCATGATTCGGTTTGCGTCAGAGGACATCGGCAATGCGGATCCGCAGGCGCTAGTCGTCGCCGTCGCTGCGAAGGATGCGGCGCATTTCATCGGCATGCCCGAAGGCAACAACGCGCTCGCACAGGCTGCGATCTACCTCGCGACCGCTCCGAAGAGCAATGCCGTCTACACCGCCTACAATGGCGCCGCTGCCGACGCCCATCGCGAAGCCGCCGAGCCCGTGCCGCTCCACCTGCGTAACGCGCCGACGAAGCTCATGAAAGATTTGGACTACGGGAAGGGCTATCAGTACGCACACGAAGAGCCGGACGCGATAGCAGAGATGGACTGTCTACCGCCTTCACTTGCTGGCAAGAAGTACTACAACCCGACGGACCGCGGATTCGAGAAGGAAATCAGACGGCGGCTCGAGGGGTGGGAGAAGCTGAAAGAAACGCGCCGCCAGCGCAAAGACTAGCGCAGTACGCCGGGTCCCTTCAGACCCGGCGCCATCGATCGATTCTTATTCCGCGCTTGCGAGCGTCGACTGCGAAACCGTGAGTCCGGGCACTTTCCGGAACATCTCACCGCGCACGGGCAGAATGAACGAGAACCGGTAGTCGCCCTGCATACGGCCGATGGGAATGCCAACCAGATCGCCGTCCTGATCGAGCACACCGCCGCCCGATACGCCAGGATGCCCGTCCGTCAGGCACGTGACGAGACCGTTCGATGTGCGCTGACCGACATAGCCGGTGCTGAGGATGATCCCTTTCGAGTAGTCGTTGCCCAGGCGGAAGATCGGATCGGCGAAGTCGTACGTGAACCGCGGATTCACGCGCAGCGGCGGCAGATCGATTTTTTGACTGACCTTGACGATGGCCCAGTCGCCTGCGTGAACTTCGACGTCAGCATCACCCGCATCCACGATGCGCGCTGGCACATCGCGTCCCTTGATGCGCAGCTTGATCGCCGTGATCTTGTGCCCTTCGCGTCCTTCTGGATCGTCGAGGGCCACGACCGCATGCTTCACCGTGACGAAGTAGCCATTGCCCAGATAACCCGCGGTGCCATAGCTCGACTTGCCCGATGCGTCGTACGCATTCAGTTCGACGAAGCTTTCGCGCCGCTCGCGAAGCAAACGGAGCGGCAGCAGTCCCATTTCGCTCTGAAGCTGCCGTTTGATTTCTTCGACCAGCGCCGGCTGCGCACTGCCGGCCGGCACGACCTCCGGCACACGTCCGTTGGTGCCTGACGGCGTGGCCGCCGTCTCCGCCTGACGGAACTCCAGAATGGCGCGCGCCATGTCGTCCCGCAGTTCGGCGACACGCGCATCATTTGAGGCAAGCTGGCGCGCGATGGCTCGCTGGGCCGTCCAACTCCCGAAACTGAAGGCAAGAGCGGCGAGGGAGAACGTGAGACCTGCGTAAAGGATTAAGCGGCGTACGGACACTTTGCGGCTCCGAATCCGCTACCAGACAACCAGGATCAAATAGCGGAGCCTAGGTGCGCCGCGTCTTCTTCCAAGTTCGGCAGCTAAATCACCCCGCGGCGGCGGGACTTACAGCTTTGCGCGACACGGAACCCCGTGCCGCACCGTTTCGCTTGGGCTAACGGTTTACGGTAAAGCCTTTTCTCTTTAGTAGTTAGAGCGTTCGTAATTTAACAGAGCGCCGGCGGCCTGTCAAAGAAGCTTCACTTATCGAACCCCTCAATACCGGTAATTCACGACGATGTGAGCCAGGTTCGAGGTGCCGTTTCCCCACATGCCGCGCGTGAAGAAGGTATCGGCCGGAACCGGATTAATAACGACGAGGTCGAATCGGCCGGCTTGTTTCATCGATTCCGCGTCGAGCGTGAACTTCAGCTCGGTCGAGCTGACAACCTGCGTGGGGACGCGTTTCCCTCGGAACTCAACCATAGAACGGCGGACGAAATTGATCCCTTTCAAGGTGACCGTGACCGGCGTCTCGCCTTGCGCGATGACGAACGGGTCGATGGTCTGAATCGCCGGCTGCGGCGACCGTGGTGGATCGGGCACAGAGGCAGCGCTCGCGCCCTCCTGCGCCTGCGCTCCTCCACCGGCGTGGACCTTCATCAACGCCACAACCCAGGGAAGCGCTTCGACGACGGGACCCGAGGACGCGCCGTCACCTGGCGGACTGAAGGTGGTGTGGTAATCCGCATGGTATCGGCGATCAACCGTCTTGCCGTCGAAGATCACCGTATCGGTCCTGAGCATGTTGCCGATATCGTCGAGCGGATTGGCAGTCACGATCAGGATGTCCGCCGTCTTTCCTGGTTCAATCGTCCCAAGCGAATCCTGCTTCTGGACCAACTCGGCCGCGTACTTTGTCGACCCGACGATGATCTGCATCGGCGTCATGCCCACTTCCCGCATCACGCGCATTTCCTGAAAGAGCTGGAGCCCTGGCACGTATCGATCGTTCAGGTTGCCTGACACGACGAGGCGGCCTCCGGCATCTACGAACATCTTGTGGAAGCGTTTGACGTTCTCCCATCCTTTCAGCCGGCGCTCGCGCAAGGCGCCCTGATCGACCTCGTCATAGGCGGCCAGCGACGATTCCATCGCCTCGCGCGGGTAGTACTTCTGCAGGTTCGGGTCCTTGTACCACTCGTGCGCTTCGGTTTTGAATTGCGCCCACTCCTTCGGGTAGCCACGGTAGTTGATGATGAAGGTCGGCACGAGCGTGACGTGATGGGCCACGAGCGTCTTGATCAATTCCGCCGCCTTCGCATCGTCCATGTCGGCGTACTTGTCGAGCTCGTTGCGATCGTCGCGTCCCTGGCGGAACTGCGATGGGTTTTTCGCGACGGCCAGCGGGATGCCTGCTGAATGCGGAAGCTGCGCGGCGCCGATTTCAGCGGCCTGCGCCGGGAAGATGCCGGGGCCGTAGGCGCGCACGAAGGCAGGCTTGCCCATTCGGTGCGCTTCCTCGACGCCCGCCTTGTACCACTCGAACGGCAGCGCGCCGTCGTAGAAGATCACATAATCCGCGCCGGCGTTCAGGACGGTTCGAACGATCGCGCGCGTGTCGTCGGCGGATTTGGGCACGCGGATCGTGTGGAGCGGGCCTTCGTAGCCGGTCGCACCATTGAGCGTTGAACCAATCCGCAGGATGCCCGTGAACGCACGCGGCGCCAGATCTTTGCCGTGGAGCACGGCGTCGCGATGCGGCACCGCGACCTCCGCTTCCGTCCCCACGTCGATGCTGGAGGTGATGCCATGATTGAGCATCGCCTCGCCGAAGTACCAGCTGTACGCGGTCTGCGATTCCCAGAGCCCGGGCAGAACGAACTTGCCGGCCGCATTGATGACGCGGGCGTTGGCGGGAACGTTGACCTGCCCCTTGCGTCCGACGGCGATGATCTTGGTGCCCTGAACGACGACGACGGAATCGGCAACGGGCGTTCCGCCGTTCCCGTCGATGAGGGTTCCGCCCTCGATCGCCAGCCCGCCCTGTTGCGGCGCCTGCGCGGAGACGATCGAGACGGCGAGCGCAATGCCAAATAACGCACGCGATATAAATGCCTTCACGGGTTACTCCTGAAACGGGCGCCAAGCTTCCACGTCCGAGCTTCCGCGAGAGCTTACGTTAGATTCGCTGGAAATTCTTTTCGACCTCTCGCCGCGTAATCCGCAGCATCACGGGCCGGCCGTGCGGGCAGATCGTGGAATAGGCGGTGCGGCGAAGCTCCTCGAGAATGTGCGCCATCTTCTCGTGCGTCAGCGGGTAGTTCGCTTTGACCGCTGCATGGCACGCGGTGGTCGCGGCGATTCGCTTGATGGCCGCGTCGACGCCGGACCCGCGATCGAGGCCTTCCAGATCCTGCGCCAGCGACCGCAGTGCGGCCGCGCATTCCTCGCGTCCGAGCAGGGCCGGGCATGCCGTTACCCTGATGGATTCGCCGCCGAATTCCTCGAGCTCGAATCCGAGACGCTCGAGATCCGCCGCGTGCGACGTCAGCGCCTGGCGCGCCGCGGGCGGCAAATCCACGAGCATCGGAACGAGCAGCCCCTGACTTTCGAGCGCCCCGCACGTGAGCCGTTCCGTGATGCGTTCGAACAGGACCCGCTCGTGCGCGACGTGTTGGTCGACGATCGCAATCCCCTCATCGTCGATCGCAATGATGAACGTGTCTCTGAACTGGCCGAGCGCAGTCATCGGACGGATCGTCGGTTCATTGGTCGGTGCGAACGCAGTGTCGCTGGTCGGTGCGAGGGCGCTCTCGCGGGTCGGTGCAATGGGACTGCCGCTGGTCGGTGCAAAAGGTGAGCGCGATCCCTCCGTCCAGCGGCTTGGAAATGTCGATGGATAGGAATGCGGCAGCGGAAGCGTTGACGGCACCCGCTCGAATCCGGCCGGTGCTTGAAGCTGCAGCTCGGGGGCGGGGCCACGGCCCAGCACATCTCCCAGCGTTCGACGAATCAGTTCGTGGATGTAGGACTGGTCGCGAAAACGCACTTCCGCCTTCGTCGGATGCACGTTCACGTCAACCGCGTCGTGCGGCATGTCGATGAACAGGTGGACCTCGGGACTACGTTCCTTGATCGATGCCACGCTGTACGCGTCGATGATGGCATGCGCGATCGTCCGGTCTTTGACCACGCGACGATTCACGTAGACGTTCTGCGGTCCGCGCGTCGGGCCCTGCTCGGCGAGCGCGGCCACGAACCCGACAATCTTGATGTCGCCGCTGTCGCGACGGACGTCAATCAGATCGCTGCGCTCCCCGTACAACTGATACAGCCGATCGCGCAGCGTGGACACCGGCGGGCATTGCAGCACCTTGCGTCCCGAGCTCGTCAGCGTGAAGCCGATTTCGGGATAGCCGAGCGCAAGCTGCGTTACGACGCGTGAGACCTGCGCTGACTCGGCGGCATCCGACTTCAGAAATTTGCGCCGGGCCGGCAGGTTGTAGAACAGATCCGCGACCTGCACCGACGCCCCCTCGGGCATGCCAACTTCAGTCACGGCCGCGACCGCACCGCCATTGACGCGCACCTCCGTGCCCGCGGCGGCGCCGCGCGCACGGGTCCTGAGCGTGAAATGCGAGACCGACGCGATGCTGGGCAACGCCTCGCCGCGGAAGCCAAGCGTCGCGATGCGCTCGAGATCATCGACCCGTCGGATCTTGCTCGTGGCGTGCCGCTCGATCGCCAGTCGCGCGTCCTCCGGTGTCATCCCCTCGCCATCGTCCTCGACCTGAATTAGCCGCTTGCCGCCAAATTCGACCGAGATCGAGAGTCGCCTGGCACCAGCATCGATCGAGTTCTCCACCAGCTCTTTGATGACTGACGCCGGCCGCTCGACGACTTCGCCGGCCGCAATCTGATTGGCGAGATCGGGCGGTAACTGATGGATCTTGCCCATGGAAATCAGATCCAGTGCTTCGAGCGGAAGACCGCCAGCATCAGCAGGGTCATGGCGATCAAGATGCCGACGATCCACCAGAATTGAGCCGTGGCGCCACCGGCAAACTGCGGCAGCATCACATTCATGCCCCACAGGCCCGCGAGCACAGTCATCGGCAGCAGAATCGTTGAAACGACCGTGAGGACTTTCATCACCTGATTCAGGCGGTTCGAAATCGCCGAGAGGTAGCCCTCGAGCACGCCGGTCATCCGATCCTGGAACATCGTCACTTCGTCGGCGTAGCGCAGCAAGTGGTCGTAGACATCCCGGAACCGGTACGCCATCTCGCTCGAGATGATCGGAAACTCGCGTCGCGCGAGTCGGCCGATCGCATCGCGCTGTGGAACAAGTACGCGCCTGAGCGCGGACAAATCCCGCTTGACCGCCAGAATCGGGCGCATCAGGTTGTTCTCGACGCCCAGCACTGCCTGCTCTTCGAGCCGGTCCATCTCGCGTTCGATCTCGTCGAGCTCGGGCTCGTAGTTGTCGACCATGGAATCGACGATGCGATGCATGAGCGCGACGGGGCCTTCTTCGAGGATCCGCGCGTGCTGCTGGCACAGCTCCTTGAGTTTCTGAATGCTCCGCGATTGGCCGTCGTGGACGGTGACGAGATACTTGTCCCCCAGAAAAAAGTCGACATCGAGCGTCGCGAACCAGTGCTCCTGCACCCGGAAATCGATGCCGTGAAGGATGACGTACAGATAACGGTCGTAGCTCTCGATCTTCGGGAAATGAATGTCGCTGAGCGCGTCCTCGATCGAGAGCGGATGAAACTGGAACGTCTGCCTGAGGATCTTCTCACCCTCGTCCGGTGTGGGCTGGGCCATGTCGACCCATAACGTCACACCGGACGCCGGATCGACCCATGTCGGATCGATCCGGTCGGTTACTTGTGTTTCGCCGTTCCGGTAAACGTAGACGGTGATCACGTCGCTTCACGCTTCTGAGGTTCTACGTGCTCGGTTCGTGTTCACTCTCAGGTTCGGTTCGCGAACTCAGCAGCGAGAACACAGAAGCGCGAACCGTCGTTATTTCACCAACGCCGCCTGCGCCGCGGCGAGCCGCGCAACCGGCACGCGGAACGGCGAGGCGCTGACGTAGTCAAGACCGACCTGCTCGAAGAACCGGATCGAATCCGGATCGCCCCCGTGTTCACCGCAGATGCCGAGTTTCAGATCCTTGCGCGTGGCACGTCCGCGCTTCACGGCAATGTCCACCAGCTGCCCGACACCGGACGCCTCGATGGTCGCGAACGGGTTCTTTTTGACGATCTCGAGCTCGGCATAGTGAGGCAGAAACGATCCCGAATCGTCGCGCGACATCCCGAGCGCCGTCTGCGTCAGGTCGTTGGTGCCGAAGCTGAAGAACTCTGCGGACTGGGCAATCTCGTCTGCCATCAAGGCGCCGCGCGGAATCTCGATCATCGTCCCTACCGAGTAGGTCAACTTGACGCGCTGTTCCTGCTGCACGTCTCGCGCGGCCTGATGCACGACCTCGAGCTGCAGATCGAGCGCCTTCTTGAAGCCGACGAGTGGAATCATGATCTCGGGGCGGACCTTGATCCCTTCCTTCTGCACGATGGCCGCCGCTTCGAACACCGCGCGCGCCTGCATCGCCGAGATCTCCGGATAGCCAATCCCGAGACGACAGCCGCGGAAGCCGAGCATCGGGTTGAATTCGTGCAACTGCGCCACGCGGGTGTGAATGGCGTGGACCGGCACCCCCAGCTTCTTGGCGAGGTCCTTCTGCTGTTCCTCGGTCTGCGGCAGGAACTCATGCAGCGGCGGATCGAGGAACCGGATGGTCGCCGGATAGCCGTTGAGCGCCCGGAAGATGCCCGCAAAATCGTCGCGTTGGTACGGCAGCAGCTTCGCCAGCGCCGCTTTCCGCGCGTCGAGTGTCTCCGCGAGAATCATTTCGCGCATCGCATCGATGCGATCGCCTTCGAAGAACATGTGCTCGGTACGGGTGAGGCCGATTCCGGTGGCGCCGAAGGCAATGGCATTGCTCGCCTGTTCTGGCGTGTCGGCATTGGTGCGTACGCCCATGCGCGTTGCCTGGTCGCACCATTTCATGACCTGTTGAAAGTTCTTGAACTTCTCGGTTTTCCTGGCAGCCTCGTCGTTGTGGATCAGTCCCGCGACGATCTCCGACGGCGCCGTCTTGACACGACCAGCAAAGACCTTGCCCGACGTGCCGTCGATGGACATCCAGTCGCCTTCCTTGAAGGTCCGGCCATCGACGCTGACGGTGCGCTTCTGGTAATCGACGTCGAGCGCGGATGCGCCGCACACGCAGACCTTCCCCATCTGTCGCGCCACCAATGCGGCATGTGACGACACGCCGCCGCGCGCGGTGAGGATGCCTTCGGCCGCGATCATCCCGCGCAGATCCTCGGGTGAGGTCTCGAGCCTGACGAGCAGCACGGGCTGCCCCTTTTCCGCCGCCGCCACGGCGCGATCCGCATTCAGGTAGATCTGCCCGGATGCAGCGCCCGGCCCGGCCGGCAGGCCCGTCGCGATCGTTTTTGCCTTCGCGACTTCCGCTGTGTCGAATACCGGCGCGAGTAACTGCTCGAACTGATCCGCCGGGTTGCGCATGACCGCGGTCTTCCAGTCGATCAGCTTCTCCTTGCACATGTCGATGGAGAACTTCAGCGCCGCCATCGCGGTCCGTTTGCCGTTGCGCGTCTGCAGCATGTAGACGACGCCCTCCTCGATGGTGAATTCGAAGTCCTGGACGTCCTTGAAGTGCTTTTCGAGCGTCTGTCGAATCCGTTCGAGCTCCTGGTATGCCTTCGGCAGATGATTCTTCAACTGCGAGACCGGCTCCGGCGTCCGGACACCCGCCACCACGTCCTCGCCCTGCGCGTTGATGAGGAACTCGCCGTAGAACTCCTTTGCGCCGTTCGCCGGGTTCCGCGTGAACGCCACGCCCGATCCTGACTTGTCGCCGGTATTTCCGTACACCATCGCCTGGACGTTGACGGCGGTGCCCCATTCGGTCGGGATGTTGTACTTGCGTCGATACACGATGGCGCGGTCGTTCATCCAGGAGCCGAAGACGGCGCCCACAGCGCCCATCAACTGATCCCACGGCGAGGCCGGGAACTCGCGTCCGACGCGCTCTTTCACGAGCGCCTTGAATCGTCTGACAAGTTCTTTCAGATCGTCGACCGTGAGTTTCGTGTCTTCGATGTCCTGGTGATAGCGCTCGTGCTTGAGGCCTTCGATGACGGTTTCAAACGGTTCGTGATCTTCGCCCGCGCGTTTCTGGACGCCGAGCACCACGTCGCCATACATCTGGACGAAGCGGCGATAGCAGTCCCACGCAAACCGCGGATTGTTCGTCTTGCGCGCGAGTGCTTCAACCGTCTGGTCGTTGAGGCCAAGGTTGAGGATCGTGTCCATCATCCCGGGCATCGAATCGCGCGCGCCCGATCGGACGGAGACGAGCAACGGATCCTTCAGATCGCCGAACTTCTTCCGGGTCTGCCGTTCGATCGCAGAAAGCCCTGCCTCCATTTGCGATTTCAATGCCGGCGGATAGCTTCGCTTGTGCTCGTAGTAGTAGGTGCAGACCTCGGTCGTGATGGTAAAGCCTGGCGGAACGGGCAGTCCGATGCGACACATCTCGGCAAGGTTGGCGCCTTTGCCGCCAAGCAGCGGCTTCATGCCACCATTTCCATCAGTCTTCGAGCCGAACAGATACACGTACTTCGCGCTCTTACCAGTGCCGTTCGCTTTCGTTGCCTTGCTCTTGGCGGACCTTCCTGCTGCCTTCTTCCTCGCCATCAACACGACGCTCTCTCCTTAGACGGCTTCCGGAGCGATTTCCGAAATGTCTGCAATATCAAGAATTAGATCGCGCAGGCTCGCCACCAGCGCCAGCCGCGCAGTACGAAGCTTTTCGTCGTCCGCCATCACGAGCACATCGTCGAAAAACTGGGCCACGGGACCTCGGAGCGTCTCAATGGCTTGAAACGCCTGCTTGTAATCGGATTTCGAGACCGACGCCTTGATCCTTGGCTCGATGGCTCTCATCGATTCGATCAGCCCAACCTCCGCCGGCTCTTTCAACAGGGCGGCGTCAGGGGTCGCACCAAAGGACACGCTCTTCGTGATGTTCTTCACCCGCTTGAACAATTCGGCAACCGCCTGCAGCGCCACAGAACCGCTCATCTGCGCCAGCGCTTCGAGCTTCTTCTTCGCTTCCACCATGTCGAAGCGCTCGAGTGATTGGGGAACGACAGCCCGGATGTTCCGAACGTCGAAGCCCCGCTGTTCGAACAGATAGCTGACGCGCTCTCGGATGAAGGTGCGCAACGCCTGCTGGGCTTCCTCCGCCGGCGGCCACGGCGAAGATGCCTGGACGACGAGATCCCAAAGCCCGATGCGCGCGGTAATGCCCGCCAGCTCCGGAAGATCCGCAAGGATCTTCACCGCGCCCTGCGCTTGCCGTCGAAGGCCGAGCGGATCGCGGGAGCCGGTGGGCCGCTCGCCTCCGGCGAACATCCCTGCGACCGAATCAAGTTTGTCGGCGAGAGCGACCGCGGCCCATGTCACCGTGGCGCCGCCAAGCTGCTGACGTGACGGAGGCGCCTCTGCCTCCACGCCGACGGGCAGGTAGTGGTAGTAGATGGACTTCCAAACCGCTTCGGGCTGTCCTTCTTCGCGCGCATAGATGCCGCCCATCGTCCCCTGCAGTTCGGTGAACTCCCGCACCATGTCGGTCCCGAGATCCGCTTTCGCCAACCGTCCGGCCCGGGCGGCGTTGCTCGCCGCATCAGGCTTCTGGAATGCTTCGCGCGCGATCCACTCGGCCAGCGCCGCAACGCGATCCGCCTTCTCGCGGTAACTCCCCAGCTTCTTGTGGAACAGGATGGTCGAGAGCCGATCGATCCGCGACTCGAGGGTCGTCTTGCGATCCTCGTCCCAGAAGAATCGCGCGTCACGAAGCCTGGCCGTCAGGACACGCTCGGAGTTGCGCGCGATGATTTCCGGCTTCTCCGGCTGCATGTTCGTCACGGCGAGGAAGGCGGGCTTCAGCTTCCCATCCTCATCGACCACCGGGAAGTAATGCTGGTGGTGAATCATCGTCGTCGTCAGCACCTCTTCAGGCAGGTGGAGAAATTCGACTGGAAAATGGCCGGCGATGACGGACGGATACTCGACGAGATCCGGCACCTCCTGCAGCAGCGATGATTGCGCGGCAACGAGGCCGCTGACGCGGCCACCCAGGCGTCGTGCATGCGTTTCGAGCTCGCGCCGAATCTTCGATTCACGCTCGCCGCGATCGAGGATGACGAAATTCTCGAGCAGCCGCGCCTGATAATCGTCGAAGGTCTTCACCTTGATGGCGCGGCCGGCGCGGCCGCTCGTGGTGAGGAAGCGATGGCCGTAGGTATTCGGCCCCGAGCGGATGTCCTGGACGAGTGGTCCCTGGGCGATCTCCGTCCTGCGGATGACAAAGGGAACCACGCGTCCGCCGTACAAGAGGATCAGCCATCGGATCGGTCGCGCGAAGACGAGATCGCCTTTGCCGTCCTCGAGGTACGCGTCCCACCGCATCTGCTTCGGAAACGTGAGGTCGCGAAGCAGCCCTCCCATGACGTCGGCGAGCACATCGACGGTCGCCTTCCCCCGCTGCTTCACGCGATAAGCGAGATATGTCCCTCTCGGCGTTTCGCTGCGCTCCAGCGCCGCGACGTCCACGCCGTATTTCCTGGCGAACCCGGTTGCCGCAGGCGTCGGCTCGCCGTCAGGTTTGAAGGCAGCGGAGACCGGCGGTCCGGTGACCAGCTCCTCATGATCCGTCTGCCGTTCAGCGAGCTTGGCGACCCGCGCGGTCAAGCGGCGTGGAGTGCTGTAGCTTTCCGCCCGTGCGTCGGTCTCGAGCCGGGCCTCAGCCAACCTGGCATCCAGGCGGTTCGCCACTTGACGCGTCAGCGCCGGGAGCCAGCTCGCGGGAATCTCCTCGCACCCGATCTCGATCAGCAGCTCCCGATCCATCAGGAGCCTTCCTTCAACGCCAACGGCTCGGTGACGGTCGCGTCAACGTAGGCACGCGCGATCTTGACCGCGAGCTGCCGCACCTTGAGGATGTATGCGGTGCGCTCGGTGACGCCGATGCTGCCGCTCGAATCGAGAATGTTGAACAGGTGCGAGCACTTCAGGCAGAACTCGAGCGCCGGCCAGATCAGCCCTGACTCGAGCAGCTTCTCGCCGAGCGCGTAATTGCGATCGAAGAGATCACGGTGAGCCGCGGCGAATTCTTCCGGCGGCATGTTCACCATTCCAAAGGCGTACTTCGACTCCTCGATTTCCTCCTGCAGCCGCACCTCGCCGTACTTCACGCCGCCGCCCCATTCGAGGTCGAAGATGTTGTCGACCCGCTGCAGGAACATCGCGATGCGCTCGAGACCGTAGGTGATTTCGCAGGTGATCGGCGCCAGGTCCATCCCGCCGACCTGTTGGAAATAGGTGAACTGCGTGATCTCGAGACCGTCGAGCAGCACCTGCCACCCGATTCCCCAGGCGCCAAGCGTTGGCGACTCCCAGTTGTCTTCC
Source organism: Vicinamibacterales bacterium (assembly GCA_035764385.1). Classification (GTDB taxonomy): domain Bacteria; phylum Acidobacteriota; class Vicinamibacteria; order Vicinamibacterales; family UBA2999; genus Gp6-AA40. Next base: position 18,068 of record DASTZI010000147.1, read on the forward strand.
TCGAATCGAATGTCGTGCAGCCGTGGGTTGATGCCGCACGCCTCGAGGCTTTCCAGATAGAGCTGCTGCACCTCGTCGGGCGACGGCTTGAGAATCACCTGATACTGGTGATGCTTGAACACCCGATTGGGATTCTGGCCGAAGCGGCCGTCGTCGGGCCGGCGTGACGGCTGCACATAGGCGACGCTCCACGGCTTTGGCCCGAGCACGCGGAACAGCGTCTCCGGGTGCGAGGTGCCAGCGCCGACTTCGAGGTCGAGCGGCTGCTGCAGCAGACACCCGTGCGACGCCCAGAAGGCGGACAGTTTGAGGATGAGGTCTTGAAGCGTCACGCGTGAGGTTGCTAGTTATGTTTGCGCAGATCGCGCAGCACGCGATCTGACTTCAAGTTCTTTTCAAGGTGCATCGTAATGAGGGCACGATGCACCTGTTCGAGTTCCATCAGCACGGCGCGAGACGCGGGCACCGCGCCAACCTGCTGCGGTGCCACCGTGCGCGACGCAGCCAGAAACGTCATCGCCTCGTCCGAAAGCGTTCCGCGTGCTTCCGGATAGACGCCCTGCAGCCGCAGCAGCCAGCACTCGAAATAGCGCGCCAGCGGCTCAACAGGCGCCCCGGCGCTCAACGCATCGAGCATCGACGCACCCAGGCGGAAGAGACGATCGTCCGCGTCCGCTTCCTGCGCCCACTCGTCGATCAGCTCGGCAAAGTACCCAATATAGCCAAGCGCATCAAACGTGGGCGCAGCCATCGGCGATCTCACCGGCTCGGCGTAGTTGAGGCCAACGAGCTCGCGCCGCTCTTTCTCGAAATACGCGACGCGCGCCTCGGTCATTGGCTCGAGCGCGGCCGCGAACCGGGAGCGGGGCCGCCGCGCGCCTTTCGCCACTCCCCGCTTCTTTCCGCGGTCGCGCGTCAGGAAAACGACGATGCGATCAGCTTCGCCCAGCTTATACGTGCGGAGAATCAGCGCGTCGGCTGTGTACAGCGGCACGAACGCCCCTTATTCTACTGTCGTTCACCCGGATCATCCGATCGCCAAGTACCGCAAGAAGAGCGTCGCCAGTCCCAGAAAGGTGGCAAACCCCAGCACGTCCGTCATCGTCGTCACGACCACCGATGATGCGAGGGCGGGATCGAGGTTCGCGGCACGCAGACCGATCGGGACAAGCGTTCCTGCGGCGGCTGCGATGAAGAGGTTGATGATCATCGCCAGGCCGAGCAGCAGTCCAAGCACCGGATCGCCCTTCGCCGCCCATGTGACAACCGCCGCGACAACGCCGAGCAGGATGCCGTTGCCGACGCCGAGCGCAACCTCCTTCAACAAAGCCTTCCGCGAATTGCTCCACGTCAGTTCGCCGAGCGCGAGACCGCGCACCATCACCGTCAGCGTCTGCGTGGCCGCCGTGGCGCCCATCCCTGCGACGATCGGCATGAACACAGCGAGCGCCGTTACCTTGCCGATTGTTGGCTCGAACACCGCGATCACCGCGGCTGCAGCAAACAGCGTCACCAGTTGGATCGCCAGCGTCGGCAACCGCTTGCGGAACGTTTCCTTCGGAGACGTGAAGACGCGCTCGTCGCCCGCGACGCCCGCGAGCCGGTAGATATCCTCGGTCGCCTCGTCCTTGATGACGTCAATCACGTCATCCACCGTGATCACCCCGACGAGCTTGTTCTCTTCGTCGACGACAGGGATCGCGAGCAGGTTGTAGGACGCGACCTGACGGGCAACTTCCTCCTGGTCCATGTCAACGCGGGCGCTGATCAAGTCCGCCGTCATGATCCGCTTCAGCGGCGTTTCCGGCGAGACGAGCAGCAGGCGCCGCAGCGACACGACGCCAACAAGATGGCGTCGCTCGTCCACGACGTAGAGATAGAACACCATCTCGACATCGCGATTGCTCTGCAGCTCGGTAATCGCTTCGCCAACCGTCAGGTCTTCGCTCAGTGCGAAGACATGCGGATTCATGATGCGGCCCGCTGTCTGCTCGGCGTACTCGAGCAGGTTCTCGACGACCCCTGACTCCTTGGGTCGCATCAGGTCGAGCACTGCGGCCGACAGGTCCTCGGGCAGGTAGTCGATCAACGCCGCCGCGTCGTCAGACGGTATTTCCTGAGCAAGCTTGGCAATTTCATCGGCGGATCGGGTGGCGAGCAACTTGGCGCCCGATTCCGGCCCAAGCTCCGAAACAGCCTCCATTGCCAGACGTCCGTTGCGCTCGGCCAGCAGACTGAACGCCGCCTCGCGTTCCTTGTCCTGGAGCTCGCTGAAGATTTGCGCGAGGTCCGCTGGGTGTTGCTTCTGCAGCAGGTTAAGCAGATTGGCGGAGGCTCCGATGCGCAGCAGCCGTTTGACCGAGTCGAGGACGACGTCGATTCGTCGCTGCGCGGCCATCGACAGCTAGAGCAGGGTGCCGCGCAGAATCGTCGCGGCAACCGAGAAATAGATGACGAGACCGGTGACGTCCACGAGGGTCGCCACAAACGGCGCCGACGACGTGGCCGGATCGGCGCCGAGGCGTTTCATCACAAACGGCAGCATTGAACCGGCGAGGGTTCCCCACATGACCACGCCGACGAGCGCGAACAGCACGGTGAGCGCAATGAGAAACCAGTGTGCGCCGTACGTGCCGAACAACTGCTGCCAGAGTGACACCCGGACAAAGCCGACGCTGCCGAGGATCGCGCCCAACGCGAGCCCCGACAGGACTTCGCGCCGCATGATCCGCCACCAGTCGCGCAGCGTCACCTCTCCGACCGCAAGAGCGCGGATGATCAGCGAAGCTGCCTGCGAGCCGCTGTTGCCGCCCGATGAAATGACGAGCGGGACAAACAGTGCCAGCACGACCGCCTTGGCAATCTCCCTCTCGTAGTAGCCCATCGCCGTCGCGGTAAGCATTTCGCCCAGGAACAGGACGACCAGCCAGCGCGCCCGCTTTTTCACCAGCGTGAGCAACGGCGTTCGCACGTACGGCTCGTCGAGTGCCTCGAGACCTCCAAGCTTCTGGAATTCCTCGGTCGTCGTATCGCGGATGACTTCAATGACGTCATCCACCGTCACCGTTCCAACTAGCTTGTTCTCATGGTCAACCACCGGCACCGCGAGCAGGTGATACGACGACACCTTCCTGGCCACTTCCTCTTCCGGCGTGTCGACGGTGACGCTGATCACGTCGGTGGTCATGATGTCTTTGAGCCTGGCCTGCGGCGGAACCAGAAGAAGACGCCGGAGAGAGACAACCCCGACGAGATGCCGCCGTTCGTCGATGACGTACAGGTAAAACGACATCTCGTTGCCGCCGAGCTGCTGGATGGCGTTCACGGCCTCCCCGGCCGTCGCATCTTCGCGGAGGGCGAATACCCGCGGATTCATGATGCGTCCGGCGGTCCCTTCGCGTTGTTCGAGGACTTCGGCGATCTCGGCGGTCGGGTGCTGCCCGCGCATCTGTTCGCGGACTTCGTCCGCGAGAGGCTCAGGGAACCGGTCGATCAGCGCCGCCGCGTCGTCTGGGGCAAGCTCCTGAAGAAGCCTGACGACTTCACGGGCGGGACGCGAAGCGAGCAGACCCGCCCCCATATCGACGCCGAGCTCGGCGACGACCTGCATGGCCAGCCGGGGGTCAGCGGCCGCCATCGCATCGACGGCCGCCCGCCGCTCGTGGTCATTGAGGGCGCGAAGGATTTCGGCTATGTCGACGGGATGCCGCTTCTGCAGCAGATTCAGAAGGTTAGCGGACGCACCAACGCGCAGCAGCCGCCGGACTGAAGCGATAACCAGATCGGTTTTGCTCTGCGCCGCCATGATGAATTTCCGTCAGGCCCCAAACGACTAAATCTAGCACGCACAAGGTGCAAAACCGCCCGGAAAAGTGCATGATCTGCCGCATGCGATTGAGAATTTGCACCGCCCTGACTGCGGCCGCCGTGCTGATGACGGCCGGCTCCGCACTCGCGCATCACTCGTTCCAGGCTGAATTCGACATCGGCAAGCCAATGACGTTGAAGGGCACGGTCGCGAAAGTCGAATGGGTGAACCCGCACGTCTACGTCCATCTCGACGTGAAGGACGACAAGGGCGTCGTCAGCAGATGGGCGTTTGAAACGCTTGGTCCCGGACGCATGCGTGCGGAGGGGATGAGCAAGCAGACGTTCGGCATCGGCAAGGTCGTGACCCTGAAGGGCTATGCCGCCCGTGATGGTTCCAAGAACCTGGGGTTCCTCCGCCAGGTCACGTTTGACGACGGCCACACCATCGAAGTCTGGCTGGGCGATCCGAGCGACCTCAATCCATGAACGGTGCTGTGATGAAGCTCCGATTTTCCACATCATTCATCGCGGCGATGCTCGTTGCGTGTGCCGTGACGCTCGGCGCCCAGCAAGCCGCGAAAACGGAACCGCCAAAGCCGACGCCGCGGACGACCGACGGTCATCCGGATCTCTCGGGCGTCTGGATCGCCGGTAACCGCGGTATCCGACCCGCGAGCGAAAGCACGTCCATCAAGGTCGTGCTGCCCCTGGCCGGTGTCGATCAGGACAAGGACAATGTCTTCGCAGCGCTCGACCGCATCTCGGTCGCCGAGCGGGCAAAGGACGCGAACAAGCCGCCATACAAGCCCGAGCTCCTTGCGAAGGTGAAGGATTTCGAGGTGCGTCAGAGTCAGGAGGACCCGGCGTTCTACTGCAAGCCGGCCGGCGTGCCGCGCATGGGGCCACCCGCGCAAATCATCCAGCTTCCCGACAAGCTGGTGTTCCTGTATGCGACGAACCTCTTTCGCGTGGTGCCCATCAACGCGCCGCATCGCACGGACATCGATACGTCCTATATGGGCGATTCAGTCGCGAAGTGGGACGGCGAAACGCTCGTCGTCGACGTGAACGGTCTGAACGACGATACCTGGCTGGGGCCGGACGGCTACTTCCACACCGACGCGCTGCACGTCGTCGAGCGGTTTACGCGCACTGGCGACACGATGCGGTACGACGTGACCGTGGAAGATCCGAACGTGCTCAGCCGGCCGTGGACGATGAATCCGAGGACGCTCCGAGTCGGCAACCGACCGCTCGAAGAGGGTCCGCCCTGCGTCGAGAAGGACGCGGACCATCTGGTCACGTTGGATCATCACTAGGGACTGGGGACTGGGGACTAGGGGCTAGGGGCTAGGGACTAGGCGGGAACGAGGGGACTGAGCAAGGGTAGCAGCTACCCGCGCGGCGGTATTCGGCCCAAACTCCGCGAAAGGCCGTGTAGGACACGGCCAACTTCGGCGGCGCGGTCCTTGACCTCATTGATCTTCTCCGCGGGCGCGAACTTCAGGCGCAACGCAAGTTCGAGTTGTGTTTCACATTCCGCCTGTGAACCAAGAGCAATCATGACGTAGTGTCGGTACGCGTTCGTTCCATGTTGATGGCCCTCTGCCACATGGGAGGGAATACCCATCGCGGCGCGGCGCAGTTGTGACGTTAAGCCAAACAGTTCGTCTTTTGGGAACGCGCGCGTCAGTGCGTACACTTCCTCCGCAAGCGTCATTCCCAGTTGCCACGCATGAAGATCACGGTAGGAACGAATCGCCATGGCGACAAGAATTGCAAGAGTCATGACACTCCTGCTCCTAGCCCCCAGCCCCCAGCCCCCAGCCCCCAGCCCCTAACGATCTCGCCTCAGCCCCATCTCGTCGAGCAGGCGTTCGTCGTCCCGCCATTCTGATTTGACCTTGACGTGGAGATCGAGAAAGACGCGCGCATTCAGGTAGCGCTCGAGCTCTCGCCGCGCCGCCGTGCCGATTTCCTTGATCATCGACCCCGCCCGGCCGACGACGATTGGCTTCTGTGACTCGCGGTCCACAAGAATCGTGCAGTAGATGTTCGTGATCCCGTCAGCCGCAGCTTCGATACGGTCGACGATCACCGCCGTTGAGAACGGCAGTTCATCATGCATGAGGCGCAGGACCTGCTCGCGGACAATCTCGCCAATGAAGAATCGCTCTGGCTGGTCGGTCACGTAATCAGCCGGATAAAGCGCCTCCCCTTCCGGCAAATACTGGAGAAACAGCTTCTCGAGCGCATCGACGTTCGTTCCATCCGTCGCCGAGACGGGAACGATCTCGACAAACGGGTGTTCTCGCTGGTACCTGTCGATCATCGGGAGCAGCTTCGGTTTCGCGATCAAATCGACTTTGTTCAGCGCAAGAATCGCCGGCGTCTTCACGTCCTTCAGCAGATTGAGCAGGTAGCGATCGCCCGGTCCAGCCTTCACGGACACATCGACAACCAGGCACAGGACGTCCACTTCGCGCATCGATTCGAGCGCGATGTCCACCATCCGGACGTTCATCCGATGCGTCGGCTTGTGGACGCCCGGTGTATCGACAAACACGATTTGGCCGTCGCTGTAGTTCTTGACGCCGAGGATGCGCGTCCTGGTGGTCTGCGGCTTGTCGGACACGATGGCGAGCTTGTGGCCGACGATGCGATTGAGAAGTGTGGACTTGCCGGCATTTGGCCGGCCGAGAAGCGAGACGAACCCGGATTTACCGCTCATCCTCGACGGCTGCAGGCTCGCGCCGGCGGAGGCGGACCTTGGTGATACGCCGACGTTCGACCTCGAGCACCTCGACGTCGAGACCATCGACATCGAAGCGCTCGCCGACGTACGGCATGCGTCCCAGATGCGAGAGCAGATATCCGCCGACCGTTTCGAAACCCTCGCGCTCGATTTCCACACCGAGGCGGTCCATCACCTCGTCGACGCTCACCTTTCCACTGAACACGAACGTGCCGTCCGTCTCCTCGACAACCGTCTCGCTTTCGACGTCGTACTCATCGCGAATCTCGCCGACGATTTCTTCGAGGAGATCCTCGACGGTCACGAGTCCGGCGGTGCCGCCGTACTCGTCCACGACGATCGCCATCTGCGCCTGACGCCGCTGCATCTCTTTCAGCAGCTCCGATACCCGTTTGCTTTCGGGAACGAAATAGGCGGCGCGCATCAGCGTCGTGATGGGAGGCTCGGCGGTCGGCGGCAGCGCCACGAGATCCTTCACGAAGACAATCCCGATGATGTTATCGAGGTTGTCACGATAGACCGGCATGCGCGAGTACTGCTGTTCACGAAACAGCGTCCGCAGGTCCTGCAACGTGACGTCGGCGCGGACCGCCACGATGTCCGGGCGGGGCGTCATCACCTCGCGCACGACGGTCTCGGTGAAATCCACGATGGACTGCAGCAGTTCGCGTCCTTCCTCCTGTGAAATGACGCCTTCCTCCTGCTGCTCGGCGGCCGCGGGAGCGGCCGTCGCCGCTTCCGGTGCCGCCGGCTCCTCGCCGCCTTCACGATCGCGCCGCACGTCGATGATGTCGATGAGGGCAATGGTGACGGGCCGCATCACTTTCGCGAGCGGCGCAAAGACAGGCAGGAGAACGTCGAGGACCGATTCCGGGTCGTGCCGCGAGATCACCGCGGGGAGCAGGTGTTCGCACACGACGACAAATGCGGCAAGCGACACGACGAATACCGCAACCGAGGGCGCGTCGTGAATGTCGCTGAGGCGCACGATGAGCACGCCGGCCGCCACGATGCAGCCGCTCAGCAGCAGCCGAACCGGAATGAACAGCTGCAGCGGATCATCGAGGTACGGGCCGAGGCGATCGCTGCGGCCGCCGCGTTCGGCCATCAAGCGTAACGAGAGCCGCATGAGCGCACTGAAGGCGGCCTGCACGGTGCCGAAGAACACAGTGGCGCACCCGAGCAGAAATAGGGCTAGTGGGGTCATGAGGCGGCTAGGATCATGACCTCTCGATCAATCCTTCACGAAGGCCGCCCATCCGGCGCAGGCGACGCTCGAGTCGGGCCATCTGGCCGTCATCGCGCTCGTGATCATAGCCGAGCAGGTGGAGCAGGCCGTGTAACGCCAGCACCCGCAGTTCGGTCGCGAGCGAATGCCCGGCGGCGCGCGCCTGGCGCGCCGCCATACCCGACGAAATCACCACATCGCCGAGGTATCGCGGCTCCTCGGCAGGGAAGGACAGCACGTCGGTTGCGTGGTCTTTCTTCCTGAATTTGCGATTCAGCGCGCGGACGCGCGCATCGGACACGATCGCGACCGTCACCGTGCCGTGCGCACGGACGGGAGCCACGGACGAGAGCCAGGCCGCCAGCCCAGGGGCGCGGCCAACAACCTCGACAGAAAGCTTACGCATTCTTCGTGAACGCGTCGTACGCCTTCACGATCTGCTGCACCAGTTTGTGTCGGACGACGTCCTTCTCGTCGAAGTACACGAACCCAATGCCCTCGATGTCACGAACCACCTTCAGCGCCTCTATCAGACCCGACACCCTGGCATTGGGGAGATCGATCTGTGTGATGTCGCCGGTGACGACCGCCTTCGATCCGAAGCCAAGCCGCGTCAGAAACATCTTCATCTGCTCCGACGTCGTGTTCTGCGCTTCGTCGAGGATGACGAACGCGTCGTTCAGCGTGCGGCCGCGCATGAAGGCAATCGGCGCGACCTCGATCGTGCCGCGTTCGATGAGCCGCGATGCCTTCTCGGTGTCCATCATGTCGTAGAGCGCGTCGTAGAGCGGCCGCAGGTACGGGTTCACCTTTTCGGCGATGTCGCCCGGGAGAAATCCGAGCTTCTCGCCCGCTTCAACGGCGGGGCGAGCGAGGATGATGCGGCTGACCTTTTTTTCCAGCAGGTACGTCACCGCCTGCGCCATCGCAAGATACGTCTTGCCGGTGCCGGCCGGACCGACGCCGAACACGATGTCGAACTGGTCGATTGAGTCCAGGTACCTGCGCTGGTTGACACTCTTCGGGTTGACGCGACGGCGAGTGACTTGCTTCTGACCGCCCCGCAGGAAATAGTCGCGAAGATCGAGATCCGCGTTTTCGACCAGCAGCTGTGCAGCGGTCTTCACGTCGCCGTTCGACAGCGGATAACCCTCGTCGATCAGTTCCTTCAACTGCCTGAAGATCTGCTGCGCGCGGAGCTCGTCTTTGGGGTCGCCTTCGATGGTGATCTCGCCACCCTGGGTGCGAATCTGGACGTTGAGCAGCGATTCGATGTGTTTGAGATTGGCGTCGCGCGCGCCGTAGACGTTCTCGATGCCTTCTTCGGAAAGAGCGATTTTCTTCATTTAATCTGAATGTGGAGCTCCCGCAGCTGTTTGGGATCGACCGGCGACGGCGCGCTCGACATCATATCGACCGCGGCCGCAGTCTTCGGAAACGCGATCACTTCGCGGATCGAGCTCTCGTTCGCAAGGATGGCGGTGATCCGGTCGAGGCCGAGCGCGATGCCGCCGTGCGGGGGCGTCCCGTATTCGAGCGCCTCGAGGAAGAATCCGAACCGGAGCCTCGCCTCTTCGTCGCTGATGTTCAGGAGCGAGAAGATACGTCGCTGCATGGCGGAATCGTGGATACGGATGCTGCCGCCGCCGATTTCACTGCCGTTGAGGACGAGGTCGTAGGCCTTCGCGCGGATGTCGGCGGGATCGCGCTCGAGCTTGTCCATATCTTCGTCGAGCGGTGACGTGAACGGATGGTGCATCGAGTTGTAGCGTTTCTCCTCCGGGTCCCACTCCAGCAAAGGAAAGTCCACGACCCACGTGAACGCAAACTGGTCCGGCCGCAACAGCCCGTCCTTTTTCGCAAGAATGAGCCGCAGCTGCCCCAGAAGTTTCGACGTCGGGTCCTGTTCACCGGCGGCGATGAAGATCAGACTGCCATTGCCGGTCGAGGTCGCATCGAGCAGCCGCCTGACCTCGTCTTCGCCCATCGCCTTCATCACCGAGCTCGTGATGGCCCCATCGTCGGCGCGGCGCGCCCACACGAGCCCGGTGGCACCGAGCTGCTGCTTGGCCATGTCGACGATGCCGTCAACTTCGCTGCGGGAATAGTGGCTCGCCTTCGGAATCACGAACCCGCGTACGGTGCCGCCCTTCGCGACGATCTCCTTGAACACGCGGAAATTCGATTCGCGAAACGACTCGCGCAGATCCTGGATCTCGAGCCCCGGGCGCAGGTCGGGCTTGTCAGACCCGTACTTCGCCATCGCATCCGCGTACGACATGCGGGAAAACGGAATGGTGATGTCGCGGCCGATCACCTTGAAGATGTCCCGCATCAACGGCTCGATAATCCCGAACACCGTTTCGGGCCGCGCAAACGATATCTCGACGTCGACCTGCGTGAACTCCGGCTGCCGGTCGGCGCGAAGGTCTTCGTCGCGGAAGCACTTGCAGATCTGCACGTAGCGGTCGACGCCCGCAATCATCAGAATCTGCTTGAACAGCTGCGGCGACTGCGGCAGCGCAAAAAACTCGCCCGGGTGCACACGGCTCGGCACCAGATAATCGCGCGCGCCTTCCGGTGTCGACTTGGTCAGAATCGGGGTCTCGATCTCCAGAAACCCGTTCGCATCGAAATAACGACGGACAGCGGCGGCGACCTTGTGCCGGAGAATCATGTTGTTCGCCAAACGCGGTCTGCGCAGGTCGAGGTAGCGGTACTTCAACCGCACGTCTTCGGAGACCGGCGTCTCGTCGGCAATAGGAAACGGCGGCGTCTTGGCCTCGTTGAGAAGCGTGAGCTGCTTGACAAACACTTCTACTTCGCCCGTGCCGAGCTTCGGATTGGTCGTCTCCGGCGATCGTCGGCGGACCGTTCCCCGTACGCCGACCACGTATTCGGATCGCAGCCGTTTGGCCTTGGCCATCTGCGCCGCATCGTCGTTGTCGAAGACGACCTGCGTCACCCCTTCGCGATCGCGGATGTCGACAAACAGCAGCCCGCCGAGGTCCCGTACCCGGTGCACCCAGCCAAGCAGCACCACGTGGGCGCCGACATCCGACGGGCGGAGCGCGCCGCATGTGTGAGTGCGAGTCAGATCACCGAGTTGTTCAGCCACGTCGCTTCAATCCCTCGAGTATCGCGGCGCCTACCGCCGACTGGTCGTACGTTGCCTGGGTTTGCGCCGAGAGGTTCTTGACCGTCACCGTTCCGGCGTTGATTTCATCCTCGCCGAGAAGGGCGACGAATGGAATCCCGCGTGAATCAGCGTACTTGATCTGCTTGCCGATCTTCTCGGCGTCGGGAAAAACGAGCACCCGCAGGCCAGCCTCGCGCAACACCGCGGCAAGGCCCATGGCCGCACCGACGCCGGAGGGATCAAACGCAGCAATCATGACATCCGCCGGGGTCGTTGCCAGGGTGGACGGGAACATGTTCCGTTCGGTCATCACGACCAGAATGCGCTCGAGGCCTAGCGAAAACCCGCAGGCCGGAATGTTCTGGCCGAGAAACATCCCTACGAGATTGTCGTACCGTCCTCCCCCGCCGAGGCTCCCGGCAAGGTCCGCGACGTTGATCTCCATGATCGCGCCCGTGTAGTACGACAGTCCGCGAGCAAGGCTCGGATCGAACCTCAACTTGCCAGCCGCATTCGTCTGCGCGGTGAGCCCGGTGATGGCCTGCAGGTTCGCCACCGCGCGCTGTCCGGTTTCATCCCCGGCCACGAACGCGGCGACGCGCGTCAACCCATCGGCTTCGTTGGTGTCGCGGAGAAACACCTGCAGGAGCGCGTTGCGCGCCTGTTCCTCGATCCCGCGATTGGCCAGTTCCGCGTCAACGCCCTGCGGACCGATCTTGTCCAATTTATCGAGCGCGATGAGCGCATCACTCTGCTGATGTGTGCCCACGCCTGCGCGGCCCAGGATGGCTGTCAACAGCTCTCGATGGTTGATTCGGATGACGAAATCGTTGAAACCGAGCGCGATCAGCGCATCCGAGACCGCTGCGCACAACTCCGCCTCCACCGCCGGAGATGTGGACCCCAGCGAATCAACGTCACACTGATAGAACTCACGGAACCGGCCGCGCGCCGGGCGATCTGCGCGCCAGACCGGTTGGATCTGATAGCGCTTGAACACTCGCGGCAGCTTGCTCTGGTACTGAGCCACGACCCGCGCCAGCGGAACGGTCAGGTCGTACCGCAGCGCGAGGTCGGCCTGGCCTGTCGCCTCGTGCTCGCCCCGTTTCAGGATCTTGAAGATGAGCTGATTGCCTTCTTCGCCGTACTTGCCGAGCAGCGTTTCGATGTTTTCGACGGCCGGCGTCTCGAGAGGCTCGAACCCGTACCGTTCGTAGACGCGCTTGATGATGCCGATGACATACTCCCGCCGCCGTACGTCGTCGGGGAGAAAATCGCGCATGCCGCGCGCTGGTTCAGTACGTTGCGTCACAGCCTCGGCAGCGTCAGCCCCTGCTGCTTCTGATATTTCCCCTTCTTATCCGCGTACGAGACCTCGCAGGCCTCATCAGACTGGAAGAACAGCACCTGCGCAATGCCTTCGTTCGCGTAGACGCGCGCCGGCAGCGGCGTCGTATTCGAGATTTCAAGCGTGACGAACCCTTCCCACTCCGGCTCGAACGGCGTCACGTTGACGATCAATCCGCACCGCGCGTAGGTGGACTTTCCGACACAGATGGTCAACACGTCGCGGGGGATGCGGAAGTACTCGACAGTCTTCGCGAGCGCGAACGAATTCGGCGGAATGATGCAGATATTCGTCTTGAAGTCGACGAACGAGTTCGCGTCGAAGTGCTTCGGATCAACGACAGTGCTGTTGATGTTGGTGAAGACCTTGAACTCATCGGCGACACGGATGTCGTAGCCGTACGACGACAGCCCGTACGATACGACCCCTTGACGCACCTGCCGATCCTCGAACGGCTCGATCATCCCGTGCTCGAGCGCCATCTTGCGGATCCACTTGTCGGCTTTGATCGAAGGCATGGATGTGCGCTACCGGCGGCCGGCTACCGGCGGCCGAAGAGCATCAGTAGCAACGTGAGAATGATACTGGCGAGGATCGACGACGCGAGCGGAAAGTAAAACGAGAAGTTCCCGCGGCGATACGAAAAATCGCCGGGCAGCCGTCCGAGCGGCACCCCCAGCGTGATCAGCAGGCCGGCGCCGGCTATCAACAAGCCGATCAAAATCAGCAGACGCCCCATCCAAACTCAGACTAACTCCATTCCGCGAAAGAAGTATCCAAGCTCGAACGCGGCCGTCTCAGGCGCATCGGAACCGTGCGTCGCGTTGCGGCCGATGGACTGGCCAAAATCCCGCCGCAATGTTCCCGGCGCCGCCTTGGCCGGATCGGTCGGTCCCATCGTGTCGCGCCACTTCTGGATGGCGTTTGGGGCCTCGAGCGCCAGCAGCACACACGGACCGGACGACATGAAATCGGTGAGCTCGCCGAAGAACGGGCGTTCGCGATGCACCGCGTAAAAGCCTTCCGCTTCGCGTTTGGTCAGGTGCTGCAGACGCATCGCTCTAACAGTGAAGCCTGCCGCTTCGACGCGCGCGAGAATCTGGCCCGCGAGCGTCCGCTCCACGGCGTCCGGCTTGATGATGGCGAAGGTACGTTCCATCGGTTATCCGAGTACCTCTTTCATTTTCGATCCCATGTCCGCAGGGCTCTTCACAACGTGAACGCCCGCCTTCGTCAGGGCATCCATCTTCTCTGCCGCGGTCCCCTGCCCTCCCGCGATGATCGCGCCTGCGTGGCCCATGCGGCGGCCGGGAGGTGCCGTCTGGCCCGCGATAAAACCGACGACCGGTTTGCGGAACTCTTGCTTGATGAACGCGGCCGCATCCTGTTCGGCCGTACCACCAATCTCGCCAATCATGATGACCGCATCAGTGTCGGAGTCCCCTGCAAACAGCTTGAGCGCATCAATGAAGGTCGTCCCGATCAGCGGATCGCCGCCGATGCCGATGCACGTCGTCTGACCCATACCGACCCGCGTCAGCTGGTGAATGGCTTCATAGGTCAGCGTGCCGCTCTTCGAAACAATCCCGATGCGTCCTTCCTTACAGATGTGACCTGGGATGATGCCGGCCTTCGCCTGCCCGGCCGTGATCACGCCGGGGCAATTGGGCCCGACGAGCCGCGTCTTCTTGCCTTCCATGAAGGTGAACGCGCGCAACATGTCGACGACTGGAATGCCTTCCGTGATGCAGACCGCCAGCGGAATCCCGGCGTCGGTGGCTTCCATCACCGCGTCGGCCGCAAACGGCGGCGGCACGAAGATGACTGACGCGTTCGCGCCCGTTTCCTTGACGGCGTCGTGAACGCTATTGAACACGGGCCACCCCTCGTGCGTCGTGCCGCCCTTGCCGGGGGTCACGCCGCCGACGACGTTGGTGCCGTATGCCGCCGCCTGCTTGGCGTGGAAGGTGCCTTCGCGGCCGGTGAGTCCCTGAACGACGAGCCGCGTATTTCTGTCGAGAAGAACAGCCATCAGGCGCGTACCGCTTTGTCACGCGCGGCCCCGACCGAGGCTCCGGCCAACGCCACTACGCGCTCGGCACCTTCGCTCATTGAGTCTGCCGTTGTGAAGTTCAAGCCGCTTTCGCGGAGCATCCGCTTGCCCTCTTCCACGTTGGTCCCTTCCATGCGAATCACAATCGGGACGGGGACGCCAAGCTCCTTCACCGCGGCAATGACTCCCGCGGCCAGGATGTCGCACCGCAGGATGCCGCCAAAGATGTTGATGAACACCGCCTTGACGTTGCTGTCGGCCATCAGGATGCGGAACGCGTTCTTGATCTGTTCCGCGTTGGCCCCGCCGCCGACATCCAGAAAATTGGCCGGCTCGCCGCCCGCCAGCTTGATGATGTCCATCGTCGCCATCGCGAGCCCGGCGCCGTTGACCATGCAGCCGATGTTGCCGTCGAGGCGGATGTAATTCAGCGAGAACTTCGACGCCTCGACCTCCAGCGGATCCTCTTCCGTCAAGTCGCGGAGCTCGCGCAGGTCGTGATGTCGGTAGAGCGCGTTGTCGTCGAAGGTGACCTTCGCGTCGAGTGCCACCAGGTCGCCGGACTTGGTGAGGATCAACGGATTAATTTCGATCATCGAGGCGTCGGTGTCGATGAATGCCCGGTAGATCGACTCGAGCACCTTCACCATCTTTCCTGCAGGTCCCCCCTCGAGTCCCATCGCGAACGCGAGCTTCCGCGCCTGAAATGGAATGACGCCCGTTGCCGGGTCGATGTGTTCGCGAAGAATCTTCTCCGGATGCGTGGCGGCCACTTCCTCGATGTCCATTCCGCCCGCAGCGCTCGCGATGACCACCGGCTGGCCTGCGGCGCGATCGATCAGCATGCTCAGATACAGCTCGCGCTCGATCTGTACGCCCTCTTCGATGAGCACGCGGCCAACCTTGCGCCCTTCAGGGCCGGTCTGGTGCGTGACGAGCGTCATGCCGATCATCTGCTTCGCCAGGCGCTCTGCTTCGTCGGGCGACTTCGCAAGCTTGACCCCGCCGCCCTTGCCGCGGCCACCTGCGTGAATCTGCGCCTTGACGACGACCACGCTGCCGCCGAGCCGCTCAGCGACGGACGCCGCTTCAGCGGCATTGAAGATCACTTCACCGCGCGGAACGGGAACACCGAACCGGGCGAGAACGGATTTGGCTTGATACTCGTGAATCTTCAAACGGTGCGGAACTCCTGCGTGTGGGAAACCCACCCATGGTACTGGGAGCTACGCAAAAGCGTCAACGCTGTACGGGAATTTGCGGTAGGATTCACGCACTTTTCTGTCTCTGCCGTGGAGGGTGTGTGATGCAGCGACTCTCGATCGGATCCGCGCTCATTGGCGTCTTGCTGGTAACACTGACGATGTCGGCGCAGCAGGCACCCGCGGGCGGCGGGCGCGCTGGCGGTGCCGCGCCCCAGGGCGGCGGCGGTCGCGGCGGCGGGCCGCAGGTGCCGACGCCGAAGAATCTGCAGTTTTTTCCCAAGGACATGACCGGGCAACAGATCCTGCCCATCATGCAGAACTTCAACGCGGCGCTCGGCGTCAACTGCACGTATTGCCACAATTCCGAGCCGCCCGTCGACAACCCGAAGAACGATTTCGCCTCCGATGAGAAGGAGACGAAGAAGAAGGCGCGCGTGATGCTCGCGCTGGCGCGCGACGTCAACATGAAGCTGCAGTCCGAGCTGGGAAAGCCTGCGAACCAGCTGACAAACGTGCAGTGCGTCACGTGTCACCGCGGCGTCGCCATTCCCAAGCAGCTCACGGCGATCATGATGGAAACCGCCGGCAAGGACGGCGTCGCGAAGGCGCTGCAGCAATATCAGGATCTGCGCAAGCAGTACTACGGCGCCCAGGCGTACGACTTCACCGATGCGTCGCTGTTCAACGCCGCCAACCAGTCGCTGACAGCCAACAAGCCGGATGATGCGATCGCCTTCGCGCAGCTCAATCTCGCCTTCAACGCCAGGTCGGCACGCAGCTACCAGGTGATGTCGCAGGCGTATCAGCGCAAGAACGACAAGGACAAAGCCATCCAGGCTCTGGAGAAGGCGGTCGAAATCGACCCGATGAACCAGGGCTTCAAGAATCAGCTGCAGCAGTTGAAGGCTGGCGCCTGATCACCGTGTGTCACGCCCAACCCCCGAGCACCATTCCCGGGGGTTGGGAGTGAGTGGGAGTGACGGCCCGCGACACTGCCGGGGCCAGGAGTTCCGAGGTTAGCGGTAGATGAACTCGTGACCTGTGGTGTCGCCGATTTCGTACCACGCCGCGATC
>DASTZI010000148.1:0-3713 GCA_035764385.1 Vicinamibacterales bacterium
GGCACCTGCATCATGAGATGGTGCTCGGTGCGAAGCTGAGCGCGCAGATCGGGCTGGGCCTGCAACAGTGCTTCCGCAGTCGCGCGGTCGCCACGAGTGCACGCTGCGACAAAACGGTCCAACGAAGAGAGTTCATCCTTCGCACCGTGAAACAACAACCACGCGGCGATTTCCGGATTGCCATGCAGTTCCGCCAGCGAGTGCGCCGTTCGACCATCTGCGCGCCGCTGATGGATGTCGGCTCCGTGCTGCACGAGCAGCTCCACCATCGGAATATCCCAACGTTGCGCCGCGACGTGCAGCGGCGCGTCTCCAACCTCCGTCCAGGGAAGGTTTGGGTCAGCGCTGTGTTCGAGCAGCCAACGCACGCCCGCCACGCGCATGGTTTCGTTTTGGGCCCAACCCATGACGTAACGCAACGGAGGAACGCCACCAGGAATCCCATTCACGTTGACGTGAAATCGATGCAGAAGCTCAAGAGTAGCCAGATCGCCGCCTCCCGCAGCGATGTGCATAGAGACACCGTCAGTCGGATTTGCTCCGGCTTCAAGCAGGACCTCCGCGAGCGGAAGGTGCCTGACTGCGCAGAGCGCACCCCAAAGTGCAGTCCGGGGAAGTTCTCGATGCCAGTTCCAGTGGTATTCGGCATTAGGATTGGCGCCTCGCGCCAGCAAACCCCGCGCGATCGCTACGAGTCCGGCTGCGCGCTCCGGCACACCATGGTGCAGGCACGTGTGGCAGACGTAGAGAAGCGGTTCCCAATTCTGAATTCCGCCCGACTGCCGTACCGCTTCGGGATGCTTCTGGAGACGTGCATCGACTGCTTGTGCGTCGCCGAGGACAAGCTCCGTGTACAAATTGGCGTGGGCGATGGCGGGATGCAGCGCGAGCAATCGAAGCGCCCGCGAGGCCGCATTGCCGGTTGCGCAGCGGACGAATTCGTCGACTGCGGCATCGAAGGATAATGAACGTTCCTCTACGTGATCGCGCAACTCATTCCACGATTTGAAACCGTGTTCGCGCGCGATGACGGATTGCGCGTCGTGCAGGGCAAGATTCATGGAACCTAACTCGTCGACGGATTTACCGGTCAATGCAGGTAGCGACTGAAACCTGTGGAGCGCCGCCGGATCTTTGGCACGCGCGGCGTGAAGTAAGGATTTCGCTTGTTTCTTGAGCTGCTCGAGATTCGGGCGCTCGGGTAACTGCTGCAACGTCATAAAAACCTCCATGCTTCGGCCTGCGGTTCGCAATCAGGCAGCACGGGTTTGTGGACGTGCAGTGAATCGATGCGGACAGTGGGCTTAGCCCTTCGCGCGAACCTGCTGGCGCCTGTAGCGCACGATCGGGAGTAAATACGAAATCGCGGCGAGTGTCAAGGAGCCGGGATGTGAAATGTAGTCGAGCACTTTTATGAAAGAACGGATCGATTCCGTCCAGCGCTCCGAATTTTGCACGGTTGTTTAAACGATTCTTCAAACGGTCTTCCTGGATTCTTCCTGCAGCGGGCACGAACGGGCCCGCAATATTGGTCCTAAGGAGAAGAACATGAAGATGAGACTATTGTTTGCTGCAATGGCCCTGGGTCTGATGGTACTTCCGAGCGCTCAGTTTGCTCAGCCGAACGATCAGTCGTGGTCGATCGCGGCTCATTTCCGATACCAGGACGGATTCGAGTACGACTATGTCTTCGCGAGAGGCGTTCCCACGCGGGAGATATCTTAGTACCTCGCCGAATGCGGCGCGTCGCACTGGACCGGTTCCGTGGTGTGGTACCACTGCTACCCCATCCCGGAGTGACGGCGAAGCTAGACGACCCTGAGAACGACGTTTAGCTTGGACTGAAAATCACAGAGACACAGAGAAAAAAAGAGCGGGCCCTTTCGGACCCGCGGAGGAGCTAGGGACAAGGAAAAAAGAGAAGAACTTAAAGGAGCCGGCTGAGGACGGCTCCTCTAGGCTATGCCCGATTACTAGAAGATCGGGGCAACTTCGTTGTTGATCGCGTCAAACGTGTCTTTCGCGAATTCCTGGGTGGGCTTGTTCTGCCCGTACGATACGGTTCCGCCGACGTTCGAGTTCGCGCTGGCTGCCTGAAGAATTTCCAACACTGTCTTCGGGCTTCCGCCGAATTCAGGACTTGCATCTTCGGTCGTCGATGCGCCCGGAGCGGTCGGAATGATCGTGAGATTGATCTTCACGCCACCGAGCGAAACGTTACCGATCTTGCTGCCGCCTGCCGGCGAACTGAAGTAGACATCCAAGGCCGTCGCCAACATCTGAGCCTTGAGCATCGCGTTCATCGTTGTGCCCGAAGCGTTAGCCGATTTGATGATGCCTTGAACGTAGGTGTTCACCTGGTTGCAGTTGGCTGTCGGGCTCAGATCCTGGAACGGAGCGAATTGCCGCAGGAAAGTTCCGGAGTTGCAAACGCCCGATGTGGACGCGCCGCCGGTGATGATGGCCTGGCCGTTTTTGTTCTGCCAGTAGCCGATCGTCAATGCGCCGGTCTTCATGTTGCAAGCCGTCGCACTGGCGCTGGAATTCTGTCCGGTCTCGGTGATCGTAGCGGTGTTGTTTTCGGTAGTGCACTTTCCTGCCGCCGGAGTTTGCGTGCGCGAATATGTATATGTCGCGCTGGCGTAGGCCGGCGCATCCGTGCCGGTCAGGGTGCCCAAAGGACCCTGGAGGTTATCCGTCACGTGAATGGTCTTGTTGGTCGCATTCATTGAGAACGTATAACCCGCTGTACCGTTCGTTGCTGTCTGACTTCCGCCGTTGATGCTGGCATCGGTATAGGTCGCTGTGCCGGTATTCGTACCGCTGAATTTGCTCGGGGCTCCAGAGTAGCTGCACGAATAGGAGAACTGGGAAGCCGGAGCGCCCGCGACAATCGTTACATTGCTGCCGCCGGTGAGCGTGCAGTTTCCACCGTTGTCGATCGAGTCCGTGATCGCAACACCGGTCACATCCCAGTAGTTCGGATTCGATACCGAGATCGTACCCGACGTGGTGTAGTTGCTATCCACCGGAGCACCATCCTGATCGACCTTCACCGTGTAGTTGAACGTGCTCGAGTTCGCTGCTTCCTTCAGTGAAGAATCGACGCTCTTGTTGATCTTCCATTTGTACAGGCGATCCAGCGCAGCGCTGACATCCTTGGTGACATCCAGCGGCTTGCCGATCGCTGTGAGTGGTTCGCAGCCGGGTGCGCCACCCTGAACATAAACAGTCGTATCGGCTACGCTCGAAACGAGACCTTCGTTACCGCTGTGGAAGATCGCGAGGTAAGAGAGATAGCGGGCATCAACGATAGAGTCGATAGATTTCGCAGTTCCCGTTGTCGCGCCTGTATTGAGCGCGACAGCGCCCGTACCGATGCTGGCATCAGTGTAGTCGCCGGTGCAGTTCGCCGTCTTAAACCGCCGGAACTCGATCGAACTGGTTCCCGGAATCACCGCGGCAGACTTCGTGTCCACCGAGGCAGTGTCATAGATTCCCGAACCGACCAACACGCTGCCGCCCGTCACTTTCGTGTCCGGCGTGCCTTTGGCATAGATGTCCGTATTGACCTGAGGAATCGACCAGGCTTCGCAACCGAGGTCGGCAACGTTGCCGTAGTCAGGGGATGAGGGGTTCTCGATGTACTTTGCACCGAAGGACCATGCGCCACCATTATTAAAGGTGAACGGGGTCGAGAGTCCCGATTTATA
>DASTZI010000149.1:0-11245 GCA_035764385.1 Vicinamibacterales bacterium
GGCGAACCAGTCCGTTGAAGTTGTACGGAGATGACGTGCCGGTGTACGCCTGCACCGAGCGTACGTCCGCATCGGCCAGAGCCTCGCGCGCGAGCGCGTCCGCGACACTTGCCGTTTGCTCGAGCGGAGTTCCGTCCGGCATCCGGACCATCACCTGGAATTCACTCTTGTTGTCGAACGGCAGCATCTTCACCCGCACCAGACCGAGCGGGACGAGTGCGGCCGCCGCAACGAGCAGCAGCGCGACAGCACCCAGAAACAGCAACTGGGCGCGCGTCGTCGCAAGGAGCCGGCTGATGAATAGCCGGTAGAGCGTCGTCAAGCGATCTTCGCGAAGCGGACCTTCCGCATGATGTGGATGCATGATGCGGACGGCCGCCCACGGCGTGATGATGAATGCGACGAGCAAGGAAAACTCCATTGCGGCCGACGCGCCGATCGGGATTGGCCGCATGTACGGGCCCATCAGCCCCCCGACAAACGCCATCGGCAGAATGGCGGCGACGACCGCCAGTGTGGCGAGGATGGTAGGGTTGCCGACCTCGCTGACCGCGCGTATCGCGATGCGCGCAAAGGGCGAGTGCTCGTCTGCGTGCGTCCTGGCGTGCCGCACGATGTTCTCGACGACCACAATCGCGTCGTCAACGAGGATGCCGATCGAGAAGATGAGGGCAAAGAGGGTGATGCGGTTCAGCGTGTAGCCGTGCAGGTAGAACACGAACAGGGTCAGTGCCAGCGTGACGGGAATGGCGACAAGCACGACGCCGGCCTCGCGGATTCCAAGTGCGAGCCAGATCAGCGCCGAGACGGAGATGACGGCGAGCAGCATGTGCCAGAGGAGCTCGTTCGATTTGTCCGCGGCTGTCTCTCCGTAGTCGCGCGTGACTTCGATGTCGACGTCGGACGGCACGATGACGCCTCGGGCGCGCGCGACCTGCTCGTCGAGGCGACGTGTCAAGGCGACCGCGTTGGTCCCCTTGCGCTTGGCGATCGAGAGCGTGATGGCGGGCCGCGCGCCGTGTTCGCGTGTATGCGTGAACACGTATGCCGTCGGATCAGCAGGCGTCAGCGCCACGTCGGCAAGATCGGCGAGCAGCGCCGGCACTGCGGCGCTGCCCACGCGAAGATGTTCGATGTCATCAACCGCCTTCGGCCACGCCCCCGCATCCACGATCGTGGACCGTCCATGCACGAGAACGCCGGAACGGAGCCGGCCGTTACCCTGCACGAGCGCATCGCGCACGGCAAGCGGATCGATGCCGTGGGACGAAAGCCTGGCGGGATCCAGGCTCACGAGCAATTGCCGCGGACGGCCGCCGAACAGCGTGATTTCGGCGACCTCGGGAACTTCCTTCAGCGAGTCGCGCAACTGCGCTGCGATCGGTCGCAGGCGTACGTCATCCCACCTTTCACCGGACAGCGTCAGCGCCATGACCGCGACATCGTCGATGGACCGCGGCTTGACGAGCGGCGCGAGCGCGCCGGGCGGGATGAGATCCATGTTTGCGGCGATCTTCTGATTCAGCCGCACGAGCGCCGCTTCCTCGCTTTCACCGACGTAGAAGCGGACGATGACGAGCGCCTGGCCTGTACTGGAGGTCGAATAGAGGTACTCGACGCCCGGCACCTCCCACAGGAGCTTTTCGAGCGGCCGCGCGATCCGCTGCTCGACCTCCGCGGGTGCGGCGCCCGGCATCTGCACGAACACATCGATCATCGGAACGACGATCTGCGGCTCTTCTTCCCGTGGCAGCGCAATCACCGCAAAGAGCCCGAGTGCGAGCGAGGCCACAATCAGCAGCGGCGTCAGCCGTGAATCGATGAAAGCCGCTGCCAGCCGTCCCGCCGCGCCGCTGCCTTGCGTCATCGTCGTGTTTCCGTATCTGCGGTCCGTACCGAAGCACCATCGCGGATGCCGACGGGCGAGAGAATGACGCGCTCACCGGCGGAAACGCCTGCGAGGACTTCGGCCCAGTCGGCACCGCGAACACCGGTGTCGACGACCCGCATCCGGGCGTGTTGATCGGTCGAAACGACAAAGACCGTCGAAAGTTGTCCTTGCGGCACAATCGCGCCGAGAGGAATCGTCACGAGTTCCTGCACGCCGGTAGCGAAACGCGCGCGCGCGAACATTCCCGAGCGCATCGCTCGGTGCGCGGGCAGGTCGATCTTGACGAGGAAGCTGTGGCTGCCGACATCGACCGTCCGTGAAACTTCAACGATGGTTCCGTTGAATGAATTCGTTGACGCGTCTTCGCCCTGGTCATCGTCGAGTTCGACCACGACGACCGCACCTTCGGCGACCGAGGCCAGCCGCGATTCATCGACGACGACCTCGAGACGGAAGCGACGGGAGTCTTCAATGCGCAGCAGGGGAGCGCCCGTCGTGGCAAGCGCACCCGGATCCACAAGGCGTTCGGTGATGAGCCCGTCAAACGGCGCGGTCAGCGCTGCGTACGATGCCGCGGCACCCGCCGCGGCTTCCGCCTGCCGCGCGCCGTCGAGCGATGCGGCGGCGGCGGCCACCTGCGCGTCGGCTGCCGTCAACCGTGCCTCGGCGGTGCGCAGGGCTGAGACCGCTTCGTCCAGTTCTTGCGCCGTGGCGGCCTCGCGCGCATGGAGCGTCGCGATTCTTCCGTGCGATGCGCGCGCGAGCGTAACCGCGGCTTCCGCGGCTGCGCGATCGGCAACCGCAGCTGCCTGAGTGCGCTCGAGCGCCGTCACCTCCGCGGCGGCCCGCCCGCGATTGGCGTCGAGCTCCCGACCGTCAAACGTGATTAATGGCTGGCCCGCGCGGACCCGATCGCCGGCGGCGACGCGAACGGCCAGCACCGGCGCGGTGATGCGGCTGGCGAGCGTGGCGGTCGTGCGCGCGCGCACGACGCCGCCGGCTTCGAAGGTCCGCGGCACCCGTCTGGTCGTGACGGTGGAGATTTTCACCGGGACGAGCGAGACGGGTTGTGACGTTTCCGGTGGCGCGGAACTGCATGCGGCGGCTACGGCAAGCAGGGCGACGAATGTTCGGCGTGTCATGGCTGGCCTCCGGAAGGCGGGACGTCCGGAATGCGCCCGAGCGCGCGATCGAGCATGACGGAGGCGACCAGCGCGTCGACGTGCGATGTGATTTCGAGCGATTCGGCGTCGAGGACTGCATCGGCCGCGTGCAGCACGTCGGTGACCCCAGCCAGGCCGGCCTCATAACGCTCGCGGATGATCCGCTCGCTCTCGCGCGCATGCGAGACGGCGCCGATGGCCACGTCTTCACGCGCCAGCGCGGCATCGAGCCGTTCCCGTGCGGCGAGTAGATCCACGCGCGCAGCGCGCTCGATGCTCGTCTTCTCAGCCCGCGCCCGCGCGACGGCGTGCTCGGCGGCTCTCGCCCGCGCCGCTTCACCGCCGCCAAGTGAGAGGGAGAGTTCTCCCCGCACACCGACCAGCCACGCCGGGGCCCGATTCGTCCATGTGCTGCCGTTCCATTCGTAACCGCCTTCAACGCCGATGCGCGGCAGCAGCAGCGCTCGAGCCTCACGGGCAGCGGCGTCCGCCACCTCGACCTGAATGGCCGCGCCAACGATATCGGGCCGGTCGGCCAGGCTGACGTCGAGGACCGGCATGATTCGGGGCGCGGTGACCGGAGGCGCGACCAGTTCCCAATCCGTGTCGATCGCGGCGCCGAGCACGCGGTTCAACCGGGCGCGCGCGATCCGGGCCTCGCCAGCGGCCGAGATTGCCCGCGCCTGCATCTCTGCAAGATGCACTTGCAGCGAAAGCACATCGGCCGGCGTCGCTCGTCCCTGGTCACGGCGCGCTTCGGCCCGCGAAACATCCTGCGTGGCGCTCTGGATCGCCGCGCGTGCGGCCCGGCCGTTGGCCTCCGCGATCAGCGCGTCGCCATAGGTCGTAACCACCGCGACCGCCGTGTCAGCTTCCACACGGCGACGGTCGGCGCCGCTCAATCCGAACGTCGCGGCAGCGGCGTCGGCGCGGGCGCGGGTGCCGCCGCCGTCGAATATCGATTGCTGTACGAGCAGCGAGGCGCGGTGGTTGGAGATGGGATCCGGATGATTGAGCGACTGGACGGCGAAATCGGCTTCCGTGAAACGCCGTTGCGCGAGCAGCGAGCCGAACGCGAAGACCGGCTGGTTGCCGCGCTGCCAGCCTTCCTCCACGGTGATCCGCGGCATCCAGGCGCGGCTCGCCGCGTCGCGCTGGGCGCCCGTCTCCGACTGCGCAGCCCGTGCGGCGTCGACGTCGGCGTTTGCCACAAGCGCCATCGCGATGGCGCGTTGCAGCGTCAGTGTTTCCGCCTGCGCGGTTGTGGCGGCCATGAAGCAGGCGAGGAGCCCGGCGATCACACCGGAACGGCGCATGGTTACCTCATCCCGGCGCCGGCGCGCATGGGTTGATCAATCTCCGGCACGACATGGTGCCGGCAGCACTCCGGAAGCTCCGCACGCATCAGCCGGAGCACGTGTGCAGCCTTCGACAGAAAGTCCTGCGTCGCATCCACGACGAAGCGCCGGGGATGCGTCTCCCACACACGAAGAATCCGCAGGTCCACTTCGGCCGCTTCAATGGCCGATTCGGTTCGCAATGGGTTCTGTCGGTTGTAACCGTTCTCGAGGGGCGGCGTGCGAAGGTGAATCACCGCGTCGTATCGCCGGAGTTCGTCCGCGAGCGTCGTCTCCACGTTCGCGAAGAAATCATCAGGGCCGGGCCAGTACGCAGCCCCGTCGACGGTTCCGCGATCGCAGAGGACAATCGCTGCGTTATTGCCAGCGGCGGCTTCTTCGAGCTCCCGCTGGACGTGAAAAATGGCCCGCTGCGCGGCTCTTCGTGCCGCCGGGTCAGTCCGCCGGGGGAACCCCCCACCGAAGACGATGCCGGCGGCTTCGGGAAGAATCTGGACGTGCTCGCAGAACGACGCACGCCGGATGAGTTCAAGTGTCGCCGTCTTGCCGGCGCCGGGGCCGCCCGTGAGGACGACACGGCGCGCAGCATGCCTATTCGTACAGTCGCAAGGGATCATGACTCTCCGCGCTCGAGATCGTCACAGCGACTGTGCCAACGCGGTCCTTGTTGAACTCGGCGGGATCGAGCGTCTTTCGACGCTGCGGTCACGGCCGTTGGGGAATCGTTCGCAGGTGTTCGGCTTTTTCCCGATCATCGAGTCGGCCGCCATTCGACACGTATGCCGACCGGCAGTAAGTCAGGAGCGCTAATCAGGATTAATCTGTAAGGCTACGAAGGTACTTGCAGAAGGAGCTCGACATGGAACGTGACGTCGTCTGCGGGATGCAGGTCGATCCCGCCAAGGCCGTAGGCAAGAGTCAATACGACGGAAAGACGTATTACTTCTGCTCTATTGCTTGCAAGAAGAAGTTCGATGCCAACCCCGATCAGTACTCCGGCAAGTAAGGAGGTCGTCGATCCCGTCTGTGGGATGACGATCGATCCCGTTGACGCGGTCGGCCACGCCGACTACGCGGGCCAGACGTACTACTTCTGCGCGGAGAGCTGTCTTCAACGCTTCAAAGCCGATCCAGCCAAGTACGTGAGCGCTCAATCGGGCACCCCCACTGCGGAAACCGCTGTCCTGGTCGCGCGCGGGACGCACAGCCCCGACTTTCAACCGCCATCGTCAGCGCGGACAAGTCGAATCCCGACCGCATCCACCAAGTGGACCTGCCCCATGCACCCGGAGATCATTCGCGACGGGCCGGGTTCGTGTCCGATCTGCGGCATGGCGCTCGAGCCGTTGACGATCACTGCCGAGGAGCCCGAGAACGAAGAGCTCCGCGACATGACGCGGCGCTTCTGGACGGGCATGGCGCTCACGGTTCCAACGCTCGCGATTGGAATGGCCGATGCGATCCCTGGCCGCCCGCTTGAGCGGTTGCTTTCGCCGGCGGCCGCCACGTGGACGCAGCTCGTCCTCGCGACACCCGTGGTGCTCTGGGGTGGATGGCCATTCTTCGTTCGCGGTTGGCAGTCGGTCGTCAACCGCAGCCTGAATATGTTCACGCTCATCGCGCTGGGCGTCGGGGTTGCCTACGTGTACAGCGTCGTTGCGACGCTCGCACCCGGGCTGTTCCCGGCATCATTTCGCAATGAGAGCGGTACCGTCGGCGTCTATTTCGAAGCCGCAGCTGCCATCGTCACGCTGGTACTGCTCGGACAAGTGATGGAGCTGCGCGCGCGCAGCCATACAGGGGCTGCGATCCGCGCGCTGCTCGGCCTCGCTCCGAAGACGGCACGACAGATTCATCAAGATGGACGAGAAGAGGATGTGCCGCTCGAGCATGTGCACCCTGGCAATCGCCTGCGCGTACGACCGGGCGAGAAGGTGCCCGTAGACGGTGTTGTCCTGGAGGGCAGGAGTTCGGTCGATGAATCGATGGTCACCGGCGAAGCGATCCCAGTCGAAAAGGGGCCCAGCGATCGTGTGATTGGCGCCACCGTCAATGGCACCGGCTCATTCATCATGCGCGCCGAGCGCGTCGGCCGCGACACGCTGCTCGCGCAGATCGTCAACATGGTTAGTCAGGCGCAGCGGAGCCGCGCGCCCATCCAGCGGCTCGCAGACGTCGTGTCGGGATACTTCGTTCCGATTGTCGTCGCGATTGCGATAGGCACCGCGATCGTATGGACCGCGGTCGGCCCAGAACCCCGAATGGCGCATGCGATCGTCAACGCAGTCGCTGTTCTCATCATCGCGTGTCCGTGTGCCCTCGGTCTCGCGACACCCATGTCCATCATGGTTGCAACCGGCAAAGGCGCAACGGTGGGCGTGCTGTTCCGAGACGCCGAAGCGATCGAAGTGATGCGCCAGATGGACACGCTCGTCGTCGACAAGACGGGCACGCTAACGGTAGGAAAGCCACGCCTCATGCATGTGAAGACGGCGTCGGGATGGGACGAATCGCAGCTTCTGCGGTTTGCCGCCACGCTTGAAGCGGCAAGCGAGCATCCGCTTGCCGCGGCGATCGTACAGGGTGCCCTCGAACGCGCCATCTCGCCGGCAAAAGCGGAGCAGTTTGAATCCATCACTGGCAAAGGCGTCAAAGGACGCGTCGAAGGGCGTGCGGTGACGCTCGGCAACCGGCGCCTGATGGACGACGAGGGGATTCCGACGACGGAGCTCGCAACCGTCGCCGAGGAGTTACGGACGCGCGGTCAGACGGTGATGTTCGTCGCAGTTGATGGGCGCATGGTTGGTCTTATTGGAGTCGCCGACCCAATCAAGGAGACAACCGTTGAAGCCGTCCGGCAGCTGCACGATGAAGGCATGCGCCTGGTGATGCTCACCGGCGACAATCGCACGACCGCGGAAGCCGTCGCACGACAGCTGGGCATCGATGACGTCATTGCCGAAGTGCTCCCTGATCGGAAGGCCGAAGTCGTGAAACGCCTGCAGGAGGAGGGAAGGTTCGTTGCGATGGCCGGTGACGGCATCAACGACGCGCCCGCGCTGGCGCAGGCGCAGGTCGGGATTGCGATGGGCACTGGGACCGACGTCGCGATGGAAAGTGCGGGTATCACGCTCGTCAAAGGCGACCTGCGGGGTATTGTCCGCGCACGGCGTCTCAGCCGCGCGACGATGGGGAATATCAAACAGAATCTGTTCTTCGCATTCGTCTACAACTCCCTCGGTGTACCGATCGCAGCCGGCGTGCTGTATCCGTTCTTCGGGTTGTTGTTGAGCCCGATGATCGCGGCGGCCGCCATGAGTTTCAGTTCGGTCTCTGTAATTGCGAATGCGCTGCGGCTGCGGTACGTGGAGGTGTGACGCCGGCCGTCGGTCGGCACGACCGCCCATGGCCCGTCCGGGCCACGACGATCCTGTCGCTCAAAAATGACCCATTCGTGGGACGCGCACGTTCCTGTCAGGGTGCGAGAGTTCACCACGTCAAACGCGGTCTTTTCGACTTCAGAACTCATCCAAGTGTTGAAGAAGGAGATTCGCTCATGCTGCAGACGATTAATCCAAACAAGGCACTGTGGGAAAAAGGAGACTTCACGCGTATTGCCAGCAGCATGCGCGGAAGCGGTGAGGCGCTCGTCACTAGCCTGGGCGTCCGCCGGGGGATGAACGTGCTCGATCTCGGATGCGGCGACGGGACGACAGCTCTACCGTCGGCGCGGCTGGGTGCGGATGTCCTCGGTGTCGACATCGCCGCCAATCTCGTGGAGGCGGGTCGTCGGCGGGCGGCGGCGGAGGGACTGTCGAATTGCCAATTCCAGGAAGGCGATGCGAGCGACCTCGAGAGTCTAGCCGACCGCACCTTCGATCTCGTTGTCAGCATTTTCGGCGCGATGTTCGCGCCGAGGCCTTTTGATGTGGCCAAGGAGATGGTACGTGTGACGAAGCCGGGTGGCCGCATCGTCATGGGCAACTGGATACCTAACGACCCGACTCTGGTTGCGCAAATCCTGAAGATCAGTTCCGCGTATTCGCCGCCTCCACCGGAAGGGTTCGTCAGCCCGATGACGTGGGGAGCCGAGAGCCATGTCGAGGACCGATTCGGCAAGGCAGGTATTCCGCGGGAAAACATCTCGTTCACTCGTGACACCTACATGTTTGAGTTCCCGGGGACACCGTCCTCACTCCTGGCTGAGTTCCGACAGTATTACGGTCCGACGATGAATGCATTCGACGCTGCGGGGAAGAACGGCCGGGCCGACGAGCTACAGAAGGAGCTCTCAAGTCTATTCGAGGCGCAAAACACCGCTCCGGGTCGCGACGCGACAAGAATTCCCGCGACCTTCCTGCGTGTGACTGTTTCAGTCTGAGGTCCACATAGGCGAGGTCCGATGGCTCAGCGCGTCGCGCGATGACAGTTGCGCGGCGCGCCGATGCCGCCATCCTGACTTACTTCCGTCCAGCTCCTCGCTTGGCGATATCTGAGCGGTCGGGCATATGGGTCACCAGGCCATTGTCTTGAGTGATCTTCGAGTAACCGGCCACCAGTTGCCGTTTGTATTCAGCGGGCGAGAAATCAAACGGATCCGTCGGGTCGTCGTCGACCAGCATCAGGTCGGCATCAACCATGGTCAGCTTTCCAAACCGAAGCGTTCCACCTCGGTAGTACATGAAATTGTGGCTTGCGACGGGAGTCGTAATCGAATGGGGCGGTTTCTCGGTGCCAAACTGCTCGAACACGAGTCCATCGGCAATCCACGCTCGCGTGAGCTTCCCGCGAATTCGGGGAGGAGGCAACGCGCCCGCCGGATCCACGAGCAGGTCATCGCCACTGACCTGCATCGGTGATTCGGGCGGTACTTTCAGGAGCGACTTGAGGTGAAGGCCAAAGAAATCAAGCACGCCTTTCGGGATGATTTCCGCCGCCTTCATCGACGTCGGGTGCAAACGAATTCTTCCATCTGGTGTCGCATCCACGGAAGCACGCATGGTGAAGGGAACTGAGACGCCTTTCTTCAGAGTGCCGGTCTCTTTAAGCTCCGCACCATCGATCTCGACTCGTACGTCCTTGATCGGTGCACTCGGCCCCGCAAACAGCACGTTGTTCATCAGGTTCGTGAGAGTGCCGGCGGTCATTGAGACACGCGCAGAATCGATCTCGATCACGTACGAGTTCACATCATCGAATGTCGGGACCTTGCCGGGCGTGGCACCTGCCAACCGTCCAGTGAGATAGGCCACCCGCAGCTCGACACCGTATCCAACGTGAAAGTTCACGTTTTCCATGCGTACGTGGACTCGATCGGCGCCGCCGGCGAACGACACTGCCGGTATCAGAAAGACGAGCAGGACCCCTGGAAGTCGCCGCACGTCATCAGGACATGCAAGCGAGCCTCCGGTTACGTTCGCTTCTTACTAATGAGTTACGGGCTTTGAAGGCTTTACGCATGTCGAAGGTCGCTGCCCGCGTGTCTCCGCTGAGTTCTCACATATACTGACCTCGATGGGTGCCCGGTTGATGGCGGTTGCGCTCACGCTCGTGATCGCCGGCGCGCCGGTAGTGACGGCCGCATGCGAGGCTGAGTGTGCGGCACGCGACACTCAAGGCGCGACGCCGGGTGAGCATCATTCCTGTCACCATGAACCCGCTGCGCCAGCCGCCAGCGCAATCACGTCCGCGACCCACGATTGCGGTCACTCTGACGAGGGTCCAAACGCAGTCGGTCAATCACAGTGGTCGCCGATTGTGGCGCCGGCGATCGTTACAGGAGCCTTCGCGCTCTCTCCAGAAACAACAGCTGCGCCGCTGATTAATACCGCTGGCGGCGATCACAGTCCGCCTTCCGCCGTTCCGTTTTCCAGGCAGCTTCGAATCTAAACCCACTCTCTCGCGACTTCGAAATTTCTCGCAGAGAGGGTGTCGATGGGTGGTGTGTGCTCGCGCCTGCGCGGCGCGGCGATTGGTGTGGTGCTGACGTGCGTCTCGGCGTCCGCGCAATCAACGGCGCAGGGAACAACGGCTAGTCAGCCGCAGTCTGTCGGGGGACAGACCGCTGACACAACGGCGGGACTCGACATGAGCGCGATGGCGCGTGAAGGGTCGGGCACGAGCTGGCTTCCCGATTCATCACCGATGTACATGGTGCATCGGCAGAATGGTCCGTGGATGCTCATGGCGCACGCGAACGGCTTCCTGCAGTACCTGCACGAATCGGGTGACCGTGGCGCTCATCAGACTGGAAGCATCAACTGGCTGATGGGGATGGCGGAACGACGCGCGGGCGGTGGCCGCCTCGCGTTGCGCGGCATGGTCAGCGCCGAGCCGTGGACGATCCGCGGCTGCGGCTATCCGGATCTACTCGCATCGGGAGAGGTGTGTGGCGGCGAGACCATTCACGATCGTCAGCACCCGCACGATCTCTTCATGGAGATTTCCGCGGAGTACGACAGGCCGCTCGCTGGCACCACGCGCCTGCAGCTGTACGGCGGGCCTGTAGCGGAACCAGCGCTGGGTCCGGTCGCATATCCGCACCGCATATCCGCAATGCCGAATCCACTAGCGCCGATTAGCCATCACTGGCTCGATTCAACGCACGTGTCCTTCGGTGTCATCACCGGCGGCGTGTACGGCAAGCGTTGGAAGGTCGAGACCTCTGCGTTCAACGGACGCGAGCCGGATGAAGACAGGAAGGACTTTGACTTCGGCCCGCTTGACTCGGTTTCCGGCCGGGTCTGGTTCCTTCCGACGCCAAACGTCGCGCTGCAGTTTTCAGCTGGTCACCTCAACGAAGCGGAAAGCGGAGAAGGGACCGGGCCGAGACA
>DASTZI010000150.1:0-11082 GCA_035764385.1 Vicinamibacterales bacterium
GATTTCTCGACGGCCGACCAGGTGCCGCCCGCTCGATTCAATCGAGTGCTGTGGACGGGCCTCAAGGGAGACGCTCCGTACCCGGGACGTCCCTTCTAGAACAAGTCCGCGCAAGCGGGCGTGGGGGATCGCAGTCGGCGGTTCCCCGCGCCACACGCCGCTCAGCCGATCCTCGCGTGGCATTACCGGTGACCCTAAAACCGTCGGCTGCGAGATCTGACCCACGCGAGCACTCCGGCCAGCCCCACAACTGCGGTCATGACGAGTACGACTATCCAGAATCCAAAACCCGCTTCGCTGAAGGGGATTCCCCGGACGTTCATGCCGAAGATATCGCCGCGGGCACCCGGCCGAAAGAGGTATCCGCACACCAGGCCGGCTTTGTCCGAGCCATACGCGGACTCCGCGATTTCCATCGATCCCGCCATGCACGCTGATACACGCGCGTGACAACCGCGTAACGGCAGAGCATCAGCGAAATGACTGAGTCAGACCTTCGATCGGGCCAGGGCCGGTCATCCGTCCAACGGACGCCGGCCCAGAATCGCGTCTAATTCTCCAACCAGCTCCAGTCGCCTTCCTCGTCCCGATCTCCGTCGTCGGAACCGTGACGGCCATGCACTTTGAAGCCGGAGATCTTGATGAGCGCGCCGTGGTTGCCGGCGCCGAGGGCGTCGTTGAATCCTCGATGCTGGATGTTCACGAACGCCGCCTCGCCGGAGCCAAGGAAGATGAAGCCCGTGGGCTCCGCGCTCGTGTCGCGGATCGACGCGAAACGCACGCAGCCGTCCGACAGCACGTCGTCGTCGTCGCCGTCGGGCAGACAGATCCACAGGTCATTGCCGCGAAGCTCGGTCACCGTCGGATTGAGGCTCTTCACCGACGTCACGGAGTTGTCTTCGAGCACGACGAGATTGCCCGTTTTGGGCTGGAAGGCAACGTTGTCGAACATCCCTCGCTCTTCACTGCCGGCGACGAACCGATCGACGGTTGGAATCGTTCCCGTCACCGGATTCGGCGCGAAGGTGCTCGGCGGATTCTCGACGACGCACATGATTTCAGGCTTGACGCCGCTGTTCTCGACAAGGCTGCTATCGGTGTGGCTCATGCGGCCGGTGTTCGCCCAGCATGCTCTGAACACGCCGTTCTTGGCTGCGATCGGATCGATGTCCATGTCTTCCGGACGGTAGTAACCGGTGAACCTCTGAAGCAGCTGCGCATTGCGAAGGATGACGTTGCCGGCACCATCCACGACGTTAGCCCCGGCGAGGTTCACGGCCACCCACGCGCCATTACCCGTTTCGGCGCCCTGGCCCCAGTTCGATGAGCCCTGGGCGGCGACTCGAAGACCGTAAACCGATCCGGACGCGAGCGGCGACTGCGCGGGGACGCTGATCGGGCCGTTGCCTTGGAACGGAACAGCCGGCACGAACTTGTAGATGGCACCACCGGCGTTTCCGCCGCTCGGCGCCAGCTCGTCGCCGTACAGCATCGTCCCGTCGGGTCGAATGGCGAAGCTTTCGAAGGAGAGGCTGCCGACGGCCTGGCGCTTGACCAGATGCATCGGATCGCTCGTCTGGCCCGTTGCGCGATTCAAGACCGTGATCGGCCCGGTAATGTGTGCCGGATCGATGAGCTCGTAAAAGCCACCGGTGGCTCCGGCTTCCTCCGCGACGATGATGGTTCCCCACGGCGTCCGTCGGACGGGATCGCAGGACTGCAAACCGCTGACAAGCGTCGTCGCGTTACTGCCTGCGGGCTTCGTCAGATCGACGCGCTGCACGGCGGGATCCGTCGTCTCCTCGTCGCAGACGAACAAATACCGCGGATTGTCCTCATCCGGCCACATCGCGATCTGATCGGCCGCCGACGCGACGTTGCTCGACACGAGCGACACGTTCAAACCGGGGGCAGCCTGAATCGCCTTGAGGTTATCGGAACCGTCATACGGGCCGAGCGCGCTCTCCTCGAGCGGATGCCCGATCCCGAAGAGTTGTTCGGAATGGTTGGCTAATTGTGATTGAACGAACGTGCCGAAGTCGGCGGGCGGATGACCAGCGTTCATCTGGGACGTCATCCCCAGGACAGCGGCTGTTATGAGAACACACGTACCGATCAGCGATCTGCGCATGAGACTCCCCTCAGTAATAGATGCGATGTGGAGATAAGGGAGGGGAATCGTCACTCACGCGGATGACGTGTGCACAACAACGACGTCAATTTGGTGATCACGCGTGCTCGCGTCGGTCACGCTCTTGGCAGCCGCTCCCAATTTGAGAGCAACGAGCGCGGCGACGATTCCGACTGCGCTTTCGAGCGACGCCGCGTCAGCTTGCTGTGAACCGCTGCGCGAACTCGAGCGCCTTCTCGGCGACCTCGCGCCAGCCGGCGTCGATGGTCAGCGCGTGTCCGCGACCTGGCATTTTGACGATTTCGGTCACACCTGTGTTGCGCTTCTGTTTCTTGTACGACGCGTTCGCGATCGCCCACGGGACTGTATGGTCCGAGTCGGCCGAGAGGATAAGCATCGGGCCCCGCTCCGGGTTCGTCGAGTCGACCTTCGCCTCTGACCACGGATTGAGGTTCGCGGCCGCTGCCTGAAAGAGCGGCTCGCCGGCGCCCGGTACGGAGTAGCCAAGGTACAGTTCCTTCGCCTCATCCTCGCCGACCGCGTTCGCGAAGCTGTAGCGGAACTGCTCGTAGGTGAGTGGGACCGCGCGGTTCCAGTTCGCGGGGTTGCGTAGAGCGACGCTGGCCGCACGCAGCGCCGAGATCGGCAGCGGGAGGACGCCTTGGAACGGAGCGGGGCTGATTGCCACCGATGCTGCGGCGAGCCCGCGTCCCGCGAGAATCATCGTCAGCAGGCCCCCGAAGGAGTGGCCGATGATCACGGGTTTCCGATTCAGGCGGCGAATGATCGCCTCCTCGTAGTCGGCGATCTCGCCAATCCCCTTACCCGCGAACACTTCAGGATGTGCTCTGGCCTCAGCCACCGTCTCGGGATCGTCGGGCCATCCCGGTGTCAACGCCACGTAGCCGGCGTTCTCGAACAGCGTTACCCAGCGATCCCAGCTCGAAGGCAGCAGCCAGAGCCCGTGAACGAAGACAACCGGTGTGGCGCTCGAGGCATTTGCGCGTTCGACCTGCGCTGTCTCGTGTTCAGTGATGGCGCGTTCGGTGGTCATCTTCAACCTCCCCGTCTGTCTTGACGACAGTTACCCGCTGTGGCCGTCGTATTAGCCTGGGAGATCCTCCGGGCGCTTTGCGGCGCGCTGCCCGTGCAGTACGCCCGTGGACTGGCCGACCTCAATAAGATATCCGTCTGGGTCTCGCATGTAGCAGCGGATTTCCGCTCCCCGGTCGATCGGCGGCGTGACGAACTCCGCCCCTTTCGCCTTCCACTCCTCGTAGCAGACTTGGATGTCGGCGACTCGCAAATTCATGAACATTGAGGTCGTGTTGCCGGGCTGGTAATTGACGACCGAGATATCTGGCTTGTCCGGAGTGGGTGGTCCGCCGGGGTTCATGATGATCCAGGAATTAGACAGCTTGACGATGCACGGGTTCTCGTCCATGACGACGGTCCCACCCAGGACACGCGAATAGAAGTCACGGGATGTCGCCACCTTGCGGACGGTGATGAACAACGTCATGAGAATGCCTTCGTGGGGCGCAGGGAGGTTGGCGAAGTCGATAGCTGGTGCAGGCTCTACCATGAAATGCTCCTTTGGCTCGCCAGTCGGCGACCTGTCGCTACGAATCCTCGCGAACTGGCCAGTTCGTCGGCACACAGTCCGCTTTGCAGGCCAGCCCGGCGATGATCGTGCCATCAGGGAACGGAATTGTGCCGGCGCGACGATTTTCATCGCGACGTCGTTCCTCAGCTTGGCGCATATGTCGCTGACCGGCGCGCCGACGTGGCGACCCGAGAGCAAAGGCCACTCTCTCGAGCCCAGAACGGTTCGTTGCGAACGCACTTTTCGCGATCCTGCGCCGTGCGCCCCCGCGACGTATTGCGATTGCCCACGGCATTCCGAGGCGCCGAGCGAACATCCGCAGGTGACTCGCTGACTCTTTGAGGAGATCACGCCTTGCGTCAGTCGACTGTCAGGAGCATCCCTTGCATCGCCTTGGCGGTTCTCCGGGGTCGAGGAGTTGTCTCGCGAGTTTGACGTCGTATGTCTCGGCGGTGGGGTCGCCGGCGAAGCGATCGCGTTCGGCCTTCAGGACAGCGGGCTGACGCTGGCGGTCGTCGAGCGTGAACTGGTGGGGGGCGAGTGCCCGTACTGGGGCTGCGTGCCTTCGAAGACGCTGCTCCGATCCGCGGAGACCCTCGAAGAAAGCGCACGCGCCCGCGTGCTCGCCGCCTCGCGCGTGGAATGGAACGTCGACTTTCCCAAAGTATCCAGGCGCGTGTTGTGGATGGCGCGCAACCTCGACGACACCCGGCCTGCGGCCGCTATGGAGGCGACCGGTGCGCGCCTCTTTCGTGGCGAAGGAAAGCTAAACGACCTGCGCACGGTCGAAGTCGGAGGCGAGCAGCTCGTGGCCCGGCGTGCGATCGTCATCGCCAACGGCAGCACCGCGGCGATTCCGCCAATTTCCGGTCTCGACAAGGTTGAGTTCTGGACGAACCGCCAGGCGGCGATTCCGCGGGAGCTGCCTGTGTCGCTGGCGATTCTCGGTGGCGGCGCGATTGGCGTCGAGTTGGCCTGGTTGAAGGTCGATCCGGCGACGCTTGAAGCGCAGCCCGGCGTCTTCGGCGCAGGAGATGTCACGGGCCTCGGAGGTTTCACCCACCTTGCGGATTACCACGGGCAAATCGTGGCGCGCCGTTTGCGCGGTCTCGACGCGAGAGCCGATCACACCGCGGTCCCTCGCGTGACGTTCACCGACCCCGAGATTGCGTCGGTCGGACTATCGGAGGCTGCCGCGCGCGCGAAAGGCATCGACGTTGTCGTCGCCAGCACTGCGCGGCTACATCCGCCGCGCGCGGGCGAGATCTTGGGCGAACTGGTGCTCGCGATCAAGTTGGGCACACCACTGAAGACGCTTGCCGACATCATTCACCCGTACCCGGCCTTCAACCGGGTACTCGGGACGAGTCTGGGCGAGCTTGCCGAGAAGGCTGCATCAAGGAGGTGACTATGAGCACTACACAAATGACCAGCGACGAGATCGCGCGCATCGCGAGCGCTGAGATGGTCGACATGAAGCTCGAGGTTGTCGTCATCCCGGTGTCCGACATCGATCGCGCCAAAGGGTTCTATCAGCGCCTGGGCTGGCGGCTGGACGCAGACCTTGTGAGCGGCGATGGCAGCCGCGTCGTGCAGCTGACTCCACCCGGCTCGGCGTGCTCGGTCCATCTTCGCCAGCGCAATCACGACAGCCCCGGCGGCGTCAGCCCAGGAACGTGGCTGATCGTCTCCGACATCGAAGCGGCGCGCGCCGATATCGTCCGCCGAGGCGTCGAGATGAGCGGCGTGTTCCACTTCTCACCTAACGGGAAGGGCCCGGTACCCGGTCCAGACCCCCAAGGCACCTCGTACAGCTCGTTCGCGTCCTTCAACGATCCGGATGGCAACACCTGGCTACTTCAGGAGATCAAGACCCGGCTTCCCGGACGCGGATTCAGCAGCGACGTCGCGACGCTGACCGAGCTTCTACGGGAGACAGAGAAGCACCACGGCGAGTACGAACCGACTGCCCCGAAGCATCATTGGTCGAACTGGTATGCCGCCTACATCGTCGCGCGTGAACGCGGGAGAACCGCTGACGAGGCAGCGGCGGATGCCGCTCGCCATTTGAAAGGCGCGCACGACACGTTGTAGCTATGATTCGTCGATGCAGCGTCGCGACGCGACGGAGATGCTCGCCGACATCGGCATCGGCGAACTGGGACCGATGACCTGGGCCGACCTCGGGTGCGGCGACGGCGCCTTCACGCTCGCACTCGCCGACCTGCTGGCTTCTGGAAGCGTCATTCACGCGATGGATCTCGACGAGTCTATGCTCCAACGAATCCCGTCGGCCTACAGCGGCGTTCGGATCAGCACGCACCATGGCGATTTCATGAAGCAGCCGTGGCCGTTCATGGAACTCGACGGCATTCTCATGGCCAATTCGCTGCACTATGTCGAGAACCAGGCCGCGTTCATTCGAGCGTGCGAATCGCAGATGACACCGCGGCGGCGCTTCCTCATCGTCGAATACGACACAAACGAAGCCAACCGCTGGGTTCCGTATCCAATCAGCCGGACCAGATTGACTACGCTTTTCGAACAGGCCGGTTACTCGTCGGTGAGAGTGCTGCGTTCGCGGCCATCACTCTACCGACGCGCTCCACTCTATGCGGTGGCGATCGAGCGGTCGTCAGACCACGTCCGCGCGCTAACGAAATCTTGAAAGTGTGAACCCCCGTTGGCTCGCAGCGATACTCGATGTCTCGGCGTTCTGACCGGCCCGATCGGAATCGAGATTGCAAATCGCTTTCTGGCTGTTTCGCCGTTCTGATTTCCCGGGGCGGGTTACTTCGCACCGGCGCGCTCGGCGCAGCATTCGAGGAATAACGACATGAAGACGATCGGATTCATCGGCGCGGGCCATATCGGAAGTCAACTTGCGCGCCTCGCGGCTTCCCGCGGCTATAACGTCGTGATCAGCAACTCGCGCGGACCGGAGACGTTGTCGTCGCTCGTCGCAGAGCTGGGCCCGAAGGCGCGTTCAGCGACTCCTGCCGAGGCCGCCAGGGCAGGAGACGTCGTCGTGGTATCAATCCCGCTGAAAAACTATCGCGCGGTGCCCGTCAACCCGCTGGCCGGCAAGATCGTGATCGATACCGAGAATTACTACCCGCAGCGAGACGGGCGCATTCCCGAGCTTGACAACGAGTCGACGACGACCTCCGAGCTCCTGCAGACGCACCTGCCGACCTCGAAAGTCGTCAAGGCCTTCAATCACATCACCGCCCAGGAGCTCACCAGGGATGGTCAGCCCTTAGGCTCGAAGAACCGCCGCGCGGTTGTCATTGCTGGCGACGATCCCACCGCCAAGGCGACGGTGAGCCAACTGATCGACGAGTTCGGCTACGACACGGTGGACGCCGGACCGTTGAAGGAAGGGTGGCGGATTCAGCGCGATACGCCAGGCTACGGCGCTCGTCACACAGCGGACCAACTGCGCGACGATCTCGCCAGAGCGAAACGGTACAGGGATCAGGCGCCAGCACCTGCGGCGAGGTAGTAAGCTCACGCAAAGGCAGTGCGTTCCGCCCCGCTCGCCGACGATCCCGAGACACTCCGCCTGCGCGAAGATGCCGCGCGTGAGAAGAATTGGAAACGGTGGGGACCGTACTTAAGCGAGCGCCAATGGGCCACCGTCCGCGAGGACTACTCGCCCGACAACAGCAACTGGGTAAGCTTTCCCTACGAGCACTCGCTGTCGCGCGCATATCGGTGGGGCGAGGACGGGCTCCTCGGGTTCACCGATCGCGAGTGCCGTCTGTGCTTCGCGCTGGGGCTTTGGAACGGCAACGATCCGCATCTCAAGGAACGGCTCTTCGGTCTGACGAATCCTGAAGGCAATCATTCGGAGGACGTCAAGGAAGTTTATTTCTACGTCGACGCGACACCGACTTATTCGTACTGCAAGGCCGTCTACAAATACCCACAGCTCGAATTCCCCTACGCCGCGTTGCGCGAAGAAAACCGCCGCCGCGGGCGGCGTGAGCCGGAGTACGAGTTGATCGACGCCGGCGCGTTCAAGGACAACCGCTACTGGGACGTCATCGCCGAGTACGCGAAGGCAGCCCCCGACGACATTCTTATTCGCATAACGGTCGCCAATCGCGGCCCGAGCGCCGCGCGCCTGCATCTACTGCCCACGCTGTGGTTTCGTAACACCTGGTCCTGGGGCGCCGCCTACGAAGAGAGTCGCTGGGCGAAACCGAGCCTGACCCGCGTCAGTGCGGCGCAGATCGTCGCCGACCACGAAACACTTGGCCGTTTCCGATTGACGGCCGGCACCACCGACGGCGGCGCCACGCCCGAACTGTTGTTTACGGAGAACGAGACCAATGCCGCCAGCGTATTTGGTTCGCCGAATGAGGGTCTTTACGTCAAGGACGCGTTCCATGAGTTCGTCGTTCACAATCGCACCGACGCAGTCTCAGCGGATCGAGGGACGAAGGCTGCCGCGCGCTATGTGATGGACGTGCCGGCCGGCGGTAACTGCACCGTTCGACTCCGACTCAGAACCGAAGACGACGTAGACATCGAACCCTTCCAGGATTTCGAGTGGACCTTCGAGGAGCGACAGCGCGAAGCTGACGCGTTCTACGCGGTAACCATCCCCCAACATCTGTCGGCTGAAGAGCAGGGCGTGAGCCGTCAGGCGTACGCGGGGCTTCTGTGGTCGCAGCAGTTCTATCACTACGTCATCCCGGACTGGATCAGCGGCGATGCAAAGGCACCGCTGCCGCCCGGCCATCGCGCACGCCGAATCAATCAGGAGTGGACGCATCTATTCAGCCGCGACGTCCTGAGCGTGCCTGACAAGTGGGAGTACCCGGCGTTCTTCGCGTGGGATCTGGCCTTCCACATGGTCACGATGGCGAAGATTGATCCCGAGCTCGCCAAGCACCAGCTCCTGTTGTTGCTGCGTGAGTGGTACCTGCACCCGAACGGCCAACTGCCGGCATTCGAATACGACCTGTCCAACGTCAACCCGCCCGTCCACGCCTGGGCGTGCTGGGAAGTCTTCAAGCAGAGCGGCGGAACGGACTTCCTGTTTCTTGAACGCGCGTTCCACAAGCTGTTGATGAACTTCACCTGGTGGGTCAATCGCAAGGATCCTGAAGGGCGGAACGTCTTCAGTGGTGGGTTTCTGGGCATGGACAACCTTGGCGTATTCGATCGGTCACGCCCGCTGCCGACCGGTGGAAATCTGCAGCAAGCGGACGGCACAGCCTGGATGGGCTTTTTCTGCACCAGCATGTTGCGCGTTGCCCTCGAACTCGCGCTCCATCACGATCGATCGTACGAAGACATCGCCACCAAGTTTTTCGAGCACTTTCTGCTCATCTCGGATTCGTTGAACCGTCTGGGCGGATACGGATTGTGGGACGACGACGACGGCTTTTACTACGACCAGCTGCTCATCGAGGGTCGGACCACGCCGTTGAAATTGCGCGCACTCATCGGGTTCATTCCACTACTGGCGGTGCTTGTGCTCGACGAAGAGCCGTTCGATGAACTGCCGGACTTCAGGCAACGGACGCTGTGGTTTCTCGAACACCGGAAGGACCTGGTCAAACGGATCGCCGACCTCGAAGTGAGCGGGGCCAAGCCGAGTCGACGCCTGCTGCTGTCATTGCCCGGCCGCACACGTCTGGAGCGAAGCCTTCGGTATCTGCTCGACGAAGGCGAGTTCCTGTCTCCCTACGGAGTGCGCTCGCTGTCTCGCATCTACAACGATCGTCCGTACAGCTTCCGCCTCGAGGGTCAACGCACCGAGTACAACGTCCCGTACGTCCCCGGCGACTCGGACTCGCCTGATTTCGGCGGCAATTCGAATTGGCGTGGCCCCGTGTGGTTTCCGATCAATTTCCTGCTGATCGCGGCCCTCCGCGAATATGACCGCTTTTACGGCGAGATGCTGCAGGTCGAATGTCCGACCGGCTCGGGACGACGCCTCACGCTCGGCGGCGCGGCGCAGGAGCTGATTCGCCGTCTCACCCGATTGTTCGTGCAGCTTCCGGATGGTTCGCGTCCCTGCCACGGCTCCTTTGCACCTTATGCAGAGGACCCCTACTGGCGCGACTACGTACTGTTCTACGAATACTTCGATGGCGACACCGGTCGGGGGTTGGGGGCGAGCCATCAGACGGGATGGACGGCACTCGTGGCCACACTCCTCGACGAGTATCGTGAGATCAACGGCGACGCCCCCGCGCGGCGAATCGACTGATGATGCACAGGCGACGTGGGCGTCTTCGCGAACGTTGATCGAACGACGGCCGTCAGAGCAGCTTATCGAGCGTGATTGGCTCCACCGCGGAACCGGGATGCATGCCTCGGGCCCGCGACGTGATTCGCCGCCGACAAGGATGATCAAGGCATGAGTTCAGCAGGTTTGCCGTCCGTGTGCGTCGTTCGGCACGGCGAGACCGCGTGGACCGTCACCGGCCAGCACACGGGTCGCACCGACATTCCGCTCACCGCGCGCGGTGAGGAACAGGCACGGGCGCTCGGTGCATCGCTACGGGAGATGCGGTTCAGCGACGTGTTCACCAGCCCGCTTCAACGGGCAAGGCGGACGTGTGAGCTCGCCGGCTTCGGCGCGATCGCGACCGTCGATGCGGATTTGGTCGAGTGGGACTACGGCGAGTACGAAGGACGACGAACGGCCGAGATTCATGTGGATCACCCGACCTGGCGTTTGTTCGAAGATGGTTGCCCGAAGGGCGAATCCGCTGCCGATGTCGGAGCGCGAGCCGACCGGGTGATCGACCGATTGCGCCGCTGCGGGAACGTACTGCTCTTTGGGCACCGCGATATGTTGAGGGTGCTGGCTGCGCGGTGGCTTCAGTTCCCGGCGATCGAGGGGCGACGTTTCTATCTAGACCCCGGATCGTTGAGCCTCCTTGGTTACAACCACAACACGAGCGAACCCGTCATCCGGCTGTGGAATGAAAGGTCTCTCTTCACGGAGCTTGCGGATCGTGCGACACAGCAGAAGACGTGATCTCGCCTCCGATGTGCCTTCGGTTCGGCAGTGGGCGAACCAGGCATTCTCGCGCGCGTCCGGTGCGCCGCTGCGCGAGGGTAATCGCGTCACCCTGCTGAAGGACGCGGCGGAAAACTACCCAGCCTGGCTCAACGCGATTCGCGTCGCGAAGCGGACGATTCACTTCGAGATGTACATCATCCACGAAGACGATCGAGGGCAATTGTTCGCTGACGCATTGCTTCGGAAGGCGAGCGAAGGCGTTCGTGTGCGGCTGTTGTACGACTGGATGGGCGGCTTTGGAAAGACGTCGCGCAGATTCTGGAATCGTCTGCGTTCAGGCCGCGTCGATGTGCG
>DASTZI010000151.1:0-3909 GCA_035764385.1 Vicinamibacterales bacterium
CCACCCTCTCCCAGAGGGAGAGGGCACGACACCTCTAATCTTGAGCGTCGGCCGGATTCTGCATCTGGCCTAATTTACAGGCAAACACCTTCGCTCAATTTGGACAGATCTGCCTCTCCCCCTCCTGAGGGGGAGACGTGAGCGTAGCGAGCGAGGGGGCGCTCACACCGACTTTTTGTGCAAAGGCCGGTCGAGGGAACGTTCGAAAGTTTCCAGATGGGGATGCAACAAAAAATTGCCCTATGTGTCCTGCGGTTCCACTGCAGGCCGAAACTTCGCGACGATTGTTTCAGCACGAATTGCCTGAGTAGATTCGCTGAAGGCTTGCGCAGCGCCGAGCAACGCAGACAACTGTTCTTTCGCATCGGAGGATGTCTGCGCAATCGCCTGCGCCTTGTCCGATCTAAGCACGGCGAGGAAGTTCTGAGCCGAATGCGCTGCGACCTGGTTAAGCTCCTGTAATTTCTGGCTAACTTGAAATAAGGTTGCCTGCGACTGAAGCGTTACTGTGAACTGCCGTGATACCGGCGCCGGCGCGACCTCAGATGGTTTGAGCGGCGGCGCATCACTGGGAATCGCAATAACGCTGCCGGCGGGGACCTTGCTCAAATCGTTGAGTTGTGGGTTCGCCTGCAGCAGCGCTTCCTGCGCGTGCTTGATCGTCTTCGCTGTTTTGTCGGGCAGTTTGAACAGCCGCGTGACGAGGTCTTTCAGATTCGTTTCGCCCTTGTAAACTGCGTAGCTCATAGCATCCCCCTTATGCGGTGATGTTAAGCGGCACCATTGCCGCAGGCATTCCTGCCGGTTGTACTTCGATGCCCATTGAAGTGATGTTACCGATAACGGTCACCGGCGGTTTGTCCCCCGGCGGCACAATAAGGA
Organism: Vicinamibacterales bacterium; assembly: GCA_035764385.1. Taxonomy (GTDB): domain Bacteria; phylum Acidobacteriota; class Vicinamibacteria; order Vicinamibacterales; family UBA2999; genus Gp6-AA40. The sequence goes on from DASTZI010000151.1 coordinate 883, forward strand.
TCATTGAGACTGGACCGAGGTGAAGTCCCCCCGGGCTCAGAGGGCCTTTCACGCGGTTGCCTAGAGCAATGATTGATTGCGATTCGACTTCAACAACCAGGTTTAGATTCGTATTGTCGGGATCATCGAGGAAGCACTGGTTATTGCTGAACGTGCAGGTCTGTGCCGCCGAGATGGCGACAGTGCCGGGAGACGTTGCCGTGACGCCGCCGAATGATTCGAATAGATTGTCCTCGACGTTGACGACATCGCCCTTCGCCTCAAGCGCGCGCCATATGGATTTGTCGGGCTTCGGCGGGGGCACCGTCATGCGCCGCACATTGTTGTCGTTGACGTCGAGACGACCCATCGACGTGGCCATTATGCCCGTTGACGGGAGGGTGCTCGGACCATTATCCGTGACCTGGTTACCGGCGATGCGCACATCAAGTCCGAGCACAACATAGATGGCACGGCGACTGGCGCCGGTATCGCTGGCTTGAGGCCCAAGCTGCGCAATCCGGTTCTCGCTGATGTTGGCATTCATCGCCGATCGTACGAGGATGCCCGCGATCTCCCTGATGTCACGCGGCAGCTGTGCGACCGAGAGCAACGAGTTCTCGATGATGTCGAGATCGATCTCGCTGCCTGCGAGCAGGATCCCGTCGCCACCTAGCGCCGTCATCTGGTTCTGCGCGATTAGCGTGGCAAGCAGGAAAGTGCCATTGGGCGACAGAATACCGGTACCGATGAGAGCGCTGATTCGGTTGCCGACGATCTGTGTGCCGTAGATCGCCGGAGAGAGTGTGCCCGGTCCGAGATTCGTGCTGGGACCTGGAATACTGCTGCCGATCACAATGCCATCGTTCTGCATCGCGGGCAGCTGGTTCTGCAGTCCTGCGTCTGCGACGCTGTCGCTGAAGGTGATGGTTGGGCCACCGGTCTGCGGAGCGTTGCCATCAAGCAGGAACACCGCGCCATTGGCTATGGTCCGGTAGACTCTGTACCCTTTGGCTCCGGTGAGCGCCGCCCACGACAGCTTGGCATTCGATGGACTGGTGATCTGCGCGGTGGCGGCTGAAGTCAGCAGCGCTTCACGTCCATTGGCAAGCACAGCAGTCACGAGCCACAAGTAGGTGCCCGCAGTGAGCACTCCGTTGTTGGCGGCTGTTGTGATCACGTTGAGATCGGTCGTAGTTCGGGTGATCTGGTTGTTGAGCACGCGCGTTTGCGCAAGATTGCAGATGACGGCGGCGTTGTACGGCGCGTTGTCGGTCGTCGTGGCGGCCGTGATCTGGAAAGTGTTCGACTCCACCGTGACGTCGAGCCCCGTGCCGAGCAGTACAAACCCGCTTGTGGCCTGAACGAAGTTGTTCGCAAAGCGAACTTCCGCGGCCAATAAACTGCCCGCTCCGGCACAGGTGAAAGCTCCATTCGTGCAGTAGAATTGGTTCTCTTCCGCAAGGAACTGCATCAACACGAGGCGCTCTGCATGGAGAGCGACTCCGGTATCAACGTTGGTGAAAAGATTTTCGCGTAATGTGCAGTTCGCTATTGCCATGTCGGAGAGCACGACGCCCGCTGAGAGTTGCCTGACATCAGTGGGAATCCCGAACGCACAGCGCTCCACGCGTACATACGCGCTCTGGCCGATCGTCAATCCCGCAGCGCCGGGAACGAATCCTCCGAATTCGCTGAACGAGGCACCGCCGGAGAAAGCGATCGCATCGATGTCGATATCGATCGCATTTCGCACACGCATGATCGTGTTGCCCTGAAACTGAGCAGTGGGAACAAGCGTCGGCAGCCCGTGGCCTTCAATCGCAAGATTCACTGCAGGCACATTGCCGCCACCGATATTGATCATGCTTGTGATGTTGTAGATGCCGGGTCCGAGGCAGACTTTTCCGCCGCCGTGAGTGAGAACGAAATCGATCGCCTGCTGGATCGTCCAGGTGTTGCCGTTGTGCGATTCAGCTGTCACGCAGGACTGGCAATCGCATCCGGCTTCTCCCCCGCCGGACTTCGGTGGCCATTCCACACGGCAGTCTGTGGCTAGATCCGGCAGCGTGAGAACAGCGAGCCGCGCGTAATGATGATGAATGCCGAGCGGAGGAGCCTGCACAAGCTTTTCAACAGTGCCGTCCACAGTACGCGCCGCGAAGTTCCAGTAGTCGCTGATGTGGAACTTGCCGTTGCCTGGATTCAGGTCGAACGTGACGGTGATGCCGTTTTCTAAGATCAGAGAGGTGCCCGGTGGCGGCAGGGGGATATCCCCCTTGCTCGTTGGGGCATCGAGATCGGTCCATACCGTGGTGCCGTCGCTTTGAAAAACCTTGCCGCCCTGATCCCACTTGATGACGCGCGTATGCCGATCAGGGTCTGTGAGACCGTTGGGATCGACCGGGAAGGTCGCGGCCGGAAGCGCAGCGGAGAGTTTGATGGTGTTGTTCGAGTCGGTGACTTGGACGATCTGGCGGAGTTCTCCGTGCTGGCCGTTGAGTTCGAGCCAGTCATCGGTGATCTCGACCCAGTCGTTGGCGTTGAAACGAAGAACATTGTCGCGACCCGTGGACTGCACAGTGAGGACTGTGCCTCCCTGCGAGATACCCATAACCGGCGTTGCGACAGATGCGTTGTTCCGCGACCATTTGAATGTCGCACCGGAAGTCGACGTACCCGGCTGGTGAATCTCCACGCGATAAAGCTGGTTCTCCATCCCGGTGTAGCCGGTGTTCGGCGCGAGACAACATGGCCCTGAAGGAGAAGACTGCACGACGCCTGTACTCAGTCGTCCCGCTGACGGCTCAATGAGCGCGGACCATGCGGCAATATCCTTATCTGGCGTGCTGCAGGTTACACCCGTAGTTTCGCTGACGTCGAGTAGTCGCACCTGCCATGCGATTTGAATGCGACCTGTTGTATCGACGCCGACTGCCTTTTCAATCAGGTCCGGATCTTCAAGAAACGTTAGGCATCGTTGCCACACATCGAGGTAAACGACGAATGGACCTCCGCTGGTAGGGAACGGCGCCTGCGTTGCGATAC
>DASTZI010000152.1:0-10800 GCA_035764385.1 Vicinamibacterales bacterium
CAATTCTCTGCGTCTTTTTTTTACGTCCATTCGGGCGGAGGTTGAATCGTGGGCTCCGGCGTCCGGCCCGGATCCGGCCGGCCGCTTCCTGTCAACCGGCTAATCGCGCGGACGCTCATGTCGTGGTCGCAGACGACCTGACACGACAGCCGCACACCCACCAGCCCCCGCTCCTCCAGTCGCGTCTTCTCGGCCATCGTCATGCGCGGCGGTTCGCCGTCGATGAATTCGATGCGGCACGTCGTGCAGCGCGCGTTGCCGCCGCACGCATGGAGGATGTCCACATGCGCATCCTGCTCGATGGCAAGCACGAGTCGCTTGCCGTTTGGGACATCGACCGTTGGAAAACCTTCAACGCTCAAGCGTGGCATAGAGTCGCTATGTTAACGTATCGATTCGAATGGCCGACGCCGCAGACCTGCCTGACATCCCTCGTCCGTCGCAGCTTTGGAAACAACTGCATGCCGAAAAGAAGCGTCAGGCTGCGGACGCGTTCTGGCACGATGAGCACGCCGCCAACGAACAGGCCGAGGCCGTCAACCTCATCGCTCAGCGCATCAAGTTCCGCCTGAAGAGCGTGATCGCGATGCCGGTCGAGAAGAAGACGCAGTACCTGCTGTCGATGCCTGCGATCTCCGAAATGATCGCGGCACGGATGCTGGTGGCATTCCACCTTCAACATCAGCGGGCGATGATGGGCGCGTTTCTCGACGCGCTTGGCATCAAGCATGAAGAAGGCATCATCGCCGAGGAAGAGGTTACGCCACCGACGGCAGATGCGCTGAAGCAGGCTGCCACAGCGATCGCAGCGTCTTATCCAGCTGAAGACGTGTCCTTATATCTATCTACTCTTGTCTGGCAGGACCCCGACACCTGGGGCGCGCTCGCCGATCTTCCGGAGACGAAGCCGCGCGAAGCGACGAAGCCTTAACGACGAACCGCTACCACAAACGACTGACCACCAACGACGAACCAAATGGACTGGATGACGACGGCCGAGGGGTGGGCTGCGCTTCTGACGCTCACCGTGCTCGAGATCGTCCTCGGCATCGACAACATCATTTTTATTGCGATCGTTGCGGGAAAGCTGCCTGCGGCGCAACGCGGGACCGCGCGCCGGACCGGGCTGTTCCTTGCGATGTTCATGCGTATCGCGCTCCTGTTGTCGATCGTCTGGGTCATGGGGCTGACGCGACCGCTGATCTCTCCGTTCGGCTTCGATCTGTCCGGCCGGTCGCTGATCCTCGCGGGCGGAGGCCTCTTCCTTCTCTTCAAGGCCACTCGCGAAATTCATGAGAGCCTCGAAGGGGAGTCGCCCCACCATGTGGCACCCCGGCGCGCCTCTTTCGCCGGGGTGATTGCCCAGATACTCCTTCTCGACCTCGTCTTCTCCCTCGACTCGGTCATCACAGCGGTCGGTATGGCCGACCACGTGACGATCATGATCGCCGCGATAGTCATTGCGGTGATCACCATGCTCGCCGCCGCGGCTCCCATCGCCGCCTTCGTCGAGCGCCATCCGACGGTCAAGATGCTGGCGCTGTCCTTTCTGTTGCTGATCGGGATCTCGCTGATCGCCGAAGGCTTCGGTCAGCACGTGCCGAAGGGGTACATTTACTTCGCCATGGGGTTCTCGGTTTTCGTCGAGATGATCAACCTGCGTGTGCGATCGAAGGCGGACGCCGTCCACCTGCGACGTAACCTGCCTGAGTGATGGCCGACATTTCGGTGCACACCATCGAGGCGCGTACGCATGGCCGCTTTCTGATCCGCGTCCCGAACGTCGCGCCGCCATGGCCCCTGCTCGTCGGCTTTCACGGGTATGCCGAGACCGCGAGCGATCACATGGAGGCGCTGCAGACCATCCCGGGAACCGAGGAGTGGTTGCTCGTCTCGGTCCAGGGACTGCACCGGTTCTATACGAGGAAGGACCGGGTCGTCTCGAGCTGGATGACGCGGGAGGATCGAACGCTCGCCATTGCCGACAACATCGATTACGTCGGCCGCCTTCTCGAGCGTGTGCGTTCCGAGCATCAGACTCGCGAACCGCTCGCCTTCTCCGGCTTTTCACAAGGCGCGGCGATGGCCTACCGGGCTGCCGCGCACTATCGCGCCGACGCGCTGATCGTTCTCGCGGGCGACCTGCCGCCCGACATCATCGAGGATCGGCCGGTTCCCCTTCCGCCGGTGTTGATCGGCCGTGGAACGCGCGACGAGTGGTACACCGAGGCCAAAGAAGAGGCGGACAGGGCCGCACTGGCAAAGATTGATGTACGCGCCGATGTCTGTGTTTTTGATGGCGGCCACGAATGGACTGACCCGTTCCGGGCGGCCGCGGCGGCAGTACTACGCGTAGCACGAAACAAAGAGGCCGCGCATCGATGACGCTGGCGGAGCTTGGATGGGACGATCGATTTGCAGCCGCCTACGAGCCATGGCAATCGAAAAAGGACGTCCAGCCAGGTCGTGTTGCGATCGAGTTCAATCAGATTTTCCGCGTCTACGTCGATGATGGCGAACTCGATGCGGTCACGGCAGGCCGCTTGAAGCACCGCGCGGCAAGCCGCGCCGAACTGCCGTCGGTCGGTGACTGGATCGCCCTCCGCAAACGCGCCTCGGAAGATCGCGGCGTCATTCTCGCGATGCTGCCGCGCCGCAGCGCGTTTACCCGTCGCGCCGCGGGTGAACCGACCGGTCAACAGGTCGTGGCCGCCAACGTCGACGTTGTCTTCATCGTGATGGGGCTCGATGGTGATTACAACCTGCGGCGGCTGGAGCGGTACCTGCTGATGGCGCGCGAGAGCGGCGCCTCGCCGGCCATCCTGCTGACCAAGCCTGATCTCTGCGCCGAGTTGTCCGCGTGTATCAGGGAGGTCACGACCCTCGCCGGCGACGTCGTTGTCCATGTCGTCAACGCGAGAGCGGGCGAGGGGGTCGAGTCGATACGCGATCATTTCGCGCCCGGACGCACGGCTGCGCTCCTCGGATCGTCCGGCGTTGGCAAGAGCACGATCATCAATCGTCTTGTTGGCGCCGATATCCGGCGGACGCAGGAGGTGCGTGCCGCGGATTCACGTGGCCGGCATACGACGAGCCATCGCGAGCTCGTGATGCTGCCCGGCGGTGGACTGATTATCGACACACCGGGCATGCGTGAGCTCCAGCTCTGGGAGGCGTCAGAGGCGGTTCGCGAAACCTTTGACGACATCGAAGCCCTGGCTGCCGGATGCCACTTCACCGACTGCCGTCATCGCGATGAGCCACGGTGCGCGGTCAAAGCCGCGGTCGCGGAAGGAACGCTGCGCGCGGATCGACTCGAAAGCTATGTGAAGCTGCAGGAGGAACTCACCGACCTTGCGCGGCAGCAGGAGGAGCGCGCGCGGAAGATGAAGCGCTAGCGCGAAAACCTTGGGGACGGTGGGTCCGTGGACAGGGCTTCAGGCAGCGTGGGCGGCGGCGTCGGAGGCGGGGGCAGCAGCAGATCCGTCTGCGGAATCGGCTTGGCTCCAGACGGATAGCGCGATTGATACGGCGGCGGCCCGGGCGGTGTGGGAACTCCAGCGTCGATCAGCCGATCGAGGGGAGCGAACCACATCACTCCTGCGACCAGCAGGACGAGAACGGCAGCCACACTCGCCGCGATCTTCAACCACGTTCGTTCGCCGCTCGCAACCTTCCGCTTCGCCCGACCGGTTGCCGGCAGCTTGAGGCCCATCCCCGCCGCGGCCTCGTCGATGATGGCGGGCGTCACCCTGTTGACGCGCATCTGCGCGGATTGCATCAGCGATCGATCGCACAGCAGGTTGATGATGCGCGGCACGCCGCCTGTGTACGCGTGAACGCGATCGAGCGCTGTGGGCTCGAAGGTGACGGCCGTCGAGCCGCGGGCGACCCAGAGCCGATGGGCAATATATGCCTCCACCTCAAGACGATTGAGCGGCTTGAGGGCGGCGCGAATCGAGATGCGCTGATCGAGCTGCCGCATCTCCGCCGCTGCAAGCACGTCGAGGAGGTTCAACTGACCGACGAGCACGATCTGGAGCAGCTTCGATTCGTTGGTCTCGAGGTTCGAGATGATGCGGATCTGCTCGAGGACCTGCGTCGACAGGTGCTGCGCTTCGTCGATGATGAGCACGGCGCTGCCGTGAATCGCCATCAGCGACAGCAGAAAGTCGTGCAGCGTGCTGATTAACTCGTGTTTGCTCGCGGTCGAAATCCGTCCGCTTCGGACGCCCTCGCGTGAGACGACGCCGAAATCGAGCAGCACCTCGCGCAGCAGTTCCTCCACCGACAGGAACGGATTGAGGACGAGCGAGGTGAACACGTTCGCGTCGAGCTGCTCGAGCAGCGCGCGGCACGTTGTGGTCTTGCCCGTGCCGATGTCGCCGGTCAGAACGATGAAGCCTTCCTTGCGGCGGATGGCCTGCCGGAGCAGCGTGATCGCCTCTTCATGCGATTCGCTGCGGTACAGGAATCGGGGGTCGGGGGTCAGCGTAAAAGGAGGTTGTACGAACCCGTAATACTGTTCGTACATCGACACGTCGCGCGTTTGCGCTGTCGCCAGGGAACTCACGCCCACGGCAATAGTAGCAGACAGAATGCCTATAATCGCCGAATGACTGCGCTGCTCATGCTCCTCCTGTTGCTCGGCGATCTGCAGGGGGCGCCGGCGCGGCCGGCACAGGCTCCTGCGCCGCCGCGTCCGCCTGCGGCACGCGGCCAGCCGCCACCGCAGCGCCCCCCGCAACCGGCGGACACCTACTTCGTCAACACGCTGTCGGCCAGCGAGCTTCAGAACAAGCAGGCCGTGATCGAGACGACGATGGGGACGATCGTGCTCGACCTGCTTGCCGCTGCCGCGCCGAATCACGTGGCGCACTTCATCACCCGCGCCCGCGAGGGCGCCTACGATGGGACGATCTTCCATCGCGTCATCCCGAACGGGATCATTCAGGGCGGCGATCCGCTGTCCAAGGATCCAACGCAAAGCGCGCGCTACGGCGCCGGAGGGATGCGCGAGCTCCGTTTCGAGCGCAACACCGAGCAGATGTCACGCGGCGCCGTCGCGGCGACGCTGGCGCCGGGGATGCCAGACAGCGGCGGCGCGCAATTTTTCATCTGCATCTTCGACCAGTTGCCATTGAGCGGTCAGTACACCGTGTTTGCGCGCGTCGCCGAGGGGCTGAACGTCGCGCAGAAGATTTCGCAGATCGAAGCCGACAACACCGTTCCGACGCAGCGTGTCGTGATGACGAAGGTGACGATTCGCGACAAGGCGGCCGCGGGTCCAGAGCCGTTCACAACCGAGACCGCAGAGGACTTGTCGAAGTACCGCGCGGTGCTCGAAACGTCGATGGGGAACATCACGTTCCAGTTTTCACCCGACAAGGCGCCGAACCACGTGCGGAACTTCCTGCGGCTTGCGTCGGTCGGTTTCTACGACGGCACCGCGTTCCATCGCGTGGTGAAGGGGTTCGTCATCCAGGGTGGGTTCCTGCCGACACGGAGCGAGCCGCTCGACATTTCGCAGGACCGGTACGTTCGCAAGATGGCACCGGAGTTCAATGACATCCAGCACGACAAGGGAACCGTCTCCCTCGCGCACGGCGACGACCCGGGCAGCGGCGACACGTCGTTCTTCATCGTCCTGGCGCGCACGCCCGTCCTCGACGGGAAGTACTCGGCCTTCGGCAGAGTGGTGGAAGGAATGGATGTCGTTGAGAAGATCGAGCAGGCCCCGGTCAATGGTGAGACTCCCACCATGAGGGTGGAGTTGAAGAAGGTCACAGTCAGTAAGTTGCCGTGAGGTCCGCCTAAAGGCGGATCCCACCGATGCAACTCGGCGTCTGGATCCGGCAAGAATCAACGGTGGGGTTCGGCTTTAGCCGAACCTTCCAGGGGCTGTAACATACGCCCCGCGGAGGGACGATATATGAGATGGATGCTGATCGGCTTGCTAGGAGCGGTGGTGGCGGTCGTTGGTCTGGCCGCGCAGGCAAACAACCCCAACCCGAAACCGAGCTGCAACATGTGCCCCGGTACCTACATCCCGCTGTCGGAGCTGGAAGCCTATCGGCAGAAAGCGGTTAAGGAAAACCTCGTCGATCAGCAGGTGCGCGACATCGAGATCGGCAAGGCGCATATCGGCATCGGCATGGTGCATCGTGGCAAGCTGGCTCAGCCGGCGAAGGACTCGGTCGCCGAACACGATCTTGTGAGCGAGGTCTACCACATCATCGATGGCTCGGCCACGCTGATGCTGGGGCCCGACATTACCAACATGGTGCGGCGGCCCGCGACGCAGGAAACCGTGCGGTTGTTCAACGGCCCGGGTAACAACGGTTCGGAGATCCGCAACGGGAAGAGCTACAACCTGAAGGTGGGCGATGTCATCGTCATCCCGGCCGGCACGGGCCATTTGTTCACGAAAATCGACGACCACATTGACTATCTGATGGTACGCATCGATCCTGACAAAGTAACCCCGCTCAGAGACGAAGCGGCATCCCAGCAGTATCTAAAGACCGGCAAGCAGCCATAAACGTCGAAAGAACGCCCGCATGAAGCTTGTACAGCGTTTCCGTCTCGCCGTCCTCCTCGCGGCGATTGCCACCACGGCGGTCATCGTCGGCGCGCAAACGCCGGCGATTCCGCCGAATGTTGCTGCCGCAAAACTGGACGACCCCGTCCCCGTCGATCCGCAGATTACCGTCGGCACCCTGCCGAATGGGTTGCGCTACTACATCCGCAACAACCGGGTGCCGCAAGGCCGAGCGGAACTCCGCCTCGCCGTCAACGCGGGATCGGTGCTCGAGGACGAAGATCAGCGCGGCCTCGCGCATTTCGTCGAGCACATGGCGTTCAACGGGACGCTGCACTTTCCGCGGCTTGAAGTCGTCAACTTCATGCAGTCGCTCGGCATGCGATTCGGCGCGCACGTCAACGCGAACACGAGCTTCGACGAGACGATCTACGAGCTGCAGATCCCGACGGAAAATCCGGTCGTCATCGATCGCTCGCTGCTCGCGTTGGAAGACTGGGCGCACAACGTGACGTTCGATCCGACGGAGATCGACAAGGAACGAGGCGTCATTCTCGAGGAATGGCGTCAGGGGCTCGGCGCCGGCGAGCGCATTTCGAACAAGCAGTTCCCGATGCTGCTCAAGGGGTCGCGCTATGCGGACCGGCTGCCGATCGGGACGCCAGAAATCATTCAGAATGCCAATCCCGCCCGGCTCAAGGAGTTCTACGCCGACTGGTATCGGCCGGACATGATGGCCGTCGTCGTTGTCGGCGATGTGGACAAGGCCGCCGTCGAAGCGATGATCAAAGCGCACTTCGCGCCAATTCCGGCGGCGCTGTCGCCAAAGCCGCGGCCGGCATTCGCCGTTCCAGACCAGCCCGGTACGGTCTACGCGACCATTACGGATCCCGAAGCGACGGCCACTCGCATTGACATCTCGGTCCGCATGACGGCGCGCCGGTTCGTCACGATCGGCGATTACCGTCGGTCGATCGTCGATCGGCTGTTCGGCGCCCTTCTGTCGGAACGCCTCGACGAGATCGCGAACTCACCGAACGCACCGTTTCTGCGGGCGGAGACCGATCGCGGTTTGTTGGTTCGAACCGCGGAGCTCACATCGCTTGGCGCATTGGTTCCACCCGGCGGCGTGGAGCGTGCGCTCACGTCGCTCTTTACGGAAATCAATCGCGCGGCGAAGTTCGGCTTTACCCAGACCGAAGTGAATCGCGAAAAGCTGAACACACAGCTGTATCTAGAGCGGGCGATGGCCGAACGCGACAAGAGCGCATCCGGGCCGCTCGCCGATGAATACGTCCGCAATTTCATTCACAACGAGCCGATTCCCGGCATCGCGTACGAGTACGGGTTGAGCCAGCGGTTCACGCCAGAGATCACCCTCGCCGAAGTGAACGCCCTCGCAAAAGAATGGGTGCCGGATCGCAACCGCCTGGTGGTGGTCGTGGCGCCCGACAAGGAGCGCGCGACGCTGCCGAACGAGGCGAGGATGGCGGCGGTCATCAAGGCGGCCGATGCCGCGACGACGACGGCGTACGTGGACTCCGTCTCGACGCAGCCGCTGCTCGCGCGGCTGCCGACCGCCGGCGCCGTGGCCGCGACGACCGCCAACGACGCCTTCGGGATCACCGAGTGGCGCCTTGGCAACGGCGTCCGCGTTGTGCTGAAGCCGACAAATTACAAGGACGACGAAATCCTGTTTCGAGCCGTCAGCCCGGGTGGCACGTCCCTCGCCCCGGATCGCGACTTCGTTGCCGCGGTGACCGCTCCGGAGGTGGTGGAGCAAGGCGGCCTCGGCGCATTCCGCAACGTTGACCTTCAGAAGGTTCTCGCTGGCACCACGGCAGTCGTCCGCGCCGATATCGGACCGACGGAGGAGGGCCTGGCCGGGGGATCCGCCCGCAGGGATCTCGAGAAGATGTTTCAACTGATCTACCTTCGGTTTACCGCTCCGCGCGCCGATCCGGTCGCGTTCGGCGTGTTGAAGGATCAGCTGAAGGTGGCGCTCGCCAATCAACAATCGATGCCGGAATCGGTGTTCGACGATGCGGTCAGTGCCGCGCTGACGCAGAATCATCCACGGGCACAGCCGCTCACGCCTGCGCGGCTGGACCAGATGAACCTCGACAGGTCGCTCGCCTTCTACAAGGACCGCTTTGCGGACGCCAGCGATTTTGTGTTCGTCTTCGTTGGCAACTTCGATCTCGCGACGATGAAGCCGCTTGTCGAGCGCTACATCGGCAGCCTGCCGTCGCTGCGCCGAACCGAGGCGCCGAAAGATATCGGGATGCATCCGCCCGCCGGCGTCGTCAACAACGTCGTGCGCAGCGGAATCGAACCGCGCAGCCAGGTGAGCATCATCTTCAACGGACCGTTTCAGAACGACGAGCAGCACCGCGTCATCGCCAGCGCGATGGCGGAGACGCTCGCCGGCGATCTGCAGCGGACGCTGCGTGAGGATCTTGGCGGGACCTACGGCGTCAGCGTCCAGCCGAATTACACGAAGAAGCCGACCGAGGAGTACCGACTCACGATCAGTTTCGCGTGCGATCCGGCGCGAACCGACAGCCTGGTCGACGCGGCGTTCCGCGTCATCGACCGGTTTAGGACGTTTGGTCCGACGCCCAGTCAGGTGACTGACGCACGCTCGGGCCTCACGCGCGATTTCGAGACGAACAGTCAGCGGAACGAGTACCTGCTGAACCGGTTGACTTTCAAGTACGAGTACGGCGAGGACGTGAAGGACGTGTTCGATATGAAGCCGTACTACGACCAGATCAGCGTCGAGGCACTCCGCGACGCCGCGCGCACGTACCTGAACGCCAATCGGTACGTGAAAGTCACGCTGCTGCCCGAAACGAAATAGTCACGAGCCGTCCGAACGCAAGGCCGACCCTCGCGTCGGCCTTGTCTGTACGACACGCACAAAATCGTCGCTGGTTTCGCGCGGGATCGAAAAATCGAACGTCTTCGTCGCGCGCCTGACGCCAGTGATACGCTTTCGTGGCTTTGACGATGCGAGTGAGCGTAGCGTTCGTGTTGATCGCGACACTGCTGATGACGATCGGCGGCCGTGCTGCCGAGTCTCGTGTCACACTGACGGTCCGGCTCTACAACACCGCGGGCATTCCATTGGATGAATTCGCTGCCGCGCGCGACGCTGCCGACGGCATCCTTCGCGACACGGGCATCAATGTGACGTTCCGGTTGTGCGGCGCACGCGCCGGAGGCACAGATTCGTGTGATGAACCACTGAAGCGATCCGAAGTTGTCGTTCGCATCATGGACGCGCCGCCCTTCAACAGCACGCTTCACCCCGATGCGTACGGCGTGGCCTACATCGTCAAGGAGACCAACCACGGGTGGCTCGCGACGGTATTTTCGGATCGCATCCGTGCGGCGACCGAGCGCGTTGGCGTCGATGCCGGCATCGTGCTCGGCCGTGTGATGGCCCACGAAGTCGGCCACTTGCTGCTTGGCATTGACTATCACGGGGCCAGTGGCGTCATGCGCGCCGACTGGTTCGACGACATGCTCCATCGGCGTGCGGAGGACTGGCGGTTCTCGATGGTCGAAGCGGAGCGGATGAAACACATCGTTGCGTCGTTCGGATCGTTCGAGTCGTTCGGATCGTTCGAGTCGTTCTGATCGTTTATTCCGACAGATTCGATCCCTTCCTCATGTGCGTTCCGACGAAGACGTCGGGCGAATCACACATTGCATCGCATCGTCGGAACATCGCGCATCTCGCGTAATCGTTAAGAAATCTCTGCACTGATCCTGCACGCTGACCTCACGCATCGTGGTGGCGCGTCGCTTGCTCCTTGGCCGACCGCAATCCGATCGTCGCGCGCGGTCTGTGGGGCAGGAGAGTGCAGATGAAAACGTGCAAAGGAAGACTGGCGACGGTCTGTCTGTTCGAGGTGTTCGTGCTTGCGTGCGCGGTCACAGCCGCCGCACAGACCTATCAGGGCGCGCTGCGCGGAGCCGTGCGCGACGCGCAGGGCGTCATCCCCGGCGCAGAGGTCACGCTCATCAACCAGGACACCAACGCCCAACGTTCGGCGATGACGAACGAGGTCGGCGAGTACGCGTTCTCGAGTGTGCTGCCAGGCACGTATACCGTCCGCGTGTCGCTTCCCGGGTTCAAGACCGAGGAGCGCACAGGCTTCCGCATCGGCACGCAGCAGTCAGCCGTGCTCGACTTCGTGCTCGAGGTCGGTGAAATCTCCGAACAGATCACGGTCACCGGCGAAGCACCG
>DASTZI010000153.1:0-2172 GCA_035764385.1 Vicinamibacterales bacterium
GGGATCGCAGCCTCGACGCGTTCATCGAAGCAAGACAGGCGGTCGAGCCGTGTTTCTGAGATCGGAAGATCGTGGGAGTCGAAGGCGTGGCTGACGATCGGCAGGGATTCGATGGCGAATCCCATCAGCCGTGCGGCGACGGCGTCTACTTCGGCCGGGTTTCCGCCGGCGATCAGAACATTCGAGAGCACCGGCAGGGGATCGGTCGGTCCGTTTCCCTCGCCGCCGATGATTCCGTCCACGATGCAGAAGTACGGTTTGCGATCCGCGGCCGTCCGCAAACTGCCGTCGCGGTTGGCGAACAGCAGTGCCCGATTGAGGTCGAGCGCCATACGCCAGCAGGTGTCGTTGCCCCACCAGTTCCCGTTGCGAACCGTCGTGCCATCGCCGTCGAGCATCGCCATGCCGCGCCGGCGCGCCAATCGGTACAGTGGTGCGCCAATCGCGGGAGCGCTGAGTGTGGCCGCCTGCGCGAGTGTCTTGACGCGCGTCTCCACCCAGTCCGCCCATCCTACAACCGGCCGCTCGTCGCCGCCGTTTGCCGGGCAGCCCTCGGTGTGATGCGGAAGCCAGTTCTTGTCGCCATTGATCCCGACGAGGTTCTTCAGGGCGGCCGTGATGCCAGTCTTGCGATGCGTTTTGAGTTTCGGCAGGTTGATGAAGAGATCGGCGTCAAGCGGTGTGCCCGCAAGCAAATACTCGTGATGATCGCCACGATGGTGGCGGTTGACCACGCCGCGGTCGTAATCCGCTCCGTAGAAGCGCCCTTCGCCGCTGTGTCCGTAGAGGCAGCTCCGCCGTCCCAGGTTCACCGCGGTATATCCGCGTGGATCTTCCACGTTGGATTCGCGGCGGACGACGATGCCATCCTGCCGAATCCAGCGCTCGCGGCGCAGATCGAGAATCTCGATCCGCAGTGTCGGCCACTCCTCGGCGACGCGGGCGAGACGTGCACGGAGCGCCCCGCGGTCGAGAATCGATTCGAAGTCGGCGTAGGTGTGCGGCGCGTCGCACACGCTGACGACCGCGTGTCCGCGCGTGAGGGCGGCGATGGAGCGCACGACCTGATGGACGAGGTCCGGCGAGGTGATGAGCGCGTCCCAGGAGTCGGTCGATTCAGCACGGTGCTGCACCCAGTTCGGCTTCACGACGATGTGAATCGGTCGGTGAGCAGGTGCCGCCGCCGTGACTTCTGGCTCGAGAAGCGTTGTGGCCAGATCGAAGAGATCGTGGCGGTCGCCGGGAATGATTCTCACCAATCAGGTTCTCGCGGAGACGAGATGCTGGGTGCACACATCGTCGAAGGGCTCCTGACATATGTCGCGCATCGACCGCACGACGATCGATCCAAACCCGGCCGCCTTCAGCATTTCTCGGACGCGCTTTTCACTGCGCGTGAAGCAGTTGAGCCCGTACTTGAGCCTCAGTCGTCCAGCAATCGAGACGTCGCCTCTCCATTCCTCTTCGGTCCGCCAGCCCTTCGCATCGAGGACGATGTGAAAAAGGAGCCTGCCCGCCGGCCTGAGCTTCTGCCGGAGAGTGTCAAAGACACGCTCCAGTACCGAATCCGTCAGGTGCTGCGCGACGGCGATCGAGTACACGAGGTCGACAGTAGCGTCGCCGATTTCCGCCATGTTGGCGGTATGAAGAAACGAAGCGTTTGGTGCTCCATTGATCACCTTGGCGCATTCGAGAACCCCCTGCGAGATGTCGACGCCATAGACGGTCTTCGCCAGGCCCGCGACATAGTGCACAAGGAATCCGGGCCCGCACCCGAAGTCGAGGACGACCTGCTGGCGCTCCAGATACGGTCCAAGGATCAACTCACCGAGCTTCTCGCGTGTCGACCGGTTGCGTTCGAACTCCAGCTCAGTGAACTCGGCGTGCGACAATCCGTCGTGCTCGGGACGACGATAGAAATAGTGCGGGCTCAAGCTCAGAACCCGTATCGCGAGACGACGCCTGCTGCGCAACGGGGCACTGCGAAGCAGCAGAGTGATCCATCTGGCGTCGAGAAACGATTGATTTTCCCGACCAATCGTGAGCGCGCTCAGCGCCGCGTTCACGTGTCGGTGAACGTTTCTGCCTGTCATCAGAGCGCTACCACCTTGTTCACTCAACGATGCCTGAGACCTCGCTCACCGTCTGCCGGTCCGAGTAACTCCCGAGTCG
>DASTZI010000154.1:0-8080 GCA_035764385.1 Vicinamibacterales bacterium
CGTCTCGGTGCTCAAGGCCCTTGCCGTGATTGGGTTCGGCAGGGATCGCGTGATCACGGTGCCCACCGACGCGCACGGGCGGATGCGCGTCGATGCCTTACCCTGCCTTCGGGAGCCGGTGATCGCCTGCATGCAGGCGGGGAACGTGAATACCGGCAGCTTCGATCCCGCCGAACCGATCTGTCGCGCCGTTCACGACGCGGGCGGCTGGGTCCACGTGGACGGCGCGTTCGGGTTGTGGACCGCCAGTGCCCCGCGCCTTCGTGTTCGTGCGCGAACCAGAGGCGCTCCTCTGCGCTATGCGCATGCAGGCGGACTACCTGCCGTCGGACGGCGACTGGGAACCGATTCACTGGACGCCTGACGCGTCTCGCCGCGCCAGAGGTCTCGAGGTGTGGGCCGCCCTCAAGTCGCTCGGCCGGGCGGGTGTCGGCAGTCTCGTCGAACGGACCTGCCAGCACGCCGCTCGCTTTGCCGAGCGCCTGGGAGCGGCTGGATTCGAGATTCTCAACGACGTCGTGATCAATCAGGTGCTTGTCTCGTTCGGGAGCGATGAACGAACGAAGACCGTGATCGACGCCGTCCAGCGCGATGGCACCTGCTGGTGCGGCGGAACGGTGTGGCATGGACGTCACGCGATGCGAATCAGCGTCTCGTCCTGGGCCACGACGGCGCTCGATGTCGAGGTCAGCGCCAACGCCGTGATTCGCATTGCTAACGGAGTGGAGCGCTAGAGAGATTTTGAGGGTGACGGGTTCGGCGTCGTCGAGGATGAAGCGACGCGAACTCCGGTGTTTACGCGCTGACCGAACACGCCGGAACATTCGATCAGCGGTAACCGCGGCCACACAACTCGAACACCTTCAGGGCCTGCGCGGGCTGCGGGCCGGACGCCGTGACCGAGGGCGCGACCGTGACGAGCTATTCGGGACGATCGTCTCCCCGCGCGCCAGCATCGCGACGAGCTCCACGATCTTTCGTGCGCGACCCGCGGGCGTCTTCATCGCATTGGTGCGAAACGCGAGGGCAAAGAGGTTCTGCTTACTGAGACTGCGGAAGATCCGCTGTGCGCGCGTGTTCGCCTGGATGGCGGCGCGCAGGTCGCCCGGAAGGGTCGCCGCGGTTGTATCGCGAATTGGAGCGTAGGCAGCGTCCCAACGACCGTCGGCCTTCGCCGCGTCGACGACGCGCTGACCGTGCGGCGTCATGCGTCCGGCGGCGACGAGACGTGCGACGTGCTCGCGGTTGATCTGACTCCACCTGCTTTTCCGCCCCCGCGGCGAGTACCGCTGCAGAAACGACCGCTCGTCGAATGCTTTCCGGATGCCGTCGATCCAGCCCCAGCACAGCACGACGTCGAGGGCCTGCGCGGGCGTTACCGACGCCAGCCGCGAAGATTTCTTGTGGATCTTGATCCACACTTCGGGCTCGGCATCGTGGTGCGCGGCGAGCCACGTTTCGAACGCGGCTTCGCTCTCAAAAGTCTTGATGCGGCGCGCATCAGGGACGACCGGGGCCATGATTTCGATGGTACATTCGCGGCGTCATCATGTAGGGAACCGTTAACCTTCGCGCTTCATCCGCTCCTGACGCGCCCGTTCAGCGTCGCTGGGTGAATCGAGCGCGGTGTCACCGATCGCAGTAGCAACGTCACAAGGCACGTCACAATCGGCTTGGGCCGGTTCCGTTGAGCGCGGTAAACTGTTGATTCCAATCAGCCGGAGAGATGTCCGAGTGGTTGAAGGAGCACGCTTGGAAAGCGTGTGTAGGGGAAACTCTACCGTGGGTTCGAATCCCACTCTCTCCGCCATCCCAATGTCTTAAGTTTTCCTAAGATTTTTCGGCTTCATTTGCGAGAGACCGTTTCTCTCTGCCTAGTCCCTCTGAAACGCGGATATTCGTAGGGATTTTTGTAGGCGGGTGCGACGCTCGCATGCGAGTTCCATTTCCGCGCGCCATCCTACGCCTCCATGAGGTTGCGTATCGTGGGAGTCGCTCGAAGCTGCGGGTGAATCATTGACAACTCGTCGACGAGCCGCCATTTCAACTACGAATGGCATTGACTCCTTCGCAAGCTCCACTTAGGGTTGGCGCCGATAGCAAACAAAGAGCGAGGACACACCCATGCCGAACCAGATTTCTCGTCGCAGCTTGCTCGCGGCCCTCGTTGCCGCCGTCCCCTCCGCCGCCCTGGCCCAGGTCGCCGGCGCTCCGGCGGCGCCCGCGACACCGCCTGCGCCTCCCCAGCCGATGACTGGCCCAGTGTTCGGGGCTCCTCCCACGGACTTCAAGCCGCCCTACCCGGAGGCTGGCAAGGTCAACCGGCTTGATCCCCGCCTCGACGCGCTCATTGACGCCGACGCCAGGGTGGAAAAGATCTGCGACGGCTTCCTGCATGCAGAAGGGCCGGTCTGGGTTGGTGGCGCTAACGGCTACCTGCTGACCTCCGACACTCAGGTCAACCACATCGTCAAATGGTCGCTGACAGAGGGCCGTTCGGTCTGGCTGGAGAATTCGGGCTATGACGCCAACGGAGTGGGCTGGGCCCCCAATCTTCGCGAGCCCGGAACCAACGGCTTGATCCTGGGACGCGGCGGTCTCATCGCCGCCGGATCGGGCGCACGCTCCATTCTCCGCATCGATCTCGCCACCAAGAAGAAGACCGTGCTGGTCGACAAGTACATGGGAAAGCGATTGAATTCGCCCAACGACGTCGTGCTCGGCCCAGACGGGTCCGTCTACTTCAGCGATCCTCCCGCCGCCTTGGTCAACCGCACTGGCCCCGACCGTGAGCTCGACTACGCGGGGGTCTTCCGTCTTGCACCCGACAACAGCCTGCACCTGATCGACACCATGTCTGCGCCGAACGGGATCGGCGTCTCTCCGGACGGGACAAAGCTTTATCACTCCGACGGCCCTACAGGCTGGGTGATGTGGGACCTCGACAAGCAAGGGAACGCCTCAAACCGCCGCCAGTTCGTGGCTCGCAATGTCGTGATGGGCGGCGACAGCCTGAAGATCGACGCAGCCGGCAACATGTGGACGGCAACCCGCGAAGGGGTCACGGTGTTCACGCCGGGAGGCGAGCGGATCGGCTTTATCAGTACTGACCAGGGCGTATCCAATTGCGAGATCGGCGCAGACGGTTACCTCTACCTCGCCTCGTCGACCAGAATTCTGCGGGTCAAGACCAAGGCCAACAAGCTGCTGTTTAAAGTGGCCTAACTTCGACAGTGGTGGTGTGGCGGAGAGAGGGGGATTCGCGTTTTCAGGTCTTCGGCTCTTTGCGGATTTCCGCCACGGCGGCTTACGAAGGCTAGGCCGCGACCGTAGTCGCGGCCCTCCGTGCATCAGCAGCGGATCATTGATGTCGCAGTAATGCTTCGAGCGACGACAGCCGACGCGTCTCAGGCCTGCCGTAGTTGTAAGGGGTGTCGAAGCCCTTGACCGAATGCCAGATAGCGCGGTTGAGGAGATCCGCCGGCGCCGAACCCGGTTGCGAACTGTCGATGGTCATCGAAAACGCCGCGAGCTCGCGCCGCAGACCGGTGAGGCCTGCGAGAGGTGGATTCATCTTGTTGAGAGGGATGTTGTTCGCGAGCGCGTTATAGGGCGTAAGGTCCGGCTTGCTCGTGAAGACACTGTACATCGGCTCCGCCGCGGAATCGAACCCGTTCATCGGCGGCAGGCCGAGAATCTGTTCAATCGTGCGATACATGTTGACGATGGTGTAGAGCGTGCTGTCGACGGCCCCGCGCCTGGTATATGGGCTGATCACGAAGCCCACGGTGCGGTGCCCGTCGACGTGGTCGAGCCCATCCTGCGAATCGTCCTCCGTGACGAAGATCGCGGACTCGCTCCAGAAGCGACTGTGCGAGATCGCCTCGACGATGCGGCCGAGCGCTAGGTCGTTGTCGGCAACCGAGGCTTCCGGCGTCGGGAAGCCGGGGCTGGTGCCCTCGGTATGATCGTCGTAGAGGAGGAGGATCATCAGGTTCGGAAGGTCACCAGTCTTTTCGAATTCGGCGAACTCCTTGAGAAAGATGTCGGCCCGGTACCCGTCGGGGACGCGGCTCTCAGCCGCCGGGTATTTCGGATGATAGATATCGCGCATTCCCAGAATGATCGCGCGGGCGTCAATCTTCACATTGCTGGTGCCGTTCTTCCAATCGTTGTAGATGTCCGTCCAGGTCGCGTTCGACGGCGTGATCGTGTTCGCGCCCCGCTCACCGTAGTTCCGTACTTTCAATCCGTGCGCTTTCGCGTTGTCGTAGATGGCGTCGGTCGGACCGAGCAGCATCGGGCTCTGGTTGTTCCTGGAGTTGCCGTACTTGTGAACCCACGTGCTCGGGTAGGCTTGCAGAATCCACCGATGTCCCATGGCGGACTGGTCGCCGGGGCCATAGTAGTTGTCAAGTAATGCGAATTGCTCCGCCAGCGCGTGGTGGTTCGGCGACACCTCCCGGCCAAACTCAACGAGCGTTGAATCGCCATTTCCTTGAGGCAGATCCCCGAATACCTGGTCGTAGGTCCGGTTCTCCTTAATGATGTAGAAGACGTGTTTGATCGCAGACTTTTGCCCGATTTGTGTCGGTATCGGGTGTCCGCCACCCGATTCGCCCTGACCGCTGCCCTGGAACCCGCCATTGTTATCTCGCACCTGCTGCGTGTATTGCCCGAGCTCGCCCGGCGTGGGTATCGGGATCATCGACACGACGCCCTTTCGATCCTGGTAGCTTCGTCCCACCCGCGGCGGCGGCGGCGGGGCAATCGATCCGAATCCAAACGAACTGCCGATGAATAGATGCGTGCCCGTGGCGTCGAGGGCCAGGGCCGTTGGATACCAACCGGTTGGTATCCGTCCGCGCACGTCCCACACTTCCCCGGAAGAACGCCCGCCTGCCCGCTGCCCCTGCTTGAGACTCACGACCGCGACCGCGTTCTCCGTGGCATTGGCCACGTACAGCGTTTGCCCATCGAGGCTGACCGCCACCGCATTGGGCGAGCTGCCAAGCACAGGCACCCCGCCCGGCCCGATTTGTCCCACCGGCAGCGTCGTCCTCACGATGTCGATGGACGTGTCGATGACCGAAATCGTGTCGCTGTTCGCATTCGTCACATACAGTCGATCACCACTCGGGCTGAGGGCCATGCCTGTCGGGTGAAGCCCCGTTTCGATCGTCTTGACGACCGCGCCGCTTCTGGTATCGATGACCGAAACCGTCCCGCTTACGGTGATCCCAGTACGGGGATCAACGACCACTGGGAACATTCCGTCGGTGGCATCGCCGGGACCAGGGATCTTTCCGCCCCAGTTGCTGACGTACACCTTCGATCCGTCGATCGACATGACGGTCGTGTAGGGATAGGTGCCCACCGGGATTCTGTTCAGTATCGCGCGGGTCGTCGTGTCGATCACGGCAACCTGGTTGGTCATGTTGAGCGCGACGTACAGCTTCGTGCCGTCGGGGTTCAGCGTCAGGCCGCTTGGCGCCGCCCCGGCGATCGCCAGCGTTCCGTCGGCGACCCACGACCCGGTGTTTGTCAGCCGGAAGAACTTGACATCGTTGCTTGCGCCGCCGCCGACGTAGAGCCGGTCTCCCGCGGGGTTGAAGTCGACGCCGACGAAGCTATTTCCGATATTCAGAGACTGCCTGAGCGCATTGGTCGGTACGTCGATGATGTGCAGCGATCGCGTGCCGAAATTGCTCCCGGTGGCGACAGCCAGCGTTTGACCGTCCGGGCTCAAGATCATTCCAAGCGGGCGATCGCTGACCTCGACGTGAACGCCAGCGGGTGTCAGCGTCTGTCCGGTCGGCACCACGAAGCTGCCGTCAGGTTGGGGGCCTACATGCGCTTGAAGATGTTTGAGCGCGTAGGTGGTGCCCGCAGCCGCTGCAATGAGCACAAGTGTCAATAACCACACGCCTGTCGTTCGTAGATGTCGCATCGTCGGTACCTCCTGCCACGAGCGGAAACGATCTGTGAGACCGAGAAGCCGGAAGCGTATGAAACTCTGGTGTCGAAATGCTGAACGCCCTACTACGTTCGTGGAAAGAGACCGTGACGAAGTTCGAGGACAGGCCGAGCGGTCGAGCTCTCACGGATGCGATGCTGCGGTCGCGAGTGCGCTGCACGACCGTAGTGCACGGCGGGAGGGATATCCTCCACCGTCGAGCATGAGATGGTGTCGCTACGCCACGACCGTTGCCAGATCGAGTGAATCGTCGCTGAGCGCATGATGATTCGAGCACCATCGGCCGGATGGCGCTTGATGATCAGACGCCCTTCATCAGAAGGCTTTCCCGGTTTGGTCAGGACGTCGGTGGAATAGGGATCTGCGAGAAGCGATCGAAGCCAGCCCGCGCGCACGGAAGACGTTCGGTCTCTGGGGCGCCAGAATCGCTAGGCGCTCGCGTTTCGCACCACCAACATGAAGAAGCCGGCCGGACGGGCGAGAAAAATTGCTGCACTGGTCGAGATGTTGGCACGCGGCGAAACGCCTCACTCAGAACGTCGCTAAGGCAGTACTGCGCGATCAAAGGAGGCTTGAATTGCTCCTCAGGGTTGGGTCTTCAAAGGCCCAGCCGCCTTGTAGGCGTTGATAACGATGCCTGAGGACAAAGCGTTCGTGCTGGCGAGCTCGAATGCGCGCGGCGGAGTCCCATCTGCAAAGAAGCGTTTTCCTCTGCCCAACAGGACTGGATAGACGATCAGCAGGACCTCATCCGCAAGACCGTGTTCGAGCAGCGTCGATGTCAGCGTCGAACTGCCCCAGAGGATTAGCTCAGTGCCGTTCTGCGATTTGATGCGGCGCATGTCCTCGACGATGTCCGGCCCAAGCCGCTCGAACGGACCCCATTGAAGGCTTTCCGGCCGGTGGGTCGCGACGTATTTCGTCGCGGCGTTGAGGGCGTCAGACATCGGACTGCTGGGCGCCTTTGGCCAGAAGCCAGACCAGATATCGTAGGTGTGCCGGCCAAGCAGCAGATCGAAGTGCTCGCCATGCACCGCGAGAAGTGCATCTCTGCCAGCGGGGCTGCGATAGGGTGCGGTCCAGTCGCCGTAGGGGAAATCGCCCTCGTCGGCCGAGTGCTGGATCACGCCGTCCAGCGAAATGTGTTCAAAAATTCTGAGCCTTCTCATTGCGCCGCTCGTGATTCACGAGAGGACTCCGTCACGTATCCCACAGCAAGGAGGATCAGGCCGGCGAGCAAAATACACAAGCGCAGCAGCTGCCATCCGGTTGGCGATGGCGCTGGCGCCAAACGGCAGGGCCACAATGAACCCGATCGGTCGTGCCGCGTACTATTCACTATTCAGAGCGAGGTTCCGATCGCCGCGGTACCCTTCGGGTGCGTCCGTAGCTCGTCGTCTCTGGTCCCCTGCCGACGCACGGCCGACATCCTCGGACGTTTTGAAGTGTCCACGTTCATCACGTCGGACGTCGCGCTTATCCGTCCCCGTTTCGATGAGTTCTTGTTTTGCAGCCTTGCGCATGTGAACCCCCAGCAAACGGATGCAACGCCAATACCTCGATGGAACGCGACGATCAAAGGGTGCGTCGCAAGCTTCGCTCACTATCTTTCGTTGAACCCATGGGCGCGATACGTCCAACGGAGGAACGGTCACGATCGACGCGCGTCGCGAGTTGTCGTGTGTGACCATTTCAATCGCCGACACTGGTGTGGGCATCGCTGCGGAAGATCAGCCGCACGTCTTCGAGCGCTTCTGGCATAGGTCAAGTTGGACGTCGCCTCAAGCCTTTCGACGGTTCATTGCCATGCCAAGGCACTGCGTTCCGCCCAGTAGTCAGAGGGCGATTCTGCGATATCCGGCCAATCGGTCAATTCGTTAGCAAGCGGAACCGCACGGACATTGCTGTCGAGTTGTGCCATCGTAACGGCACCCGACAGTGCGACGTCGCACCAAGGTTGCGAAGCGCCGCCGCGAGAGCGAGCGCGTCGATCGTGGTGGTGCGTGCAATCGCTTCGCTGCCGAGCGCTGCCAGGTGATCGCGGTCGCCTCGATCCGTCAGCCGGCCGTTTGCCAGCGCTTCCTTGATAATCACGCCCCACCC
>DASTZI010000155.1:0-15937 GCA_035764385.1 Vicinamibacterales bacterium
CGGTACTTTGACGTCGCTCCCGACGCTCGCGTGCTCGCGCACTGCCACTTCAGGGGCGGGACAAACGAGACGGCCGCCGCACCCACGCTTATCCTGTTACACGGCCTCGAAGGCTCCAGCACGGCGCACTACATGCGCGGCATCGCCGATAAGGCATGGTCCGCCGGCTGGGACGTCGTCCGGCTCAATCAGCGCAACTGCGGCGGCACCGAACGGCTGTCGCGCGGCCTCTACCATTCCGGGCTGACGCACGATGTCCGCCATGTCGTGCGCGAGCTTATCGACCGTGACGGTGTTCCCGCTGTGGCCGTTGCCGGTTACTCACTCGGTGGAAACCTGACCTTGAAGCTGGCCGGAGAGCTTGCCGACACGCCGCCGCCGCAGCTCGTAGGCGTCTGTGCCGTCTCACCGACGATGGACCTGGCGGCGTGCGTGGAAGCACTCGAGCGTCGGTCAAACCTCGTGTACGAGTGGAATTTCGTCCGGAATCTCAAGGGCCGCATGCGCCGGAAGGCGGGCGTCTTTCCCGGTGAATTTTCGCTGGAACCTCTGAAACGCATCTGGACGGTTCGCCAGTTCGACGAAGCGTACACCGCACCGCATCATGGTTTCCGGGATGCGGCCGATTACTACCACCGTGCCAGCGCGCTGCGGGTCGCCGATCGCATCCATGTGCCGACATTGATCATCACGGCGGAAGACGATCCATTCGTTCCTGCTTCGACGTTCCGTGATCCAGCCGTGTCAGCGAATCCGAAGATTACGGTGGTTATTACGCCGCATGGCGGCCACTGCGCGTATGTAGAACGGGGCGACGGGGATTACGACGGCTACTGGGCCGAGCGTGAAATTGTCCGTTTCATCGATTATCAGTTCGTGCGAAGCCGAGATGCTGCATCAGCAGCTTCGCAAACTCCGGTCCCTTCCCTTCCTCTTCGTGCTTGAAATAGACGAAGACCTCCCGGCACGCTGACGTCTTCTCGCGCATCACGTCACCCCAGCGTGCGATATCGTCGGGTGTGTAGCCCTCGTCTCGGAGACGGAAGTAGGCGTAATCTGAAGTGACGATCACCGGCGTGGACAGACGCTCGCTGTCCGCCACACACAGCGCGAGGTTGCGCGTCCGAAGACGTTCATAGATCTCGTCGTCCAGCCAGGACTCGTGACGGAACTCGAATGCGGCGCAGACTCGTGGCGGGAACGTATCGAGAAACGCGTCAAGGAGCGCCGCGTCCTTTTTCAGGTTCGGGGGAAGCTGAAACAGGAGCGCGCCCAGCTTCGGTCCAAGCGTCGCGGCGGTTTCAAGAAACTGGCGCACGAGATCGCCGCAGTCGCGCAGCCGGCGATCGTGCGTGATCCGCCGTGGCGCCTTCAATGTGAGTTTGAAATCGTCGGGGGTCGCCTTGTTCCACCCGTCAACAATCTTTTCGTTTGGCGACCGATAGAACGTGTAGTTGATCTCGACGGTTGAGAACCGATCGGCGTAGTACGGCAGCATCTTCGCCGATGGCAGCTTCTCGGGATAGAAACTGCCCTTCCATTCGGGATAGTTGTAGCCAGAGGTGCCAATCCAGATCATCCGCGGCTCCTTCAAGCCGGGTCCAAAAGGACCCTGCCGCGGGTCCTTCTGGACCCGCCATTTCCGAACGTTTAGAGTGTAGGGTATGCGACGTTTGCTGTTGGCGATGCTGATTGTGACGGCGTGCAATCGCACGGAGCCGACAAAGCAGTATCAACTCACCGGACAAATCCTCGACGTCAAGCCGGCCACCAAGGAGGTCCTCGTCAGGCATGGGGACATTCCCGGCTTCATGCCAGCGATGACGATGCCCTATAAGGTCGAGGATGCGACGCTGCTCGCCGGCAAGCAGCCGGGCGATCTCATCACGGCCACACTCGTCGTCGGTGAGACGGAAGCGCACCTGTCGAAAATCGACACAACTGGTCACGCGCCGGTCGCGGACGCGAGTGGTCCTGCCATCACCGATTCCCAGATCCTCAAACCGGGCGAACCGGTGCCAGACACGAGACTGGTGGACGAGAACAATGCGGCGCGGCCGCTCACCTCGCTGAAGGGACATCGTGTGGCGCTCACGTTCATGTACACGACCTGCCCTCAGCCGGATTTCTGCCCGCTGATGGACCGCAATTTCGCGTCGGTTCAGAACGAGATCAAGAAGACGCCGGCGCTCGCCGACGTGCGGCTGGTCTCGGTCAGCTTCGATCCGGCGCACGACACACCGACGGTCCTCAAGGCGCACGCGAAGGCATTGCAGGCCGATCCCGCCGTCTGGCATTTCGTGACGGCCAGCACCGACGACATCAAGGCGTTTGCCGCGACGTTCGGCGTGATCGCGGAGCCGAGCGACGAGAGTCCTGC
Source organism: Vicinamibacterales bacterium (assembly GCA_035764385.1). Classification (GTDB taxonomy): domain Bacteria; phylum Acidobacteriota; class Vicinamibacteria; order Vicinamibacterales; family UBA2999; genus Gp6-AA40. Next base: position 2,381 of record DASTZI010000155.1, read on the forward strand.
GATTCTCACCCACAATCTGAGCACCGCGGTGATCGATGCCGACGGCAAGCTTGTCAAGATTCGCCCTGGCAATATGTGGACGCCAGCCGAACTCATTGCCGACCTCAAAGCGGCTCCCGCTCCCGCGCACTGAACCGGCGACACCGCCGCGGCTCTCGTTCACGTCCGCCGAACGGCGGATCGTCGAACGACTGCGAACGCCGCTCGTGGTCCAAGGCTGGCTGAACTCGCTGCCGTACAACAACGAGCAACATGGCGAGACGCTGCGCAGCTTCCGCGGCGTCGTCAGACACGGCGCCGCCCATTGCCTCGAAGCGGCCCTCTCCGCGGCGGTGATCCTCGAACAGCATCGTTACCCGCCGCTGGTTTTGAGCTTTGAGTCGATCGACCTTCTCGACCACGTGATCTTCGTGTACCGCGGACCGCACGGCTGGGGATCGGTGGCGCGGTCGCGAGATCCTGGTCTTCATGGGAGAAAACCGGTCTTTGCGACGCCACGGGCGCTGGCGCTCAGCTACTTCGACCCGTACATCGATTTCACTGGATGCATAAAAGCCTACGCGGTGGTCGATCTGCGCGTGCTCGGCGATTATGACTGGCGGCTGTCGGAGAAGAACATCTGGAAGGTCGAGCGCATGCTGCTCGAATGGCCGCACCGGCGCATCAACTGGTCGAAGGCGCGCGAGCAGCGCTGGCGTACGAGGTATCGTGCGTTCCGCGAGGCGCACGACTACAAACCCTGGAAGTTCTATCCCCGCCGTGATCGGTGGACGGCTCTGCCGGACCACGTCCGGCGGCGCGGATGAATGTCAGTCGAGGTCAAAATCCCGCAGGGGCTTGGTGACCGGCTCCTCTTTCGCCTGGCGCAGCGCTTCCTCGAACCGACGTGCCAGCGCGTCGCCGCGCGTCTTTTCCGCCTCGACGGACTGCTCGAACAGCGCCTCGCGCCGGCGTGCCTCTTCGGCGAGAATGCGCGCCGCTTCGGTCAGCTCTGGCTTGTCACCTCGCTCAGGTTCCTTGTGCGAGACGATCCGCCCGAGGTTCGTGTCGACGACCAGGATTGCGTTGCAGCACGGACACTGGAGCTCGAGCTCACTTTTCAACTTCGCCATGCAACTATTCTAGTTGGTGGTTAGTGGTTCGTGGCCCACGAACCACCACCCACCAACCACTTACCATGACCGACACCCACTGGCGTACCCTCCGCATCGCGACCTACAACATTCATCGATGTCGCGGGCTCGACGGGCGAACCAATCCCTCGCGGGTCGCTGACGTAATCCGCTCGATCGAACCGGACGTCGTCGCGCTGCAGGAAGTCATCGGCGCCGGACCCCATTTGCCGGGCCACGCCGAGGAGCTCGGGGCCCAGCTCGGGATGGGCTGGGTGATGGCGCCGACGCGTCATCTGCGGGGGGCCTTGTTCGGCAACGTGGTCCTCAGCCGCCACCCGATCATCCATCACGCGCAATACGATCTGTCGTGGAAAACCTGCGAGCCGCGGTGTTGTCAGCGCGTCGACATCGCCTTCGGCGATGACACGCTTCACCTCTACAACGTCCATCTTGGAACTGCCTTCCTCGAGCGGCGATATCAGGCAGGACGGTTGAGCGCCATCGTTCACGACCGACGAATCCCGCAGCCGAAGGTCGTTCTCGGAGACTTCAACGAGTGGATGCGGGGCCTCGCGACGACGATGCTTACCGAACGCCTGCAGAGCATTGATCTGCGCGGACACCTGCGACGTCGGCGCACGTATCCCGGTGTGTTTCCGGTTCTACACCTGGATCACATTTATTACGACGGGCGTGTGGAGGTGGTGAAGCTCGATTTGCCGCGGACGCGGCGGGCGCTGATGGCGTCGGATCACCTGCCCCTTGTCGCGGAGCTGAAGATCCAGTTCCGGTAGGTCGTCTAACCCTCTTCCTCGTACTCCTCTTCTTCCATCGGCAGGAAGCGTGTCGGCGGACGCAGTGCTTCGCGGTAGTCGTAGATCGGCAGATCGCGGACGTGCAGAGGAACGATGCAGCCCGGGCCCTTTTCCTCGACGACGACAGCCACGGGGCTTCCTTCGACACCCTCGCGGAACGCGAGCCTGCAACCGCAGGCGAGACGGGCGTGCGTGAATCCCTTCAGCATGTTGCGATCATACTACACCGCGGGCGCCAGCGGTTCTTCACCAGCAGCCTAGGAATGTTCGTTGCTCTTCGCGCGGCGACACGCGACGGCCTTCAACGCGACGACGCGTTTTTGACAGCCAATTACGGTCACAGATTCGTTCCCCCCACGAGATTTTGTGATCGCTCTCGAAGTGCCGTGGCTGTGACAAGGAGAATGCTGATGAAGACGACATGGGACGAAGATCCGAGTGAACTTCTGGGAATCGACGAAGAAGAGGGCTCGAACGAATTCGGTGGCTCGGAGTTCGAGGACGACGAAGAGGACACGACCGAGCTGATGGGCCTCGGCGACGAAGAAGGGTACGAAGAGGACGACAGCTACGACGAAGAAGAAGAGGACCCGACCGAGCTGTACGCCAGCGACGAGGAAGATGAGTACGAGGAAGAAGGCGAACACAATCAAGAGAGCGGTCAGCGGATTCCCGGGTTGCGAATCGCACAGGGACTGCGCACACGCCGTCGCGCCCGGCAGCTTACCGTCGCTGCGCTGCGTCACCGCAAGCACGCCCGTCTGCTTGGCATCGCGGCACTGAAGCGTCGGCGGCGCGCACGGTTGTTTGCCCTCGCGGCGTTGCGCAATCGCAAGCGCGCCCGTCTGCTCGGCATCGCGGCGATCCGCAATCGCCGTCGGGCGAAAGCATTTGCGATCGCAGCCGCACGACTGCGTCGCCGGGTTCGAATGCTCAGGAAGGTCGCTGTCGGCGCGAAGCTCCGCGCGGCATCATAACTGCGACGCGCTTGTGGCGGCGCCGGCATAGCCGGCGCTGTCACGTTGAAGGGTTCAATCGAAATAGCGAGGTCAACACGATGCCTGCAACGACTGAAGCGGAAACACCGTTGCTCAAACTGGAAACACAATTGTGGAAATCGCGCGCCGAGGCTAAACAGAGATGGTTGGAGCGCGCCCTGGCTCAGCCCGTCCGGAACCCGCGCGAGAGAGAGCGGCGAACGATGTGGATCAAGCGCGCCCTCGAAGCGGTGCAGCGCGGTCGAGACGAGATCAAGTACCAGGCGGCGCTCATGGACGCCTACGCGGAGCACCTTACGGTGCTAGAGATGAGGCTGATTCAGGCGAAGGAAGAGAAGAGAGGCGCTCCTGACTAAAGGAGCGCCTTGATTTCCTGTTCGAACTGTTCTTTCGATGCGATGCCCGAGTGCTTTTTGGCGATGCGGCCTTCGCGATCGATGAACACCGTGACAGGAATGCCCCACAGTGGTCCGAATGCGTCCTGCACGTCGTCGCGGCCGTTGCCGACGAGGACCGGATAATTCATCTTCATCTGCGTCGCGTACGGCTTGAGCTTTTCGATCGGATCGTCAACCGAGATCCCGAGGATGACGACGTCTTTGCCTTCCGCCCCGTACTGGGTCTGAAGCTCGACGAGCGATGGAATCTCCGCGCGGCACGGGCCGCACCACGTCGCCCAGAAGTTGACGATGATCGGCTTCCCCTTGAACGAGGCGAGCTTGACGTCGACGCCGTTCATATCCTTCAGCGTGAAACCGAGTGGGGCCGCCTTGCCGGCGGCCTTCGCATCCGCAGCAGCGTCTTCCTCGGCGGTGTTGGGCGAGCCAGTCAGGTTGCCCTTGGACGCGGTTGAAGGCGGTGCCGTGTCGGACCCGGGCGCGAGCATCACGATGAGAATCGCGATGGCGACGGCCGCCATGGCGATGAAGACGGCAAGCTTGCTGGGCTTACGCTCGGCAACCGAGGACTCGCCGAGCGGCGCCTCGCCTGGCGGTGCCTCGGCGGGTGAATTGGACTCATGCGGAACAGGATCCGGGTGTTCGTCGGGCAGCTGTTCGTCGCTCATGAATGTGACCCTATTGTACGCGTTAACGCGCCTGGTCAGCGACGTAGCGGGCAGCCGCAGCGACCGGCGCTTCGGAGGCCGGCGTAATCAGCACGAATGTGCGATCGCCTCGAGACCAGATACGCGTGTGATGGCCAAAGGCCGTAAATTCTGCCGGCGGACGCGACTCCCCTTCCAGCACGAACAGCGAGATATCCTGGCCGTTCGCCTGATACATCAGGTGAGGAATGCGCCCCTCGGCGTACAGACACCGCCGCGCGTTGACCAACTCGAGCCCGCCCGACCCGGAGCCTGGCGGAACATACACGCTCACCCCAAATCGCTCCTGAAGCATCTTCTGCGCCTGCGCGGCGTCGAGCGTGCGGCCATCTTCCGGACCGAAGAGCGCGAAGCACTTGACGTGATCGGCGGTGAGCTGCGCAGCGAGGAGGGCGTCGGACTGACGCGTGACAACGGACACAAGAGAACCAGTAAAGATCACCAACACGGCCGCCGCGGCGAGACGGACGAAGCGGCGCGACCACAGATGCGACGCGGCTGAGCGGCGAGACAATTCCTGACATCGTGAGCGGAGCGTCTCCGGCACCTGTCCGCCCCGCAACCGATCGGCGCAGGCCCGCAGCAACTGCCGGCCGCCGCATTCCTTCCCCGCGATGACGCGGCACGGCGGGCACGCCTCCAGATGCCGCTGCACGTCGGCATGCTCAGCAGCCGGAAGCGTCCCGTCCGCGTACTGGGTGAGAAGATTACAAATGCGGCGACATGTCGGTTTCATCGCCGGCCTCCCGCAGCTTGCGCCCCATCGCGCTCCGGCTCGACGGGGGCCCCGCCTTCTGCCGGCAGCGGCTCAGCGGGCGACAGCTTTTCATAGAGCATCCGTCGCCCTCGTGAGATGCGCGACATCACGGTTCCAATCGGCACATTCAACATCTCCGCGATCTCGGCATAGCTGAATTCCTCGACGTCTCGAAGCCATACCGCCTCACGGAAGGCCTCGGGCAAACTGTCGAGCGCTGCCTGCAGATCCGCGTCGAGCGTGCTCCGCATGAGGATGCGCTCCGGAGTTTCAATGTGCTCGCCTCCGACGCCACCGGCGGCCAGTTGCTCCACCTGCTCGCTGTCGACGTCGACCGTGTCGCGACTCGCGTCGCGGACGCGATTCCGCCACGTGTTGTGGAGAATCGTGTAGAGCCACGCGCGGAGATTCGTCCCACGCTTGAACTGCCCCGAGTGCCGGAACGCCTTGACGTAGGTGTCCTGGACGAGGTCCTCCGCGTCGTCGCGGTTCCGCGTCAGCCGCATCGCGGTCGCGAACAGCGGCTCGAGAAACTGCAGCGCCTCGGCGGAAAAATCATCCGCGCTCGACGGGGCTGATGACGGTCGGCCGAACATCGGTCAGGCCCGTAGGAGTAACCCGGCGTCCGAAGGATTTATTCCAAGTCGCCGGAACTGCCTGTTTTTCAGACCTCCCCCCAGTGTACGCGGGGGACAGTCGGCGCCGCGTGGCGAGGACAGTCAGTTGTAAGCCGCCGTGTGTTCCTGCGCGAAAATGGTCTGACTCTTCGGTACATCCTTTGCTCACCTGCGCCGCGTTCGACTAACATGCCAACTCCACTAGTGGCGTGTCTCAACTGATGCAGCTAGGCATAACGACCGCCTTGCGACCCACCGTTTGGCTGGCGAGACGGAGCGGCCAGTCTCGAACCGGGAACTACGTACCACGAAATCCTGCGAGGAGAAACTTCATGAAGGCAGCCCTGGCAGTTGTGGCCGCCGCGGTGGTGCTGGCGCCTATCGAAATATCGGCGCAGACACCGATGGTCCCCTACTTCGGGAAGAACCAGATTCGATACACGAACTTCCGGTGGAACATCTACACCACCGACCACTTCGAAATCTACTACTACCCCGAAGAAGAGCAGCATCTCGAACGCATCGCGGGCTACGCGGAGAGCGCGTATCAGCACGTCAGCTCGGATCTGAAGCACGACCTCGCGTTCAAGGTGCCGCTGATCATCTTCAAGACGAGCAGCGAGTTCCAGCAGGAAAACGTCATCCCGGGCGCCGCCGTCGAGGGTGTCGCCGCCTTTGCCGAGCCGGAACGTGATCGGATGCTCCTGCCGCTCGATGAGCCGCCGGATCTGCTGTATCGCACCATCACGCACGAGCTCACCCACATCTTCCAGTTCGACATCATTCCGACGTCGCTGATCCGCCGCAACCTTCCGCTCTGGCTGAATGAAGGCGGCGCCGACTACGAGGCCGGCTACTGGGATCCGCTCGACATCATGACGGTCCGTGATGCCGCGGTTGCCGACATCGTTCCGAAGATGAGCAACCTCGAGGGGTATGGCGGCTTCAACAACCCACGGCTGATCTACAACCTCGGCCACGCCTGCTACGAGTTCATGGAGTCGAAATGGGGCAAGGAAGGCGTTCGCCAGTTCCTGTTCGCCCTGCGCAAGTCGGTGATCGGCGGCGGTGACGACGCGTTCGAGGAAGCGTTCAAGATCAAGGGCGAAGAATTCGATCAGCAGTTCGAACGCTATCTCAAGGAGCGCTTCAAGCCGTTCCGCGATAAGGAACGCCCCGCGGATTACGGCCGGAACCTCGCGCCGAACCCCGAAAAGGGTGCCTTCAGTCAGGCCATGTCCGCCGAACCGTCACCCTCCGGCGATCTGATCGCGGTTGCAACCGGCAATCGCAAAGACGGCGAACTGGACATCGTTCTGCTGTCCGCAAAGGACGGTGCGGTCATCCGCAACCTCACCAACGGGTTCGATCAGAACAAGGGGTGGGAATACCTCGCGCCGCCGGGAGGGCGCTTCATCCGCGTGCCCTGGATGTCGTGGTCACCAAGCGGTGATCGTCTCGCGTATTTCGTCCGCCGCGAGAAGACGCGCACGCTCGTCATTCAAAACGTGCTGTCGCGAAAAGTCGAGGAGATGATCGAGATCAAGACCGTCGACGATCCCGAGTCGCCCGATTTTTCCCCTGACGGCAAGAAGGTCGTGTTCGCCGGCCTGCAGGGTGCCGTCGGTGATCTCTTCGTGCTCGATCTCGAGAGCAAGCAGATCACAAACATCACGAAGGACAACTTCGCCGATTCCGGCCCCACCTGGTCGCCCGACGGAAAGTACATCGTCTACGTCGCGCGCGTCAGCGGCAACGAAAAGCTGTTCAAGGTGGATCCAACCACCGGAATGAAGACGCAGCTGACGTTCGGGACGCACGACGACGCCGCCGCGCAGTTTGTCGACGATGACACGCTCGTGTTCTCGTCGACGGCCACCGATCCGAATCAGCCGATCGATCCCGATGTTGCGCGCAACGGCAACATCTATAACATCTGGACGCTCAACCTGAAGAACGGCGAGCTGCGACAGTACACGGACGCGGTCGGCGGCAACCTCGGTCCAATCGTGCTCCATCAGAATGACAACCGGTCACAGATCGCGTTCATCAGCTACTACAAAGGTGATTACGAGCTGCATGCGCTCGAGCGCCGCGATCCAATCATCACCACGTCCACGTCGGATTTCGGATCGCCGGGACCGATCATCGACTTCCAGGCACCGCTCACGCACACGCTGATCGCGGCGAACAAGCGGAAGAAGGGCGCGTTCGAGAAGCTGTTTCTCGACGGCCGTCCGCCGGTGAACGTCGGCGTGACCAGCGGCGGCAATGTGTTCGGCGGCTCGGCCGTGACCTTCAGCGACGTGCTGGGCGACAAGCAGTTCAACCTCTACGCACAGTCGATCTCCCAGTACCGTACGCTGTCGTTCTCCTACATCAACCTGTCGCGTCGCTTCCAGTACGCGATGCAGGCGTACTCGCAGACGCTGTTCTTCTACGGGCAGCTCGCGAACGTCTTCTACGACCCTGGCTACAGCGGGTTCATCGATCGCGACCTTGCTCAGGCCACCAGTACGATTCAGGGTGGATCGATGTTCGGCATCTACCCGTTTAACCGGTACCGGCGCGTCGAGCTAAGCGGCGGCGTCCTTCAATATCGGCAGTCGTTCAACGATCCGAGCCTGCAGCAGTACTCCGAGGGTTATCAGCAGCAGACGTTCGGTCGTCAGTTGTTTCAGAACGGCACGTTCATGCCGCTGACCGCAACCTTCGTGGAAGAGACCACAATCTTCCGCGAATTCGGTCCGCTGTCAGGTCGGACGATGCGGGTGTCGTACGAAACGGCGCCCGCGATTGGCAGCCTCCTCTCGCGTCAGACGATCGACGCGGATATCCGGCATTACACGCGTCTGGGTACGACAGGCCTGCTGGCGCTGCGACTTCGTGGTTTCAAGAGCTGGGGCCAGGTGCCGGACTTCATCTACTTCGGCGGCAACTCCGAGCTGCGCGGCTATGAGTATCTCGAGTTCCTCGGCTCGAAGACGGCGTTCGCCAATGCCGAACTGCGGTTCCCGCTGATCGAAGCGATGCTGACGCCGATCGGGGTCCTCGGTGGTATCCGTGGAGTGTTCTTCGCCGGGATGGGCGGCGCTCACTTCGATGGCCAGCCCTTTACGTGGTGGAAGACCGGTTCGAGCGTCGAAACGCCGGTCATTGGTCTATCGGCTCCCGATCGCGTGACGGGGCTGCAGGACCCGGTGTTCGGTCCCAAGACCACGGTCAGCGGCTTCCGGCTGATCGACGCGCGCGCGTCGTACGGCCTCGGGCTGGAGACATTCCTCATTGGCTTCCCGGTGCACTTCGACTGGTCGTGGAGAACCCTGTTGAACAAGGACTACGAAGACGTCGTCTATGCACTACAGGGTGGGTCGAGCTGGTTCCGGAAACCCAAATTCGCACTCTGGATTGGGTACGACTTCTAGTCGGCGGCGGGCAGTGGGCAGTGGGCAGTAGGTTCATCCGTGCTGCTGCCCACTACCTCCAAGTTCCTGCCGACTGCCTACTGCCGACTGCCCACTGAGGTGGCGCATGGTGGTCGATCGACGTTCGCTGCTCAACGGCACGCTCTTCTCGGGGCTTGCCGCGCTCACACCAGTCCAGCAGTCCCGTAACAGCACGCAGGACAGTCGCGACGAGCTGGCTGTCGCGCAGGCCATCAACGAGCTGAACACGACGGTTCAGCACGCCGCTCAAACGTCCCCGGAGCTCGCGCGCATTCGCGATCAGCAGCGCGTCTTCCTCAAGGCCAATCAGAAGTTTCCGGACTTCATCGAGGTGGGCCTCACCGTCTGGGAAACCGTCGTCGACTGGCACATCCGTCACCAGCAGGCGCTGTCCGTCTCGAGAAGCGCCGAAGGGCGCTACATCATGGCCGTCGGCTTCACCACGCTGATCCTGCGGCCCGAGTTATCGGACAACTACGTCGGCCCTGGGATGGACGCACGCTGATGATGGACGGGGCGAAAGACTGCGCCTAGAACTTCTGCAGCCTCAGCTCACTCCGGTCCATATCGAGCGCCACGCGATAGTGGCTCAGGAAGTTGTGGCCGACGATGCCGCCCAGCTCGAAGCCAAGGAGCACGCTCGGCGCGCGCAGGTTCAACACGACCAGCGGCATGTTCTTGTATTCGATCTGGTCAAAATTCAGATTCATGCCCGGCAGCAGGAACGCGTCGCGATCCCAGCCGGAGGTGCCGTACACCTTCAGCGGAATCTTGCGATAGTTCCCCTGGTTGAAGTGCCCCGCGGTAGCCGCGCTGATCGAAATGACTTCCCCGCCCGTGTCGACGACAAAGTAGGTCGGACGCGTGGCGTTCAGCATGCCGCGCACCATCGCCAGTCGATGGACGCGCATCGGCAGACGCAGCGAGTCGGGCTCGGGCTCGGGCAGATTACGGCCAATCGTCAGCTGGCGGCGCTGATAGTCAATCAGCATCGACATCCCGAACGACAGCGGTGAAAAGCTCTCTCCTTCGCGCTTCGGGAGACCTCTCAGTGCCGGGTTCTTGATCAGCACCGGCACGTTGCGGATCTGCAGATCGCCGACGTCGAGGCGATCGATACGCGACAGCTGCAGCCCGCGGAGCCCGACTTCCCCGACGCCCGCGCTCAGCGTGTAGGTGATGGCCGTGATGTTCGCGCGCTGCGCGGTGTCGCGCGAGATGACCGTTTCTTCGGAACCGGTATCGAGGATGAAGTCCTGCTGGCGGCCGCCATTCACTCGTGCCTGGATGACAATCTTGTCGTCGACGAGGCGGAATGGCATCGTGTGGGGCGAGGCCAGATCCTCCGGAGCGATGTCGACCGGTGCGCGTCCCTCGAACGCCTTCAGGAACTTGACCTGCGAGCGCGTCCACGACGCCTTGTCGCTCCGGTCCTTGTTCGGCAGCAGATTGATGAAGTTGTTGTAGGCGTTGGCCGCTTCGTCGAAGCGGTGCATCCGCTGATAGATTTCGCCAATCTCGGCGTGGATCTCGCCGTCGCGCGGAGCCATCGCAGCCGCCGCCTGCGCCTCGGTCAGCGCTTCGTCGAGCTTGCTTCGCGTCGCCAGTGAACGCGCCAGGCCGAACCGGGCCCGCGACGACTCCATGTTGCGCGAGAGCGCCTCCCGGTAGACCTCGTCGGCCTCATCGAAGAGGCCGGCCGACCACAGTGAGTCGGCGTAGAGTGCCAGCGCTTCAGGGTCAGAAGGAGCTGACGCACGGAGAAGCTCCCCTTCCTTCTGCGCGAGATCGAACTCGGCGATCCGCAGCGCGGTCTTGACCTTGCCCGCGCGCGCACGCACCTGCAGGTCGTGGTCGTCGGTCTGAAGCGCGCGATCGTATGCATCGAGCGCCTCGCGGAACCGGGTTTCTTCCGTCAGCAGGTTGCCGAGCTGGAACTGCAGTTCGGCGTTGCCGGCCGTGATCTTGTCATCGGCGTGGATAACAAGCGTACCCGCCGCGATGGCGGCTGCACAAACCAACGAGCGAAGGGTCCAACGCATCATGGGTTCGGAACCTCCGAGGCTGAGAGACCGAGTCGATGTCAGGCGGGATTCGTCGATACCTTTAGGCGGACCTAAAGGTCCGCCTCTACTTCTGAAAGTGCTGCGCGTTGACCGAAATGAAGTTCTTCCACTTTTCCGGCGTCTCGTCGAGCGCGAAGATCGCTTCAACGGGACACGCCGGAACACAGGCGCCACAGTCGATGCACTCGTCGGGATGGATGAACAGCTGCTCCGCCGTTTCGAACGCGGGCTCGTCCTTCCGCGGATGAATGCAGTCGACCGGGCAGACATCGACACACGCCGTGTCCTTCGTGCCGATGCAAGGTTCGGTGATGATATACGCCACGCAGCTCTCCTGGGGGGGCGCGCTGCTGGTCGACCTCGTACCGAGCTCCGAGCGAGGCCGAGGGTGGCACCCCGTCCAGCGCGAAAGTATAACGGAGGTTTCACGCGTTGAGGCGCATGGTCGTTGCTGCGGCGATGCTGTGGCTCGGTGCCGCGGCCGCAAGCGCTCAGCTGCCGCCGTCGGGCACGTGGCAGGAGGCGGCGGGCTATCTGCGCCTCTTCGCGCCGTTCGGCACGCGCGCGGGCGCATATCGCATTTTCGTAACGGCGCTGCCGCTGGACAGGGTGCTTGGTCGACTCGCGGACGATCCGTCGCTGCTTCACCCGCCCGGGGCGTGGGTACCGGCGACGGTCATCCCCTCCGATGCGTTCGGCCAAACCGGCAGCTACGACCGTTCCAGGCTCGCACGACTCTACGGCGCCCGTCGGGCGGTTGTCGCCCGCGGCCCCCGTGGCGCCGCCGGCCGTCCCGGCGAAGCATGGAACCTGGTTTCGCCGTACCCGAATCGCGAGCTGACGCGTTTGGAGTCCGGTACGATGCTGATTGTCGTGGATCTCCGATGGCCGCTCTCCGACGATCCGCGACAGGATTTACGCGACACGTACAAGTGACTTTTCTCGATCCGAAAAGATAGGGTGTAGACGCCACGGTCGCGGTGGCCCGACCTTTGCCCAATCGAAGGAGTTCGTCTTCGCAGCCGTGATGCCCCCAACCTCCTCGCTCAGCAACCGCATCTTCATCGCGTGCGCGTTGGTGGCGACCTTGTCGCTCGGCTTTGCGTTCTATTTCGTCAACGCGCGTGCCACGCGCGAGGCGGAGGCGGAGCTGCGCCGGGGCCTGAACGAGGCCGGCATTCTGGTCAATCAGAATCGCGTCGACGTGACCGACACCTTCACCCGGCTGGCGCGTCTGGTCGCCGATCTCCCGAAGCTGAAGGCGGCGGTCGAGACCGGCGATCGACCGACGGTGCAGCCGCTCGCCGACGAGTATCGTGATCAGGTCAGAGCGGACGTTCTGCTGCTGACCGGCAAGCGCGGGGAGCTGCTTGGACAATCAGGTGCGGGCGCAGACGAGCTCACGGTTCCCGCCGCGCTCAAAGACGTCGAGTCGACGGACGAGATTTCGACGTTTGCGCCGCACTCGCGCGGCGTATTGCAGGTCGTCAGCGTTCCCATCTTCCTCGAGGGCGAACCGCCGGATGTCCTTGGCCGTTTGACCGTCGGCTTCTTTCTCGACGATCGATTCGCCAACCAGATCAAGCGGCTCACCAACAGCGAAATCGCCTTCGGCAGCGGCGATCGCATCCTCGCGTCGACGCTCCCTCCCGATTCGCGCACGACGCTCGCGCCCGTGCTCGGAATGCGAGACATCGCGACGGTTCGAATCGATGACGAAGAATTCCTGGCACTCGCGCGGCCGCTGGTCCCCTCCAACGGAGCACCCCGCAACGTAGAGGCGGCCACCCAGCCGTCGCCCGTTGTGATCACGCTGCGCTCCCGGACGGAGCGTCTTCGCTTCCTCGACACGATTCGGACAGGCCTCGAGGGCGCGCTGATCGTCACGCTGATCCTGGCGACAATTGCCAGCTATGCGGTCGCCCGCACCGTCACGCGGCCGGTGTCCGCCATCACGCACGCCATGCGTGATGTCGCCGCCACCGGCGATCTGACGCGGAAGGTCTCGCTGCACAGCGGTCCGTGGGATGACGAAGATGCGCGGCTGCTGGCCTCGACGTTCAACACGCTGACGGAATCGATCGCGCGCTTCCAGGCGGAAGCGGCGCAGCGCGAACGTCTCTCCTCGCTCGGCCGGTTATCCACCGTCATCGCACACGAGATCCGGAACCCGCTGATGATCATCAAGGCCACGCTCAGCACGCTGCGGCGCCAGGATTTGACGCTCGACGAACGGCGTGAAGCCGTGGCCGACATCGCCGAGGAAACGACGCGCTTGAACCGCATCGTCACGGAGGTGCTCGATTTCGCGAAGCCGATCACGTTCGAGTTCGCCGAGTCGAGCATCAATGACATCTGCCTCGCGTCGGCCGCGGCGGCATGGGCGGGCGAAGTCGACGGCCAGGTGGCGCTCGAGCTCGACTCGTCGCTGCCGCGCATCACCACGGATCCCGAGCGCCTGCGCGCGGCGCTCGTCAACATCCTCACCAACGCACGACACGCGGTCACCGCCGCTCATCTCGCGGACCGCCACGGCGGCGTGGTGGTGCGGACCCGCGGCAACGGCAACGGCCATGTCGTGATTTCCATCCGCGATCGCGGCATCGGGATCGCGGCTGAAGACATGCCGCACATCTTC
>DASTZI010000156.1:0-26574 GCA_035764385.1 Vicinamibacterales bacterium
CGACACGGATACGGGCAAGGTGCTCTGGCAGGCGAAATTGCCCTTCCGCGGCTACGCGACGCCCAGCGTCTACGCCGTGAACGGCAAGCAGTACGTCGTCATCTCGGCCGGCGGCCGAGGGTCGAACGTCGTCGCGTTCGCGCTTCCGTAGGCATTTGAGGTTGGCTTTGTTCAGCGGCTCCTTACGCGAATCCGTAAACTTTACCCTCGTGGCCGCAACAGAAAAGAGCAAACTGGGAAATGAGCCGTTGTAATTTCGCGTGCGAATCAGCTGGAGAAGAACAGTGAGGTTGTTGCGATTGGTCGATGCGCGGGTGCTCGGGGCGGTTGCAATCGCGGCGGTCACCGCCGTTGGACTGCACGGCGCGGGACAGGGTCCGGGACAGCGTCCGAGTGGCGAGGGCGCTGGGGGTGGAAGAGCGGCGGGGCCGCCGGCGCCGATCACGCGAACGCGCTGGGATGGCAAGCCGGATTTTTCGGGCGTCTGGCTGCAGGCGATGCAAGTCGATCGCGATCCGGAACGGGGCAACCTGAACCTGCTCGCGCTCGACCGCCTGTACAAACCCGAAGTCCGGGCGATGCGTGAGGCGCTGCAGGCCACCGACAGTCCTGATTACCACTGTGCACCGCAGTCGTATCCGATGGCGATGCCGGTGCCCCACCCGATCCAGATGGTGCAGACCCCGGGGATGATGCTGGTGCTCACCGAATACCTGCACGGGTTCCGGGCGATTCCGACGGACGGACGCCCGCACGATCCGTCTGCAAAGCCGTCGCACGTCGGCGAGTCGGTTGGTCACTGGGAAGGCGACACCCTCGTCGTCGACGTGACGCGTTTCAACGGCAAGCAGTGGCTCGCGCTCGCGCAGCAGAGTGGCGCGATCGGTGGCCGCGGCGCGCCGGCAGCGGCTCCTCAGGGCGCAAGCGGGAGCGCGCAGGTCGCCCCCGGTGTGGGCGGCTACATTACGCCGCAGGGCGCCGGTCTGCGGCAGAACGCATGGCCCGGGTCCGACGCGATGCACATCGTCGAGCGCTGGTCGCTCGTCGATGGCGATACGCTCGAGTATCAATCAGTCGTCGAGGACCCGAAGATGCTCATCGGTCCGTGGACGTCGGCGAAGATGCATCGCGGCAAGTTGAAGTACGACCTCATACAGGAAGACGTCTGCATCGACGATGCAATCGAACGGAATCTGCTGGAGAAGTATGGTGATCCGAACCGATAACTCGCGGACGTCGTTGCCCACTCGTCGGCGCGTTCGCGGCATCGGGACGCTCGCGCTTCTGATGGCGTGCGGAGTCGCTGTCGTCGCGGCCCAGACACGGGTCGGTCAACCCGCGAGCGGGTCAGCGCTGCGGACCTCGTGGGGCGAGCCGGATCTCACCGGTGTGTGGGGCGGCGTCGATCTGACGGCCCGGCCGGGGAAGGATGCGCTCAACCTGGCGCAGCTTGAACGTCTGTACAAGGCGGACGCGCGCCCGAAAGAATTGTCGGCGAAAGATGATCCCGGCCTGAAGTGCCTGCCGCAGGCGTTTCCGCGCGCCGCCCTTCTCGGTCAGCCTATCCAGATCGTGCAACGACCGGGGCTGCTCGTCGTGCTGACCGAGGCGTTCCACACGTTCCGCACGATTCCGACTGACAACCGGGCGCATCCGACGGATTTTCTGTTCCCCATGTACCTTGGCAATTCGACCGGCCGGTGGGACAACGACACGCTCGTGGTCGATGTCACGTCGTTCAACGGCGAATCGTGGCTGGCGAACGCCACCGACAAGCCGGCGGCTTCCAGCCGTGGCGTCTGGCCGACATCGGACATGCTGCACGTCGCCGAGCGATGGCGGCGTACCGGCGCAGATACGCTCGAGTACGAAGCCACCGTCGACGACCCGGCGATGCTTACCGCGCAGTGGAAGACGCCGAAGATCGTATTCAAACGGCAGACGCGCAATCGGATCGACGTCGGCAAGTGCTTCGTCGACGATCGGGCGACGGTCCCGCCGAAGGTGGCGGCCGCTCGCTAGAGCGGCGCAGCGTGGAGGATTCTTATGATCCGAAGGTTTCTGGGTATCTTCCTTCTAACCGGGGCGGGTACGCTTGCAGGCGTCACCACGACGTTCGCCCATCATTCGTCGGCCGCCTATGATCCGTCCAATCCGTTGACGCTCGACGGCGTCATCACGTCGGTCAACTGGAGGAATCCGCACAGCTACGTGTACATCGACGTCAAGGACGCGAGTGGCGCGACAGCGAACTGGGGACTCGAGACGGTCAGCCCCGCGCAGTTCGCCCAGCGTGTCTCGCCGAGCCTGCTGAAGCCCGGTGTCCACATCATCGCGAAGGTCACGGGGCCGCGTGATCGCACCCAGCACATTGCCGCGCTGCTGGGGCTAACGATCGACGGCAAGTACTACGATTCTGCGGCCGCCGGTGCGCGGGAAGGTCGAGGGCAGTAGCTCGCGTTCAGAAGGATGACAAAGACTCGACATTTACTGATCGCGGGACTTCTCGTCGTCGGCTTCGGCTTCGTGGGAATCCGCGTCGCGGCTGGTCAGCGGGCGATTGGCGTGGACGCGGCGGGAGCGGCGATTGTTGCCGACGATCCACCGTTCGTGCCTCAGCGGCTGATCCTCACGAACCTGCCGAGGGCGGCTGGCACACCAGAAGCGCTCTTCAACGGAAACGACCTTGCAGGATGGGACGTGTGGCTCGGCCCGGCGGACCCCGGTCGCACGTTCGCTGATCCGTCCGCGGCGATCGGACTCAATAAAGATACGAATGGCGTGTTCAGTGTGGTTACCGAGGATGGACGGCGGGCCATTCGTACGGCCGGCACGCCGAACGGCGCGCTCATCACCAAGGGAGAGTATGGCAATTACCACCTGCGCCTGGAGTTCAAATGGGGTGCGCCACGTTCCGGTCGCGGCGGCGGCGCCCGCAACAACGGTGTGCTCTATCACTCGCACGGCGCCTATGGGGCGTTCATGAACTCCTTTATGTCATCGATGGAGTTTCAGCTGCAGGAACATTCGCAGGGCATGCTGATTCCGATAGGCTCCACGGCCGGGCGGACGGGTTTCGCGGACGCGGACTGGAGGCTCGGTGCCACCGTGGCCGCGGGTAAAGATCCATCGTTGCCGTATCCGATGCGCCGGTTCATGGTCGGTGGGCGAAAGGTGGCAATCGCGTTTCCCGCCTACAACGTGCAGCCGGCCATCGATGCGGAAAAGCCGGCAGGGGAATGGAACACGATCGAGCTGTACGCCTTCCAGGACCGCTCCATTCACGTCGTCAATGGCGTCCCTGTGCTCGAGTCCGAGGCACTGACGACATCAGAGTCGAAGGGGACGCCGACGCGACCTCTGACTCGCGGGCGCATTCAACTCGAGTCGGAAGGCGCAGAAGCGTTTTTTCGGAACATCACGATCGAGCCAATCAAACAACTGCCGCGGATTGAGGTCCACTGAGGAGATCATCCCACCCATGTCTCAAGTCAGCGACGCGAAAGTCACGGTCGTCACCACCGGTCCAAAGCTGCCCGAGGGCGTGCTCGCCCACGACGCCGTCCAGCAGGACAGCCAGCCGGGTTGGCGGGTGTTCGTCCACTACAACGGGCCGACCGATCAACTGATGGGCGTCTGCACCGGTATGTGCGTGCTCGATCCAGGCGCAGCGCCGCACCCGCCGCACCGGCATCCTGAGGAAGAGTTTCTGATGATCACCGACGGAACCGGCGAGATCGAATGCGACGGCAAGGTCACCCAGGTGGGACCGGGCGCGATCATGTACTGCGCCGCCAACACGCTGCACGGCGTGCTCAACACCGGGCTCGTGCCGATGACGTTCTACTGGTCGAAGTGGATCGCGCGATCGTAGGCGCGGCGGCGATCCCTACTCCAGCGTGAAGTTGTAGAGCGTGTCACCCGCAGCCACCACGAGCTGCTGTCGGCCATTGAGCATGTAGGTAATGGGCGTATTGCTCATCGGCGCAGTCAAACCTGCGTGCCACAGTTGCCGGCCTGTGGCCGGGTCGTAGGCCACGACGAAGTTGCCCGGCGCGCCGGCGAAGACCAGGCGACCGGCGGTGCTCAACAACCCTCCCAGAAGCTCGGGCCGCGGCGGGTTCCATTCCGTCCCCTGATACTTGTGAATCCACTTCGCCTTGCCGGTGAGCGGATCGAAGGCACGCAGCGACGTATCCAGGCCGCCGACAGCCCGCGCCGCGTGGCCCGCACTCCCGAACGTCGGGCCATCGACGTCCCACTTGTAGTGGATTTCGTAGCCCTGCGCCGCATTCATGTAGATCAATCCGGTGTCAGGGTCGTAGGTCGGCGGCGTCCAGTTCTGCCCGCCGCCGTTGTTCGGCGACACGAGCGCGCCTCCCTGCGATGCTTCCTTGTCCGGATTCGGGACCGGCTGACCGTGATCGTCGAACCCTTTGAACCAGTTCGCCGACTCGATGTAGGGCACGGAGAGCAGGTTCTGACCCGTTGTCCGATCGAGCAGAAAGAAGATGCCGTTGCGGCTCGCCTGCGCGAGCAGCTTCCGCCGCTGCCCGTTGAAGGTGGCGTCGAAGAGGATCGGCACCTGCGTGGCGTCCCAGTCGTGCGTGTCGTGCGGCGACGACTGGAAGTACCACGCCATCTTTCCTGTGTCTGCGTTCAGCGCGACGATCGATGCGGTGTAGAGATTCGAACCCTTGCGCGCGTCGCCGCGATACACGGGATTCGGATTGCCCGTCGGCACATAGATCAGGTTCAGGTCGGGATCGTAGGTGACCGGGGTCCACGGCATACCACCGCCATGTTCCATTGCGTAGGCGTCGGGCCACGTGTCGGCGCCGCGCTCGCCCGGACGTGGCGTCGTAAACCACTTCCACTGAATCTCGCCGGTGTCCGGGTCGCGCGACTCGAGCCATCCGGGCACGTCGAGCGCATCGCCGCCCATCCCGAGAATCACATGGTTCTTGATGATGACCGGCGCAACCGTCGTGAAGTATTCGCTGCGGACGTCGACGATCTGTTTGTGCCAGCGCTCCTTCCCGGTCCCGGCATCGAGCGACACGACGTAGCCATCTGGTGTTTCGAAGTACAGCCAGTTGCCGTACATGCCGACGCCGCGATTGCCGATGTGATCGCCGCCCTTGGTGCGCCAGAAGAAGTGCCAGATCTCGCGGCCGGAGTAGGCATCGATGGCCCACGCATGGTCAGGCGCCGACATGTAGAGCACGCCGTTGGCTGCGAGCGGCGTGGCCTTCAGCAGCCCTCCCGCCAGCGCGCCCGGCCCAAGCCGAAATGCGACGGCTTCCGGGACGGCGCCGCCGCCAATCGCGCCTTGTGTGTTCGTATTTGCGCGATACAGCCATGACAACGTGAGGTGCTTCACGTTCGACTGGTTGATTTGATTCAACGTGCTGTAGTGACGGCCCGAGTAGTCGCCGTGATACGTCGGCCACGCATCCACGGGTGGCTTGCCGAGCAGTGACGGATCGAGCTGCGTCTGCGCGTGCACGAGCACGCTCAGCGCGGCGGCCGCGAAGAGGATCCCGATCGTTCGCACAGTCATTTCAGCCCCACCAGATAAGCCGTCAGGTTGTGCATGTCCGCGTCGGTGTACTTGAGGAGCATGTCCAGGTGCGCCTGCAGCGGATCGTTGATGTCGACCTTCGGCACCTCGTTGTCGCGCGGAAAGGTCTGTCGCACGCCTGTTTGGTCCGTGAGCGTCACATAGAAGTCGGTGATCGCGACAAGTCGGCCGGAGGACGTACGTCCGTTCGGCAGCGTGACCTTCACCATGATCGGTGGCGGTGGAGTCTTCGCGCCGCGGCCACGCGGATTCACCATCCGATCCTGCAGCGTGGCGGGATCGTACTTCGCTCCAATCCCTTTGAAGTCACCCGTCGGCGAATGACACGTGTTGCATCGGCCTGCGCCGTTGAAGTAGGCCTCACCCGCCTTCGGATCGCCGACCACAATGCCGTTCGGATCCATGGGTCGTTGACGCCGGGCCGCATCGACCACGGTGTGCAGGAATGCTGAGATGTCGCGCGCGTTCTCCGGCGTCAGCATCGGGAAGGCAGGCATGCCCCGCTCGGGCACGCCCGACTTCAGGAACGAGCCAAGCTCTTTGCCTTGATCGTCATTGAGCACGGCGAGTGAGCGCGCCAGGTCAGGGCCCTGGGCACCCCGTGCATCGATACCGTGGCAGAAGCCGCAGTTGGCGCGGAACATATCGCGCCCGCGATCGATGGTCTCAGTATCAGCGCGGCTGGGAACAGTGTTCGGACGTTCCTGCTGCTGCGCCGTTGATGCGCCGCCAGCCGCGACGAGTCCCAGGACCGCCAGCGCGAGCGTGAGTCGAATCGAAGTTGACATGCTTGCGCCCCTTCCGCTTACGCCTGTTGCAGACATTCGCGCGTATACGCGTAGCAGCGACCGACTTCCGTTATCGGATCGCCGGTCGTCCGGCAGGCGTACTCGTACTCGATCTGCACGGGAATGTCGTACTTGTTCTTCTTCAGGAGCTGCAGGACCTCGCGAATCGGCGCGTCGCCCTGCCCCCACGGATAGTTGTTGAGCGCATTGTTGGTGACGTCGCCGCCGAGCGACGCGGCGCGCTTCTTGTCTTTCAGATGGATGTCGGTGATGCGATCGTGGTGTTTGGTGATGAAGTCCACCGAATCGTAGCCGCCGGCGGTGAAGTAGCCGATGTCAAGGCAGATGCGGAAGTACGGACTGAGTGACAGCAGCCGTTCGTACGCTTCCGGCGAGACGAACTGATCGGAATCGTGGACGTTATCCTGCGTGTGGCCACCCCAGAGGATTTTGTATTTCTCGGCCGCCCGGGCGATGCGCTGTGCGATGGGGATCGTCGAGCTGCCCGACATCACTTTCACGCCGAGCCCCTGCGCCATGCGAAACGCGTAATCGATCTCCGCGTCTGACGTCGGCGTTCCCTGGAATCCGAGGCTGTACCACAGGATGCGCAGGTCGATGCCCGCGTCGGCGAACTGTTTGCGGACGCCTTTCCACGTCGCTGGAGTGGTCGCGGCACGCCACGCCTGAAGACGCTGTTGTGCCTCTTGCTGCTCGGCCGTCTGGGCTCCGCGCCCACCACGCCCGCTGTTCGCGCTCGAGAGCGGCAGCGTGACGACCATCGGCTGGTTCGCGCATCGCGCCAGCAGCCCATCGGCGTTCAGCGTCTGCACGCCCGTTGCCCCCGCATTCGCGTTCGGCGGCAGTAGCGGTGCGCCGGCCAAGGCTTCCGCGTGGTTCGGCTGCAACTCGATTTCGCTGAGCCCCAGCTTCAGCATCGCGGGAATGATCTCGGATGCCGGCAGGCCGACGAAGCTGCTCGAGATCGCACCAATCTGGATACCCGCAATGCGCGAGTTCGGCTTCCGCCGCGCGCTCTGCGCGCGCGGGGACACAGAAAACGCAGCCAACGCCGGTGCCGCCAGCGCGAGGCGTCCGAAGTCGCGGCGTGTCCACGTGCGTGCGCAGTTCATTTCGTCGTCACGCCTTCGCTGCGACGTTCTTCAATCGGGGAATGAGCCGCTCCGCGTTCCCGCGATCGATCGCCTGGAGTTCCGCCGGCGTGAAGACGCCGCTTGTCACGAGACCGCGGCCGGTCTCCTCCGCGGTGCGATACCAGAAGTCGGTGCCAAACACGATCTGCGATACACCGACGACCTTCTTCAACGCGTCCATCGCGATCGGATTCGACGACTGCGCAGTGTCGTAGTAGAACCTCCGCAACTGTTGCAGCACTTCATTGCCAGGCACGACGTTGGTTCTGATGCCGTCCTGCCCTTTCGTGACGATGCCAGGGATGACTTCGGCGGAGGTTCCCCCCTGGAAGAACCGCTCGATGATGAACGGCATCACGCCGCCGCTGTGCGCGAACACCCACGTGATATCCGGATAGCGCGTCGTGAAACCGCTGAACACCAGGCTGGCGATGACGCGCGTGGTGTCGGCGCCGAACTCGATCATCGCGCCCTCGTTCGGCACCTTTCGCGCGACCGTCAGACCACCGCAACACGCTGGGCCCTGCGGATGCACGTGTACGATTGCTTTGCGCCGATTGAGCTCTTGATACACGGGAGCCCACCGATCGTCACCGGCCCACCCATCGTCATATGACGTCATGTGAAAGAAGCCGTCGACCTTGAGCGTGTCGGCGGCGTACTCGATTTCACGCAGGCAGCCGTCGTTGTCGAATCCGCGCAACGGCAGCGCCGCGAAGACGCCGAAGCGCGCCGGGTGATCGCTGCGTGTCCGGGCGGCGAACTCGTTGAGCGTCCGCGCCCCCTTGCGACGAATCTCGACGTCGCCCCGGGTCGGCACGAATCCGGAGAGGATCGCCGTCTCGGTACCGAACCGGTCCATGTCCTCGAGATCGCGTTCGAGCGTCCACGGCACGGTCGGCGGCGGTCCACCGGCGCGCGCGTCGATCGCCATGATTTCCGCCAGCTGAAAGTGATGATGAAAATCGACGCGGCGCGTGCGCGGCTGCTGCCCCGCGACGCGGCGCGCGATGAGCGCACCCGCGCTTGCCGCCACTGCGCAGACGAATTGACGACGCGATGAGAGCATCTACTTCGTGCTGCGCGATTGCGACGATGGGACGTACACGGGCATCGAATCCTCCCAGCGGCTTTCAGTCAACTGACGCACGTGGGTGCCGTCTACATCCATGATGAACACCTGCGCGTACGGCTGCGGCGAGTTGTCGTACATCTCGCGCTCGTCCTTGAACCCGGTGCGTGTGCTCATAAAGAAGATCCGCCTGCCGTCGGATGTCCAGTTCGCGTGCCCGTCTGTGCCCGGCGTATTCGTCAGCTGCTTGACGTCGGTGCCGTCGGGCTTCATCGTGAAGACGTCGAAGTCCTTGTCGTTGCTCTTCTGGCGCGTGAACAGGATTCGATCGCCGCTCGGCGAGAAGAACGGGAAGTTGTCCCACTCGGTGCTCAGCACCTTGACCGTCCGGTCAGCCAGGTTCATCAGGCGGAGTCCGCGTTGCTCCACCTTCTTGTCGTCGTAGCCCCAGACGCGATACACGATCGATTTGCCGTCGGGCGACCAGTTCGGAAAACCCGCGTTCGGCAGGTTCTCGGTGAGCGGGCGTACGTTGGATCCGTCGGCGTTCATGATCATGACTTGCGCGGGCCGCTGGTTGCGGCCGCCGAAAAACGCGCCGAACCCGAACACGAGCTGTTTTCCGTCGGGAGACCAGCTCGCCATCATCGCCGCGCCGGACGGATCGAAGAACACGCGGCGGCGTCCGGTGAACCCATCGCTGTTCCACGTCGAAATCGACGTCTGCGGGTTCCCGATCGTGGAACTGAGATCGGTGGTCACCAGCATGCCGTCCTTCGAGAACATCGGGAACACGTCCGTGTACCGGTACTCGTAATCCGGGTCCCAGCTGTAAAGCAGCTGCCCTTGCGGACGCGCGGCGAAACTGTGCTTCTCGTAGACCACGCGGTTGCCGTCCGGGGACCATGCCGGCGCGCGCAGCGTCCCAGAAATCCCCTTCGCGCCGTCACTGTAGGCGATCCCTGTGACGAGTCCTCCGTCGCGCGGTACGGCTTTCAGCAGGTAACCGACGCGGGCGGGCCCGAGAAACTGCGGCTTCACCTTCATCCCCGGGCCGGTGGTGTGTTCAACCCGCGCACCCGTTGCGATGTCGACGGACACGATTTGCGAGACCGTCCCTGGCGCCTGGCCGTTGGCCGCCGCCGGCGTCAACGGCGTCTCGTAAAAGAGGACTCGCGCGCTGTCGGCGGACCACTGCGGCGTGCCGGCGGACACGTTGCTTTGCGTGAGGCGCTTGAGGCCGGTGCCATCCGGGTGAATGACGTAGATGCTCAGGGTCTGACGATGGCCGGCACCCGCGCCGTTCTCGTGGCCAGTCCACTCCGTCAGTCGATCTGAGGAGAAGGCAATCCACTGACCATTGGGCGACCAGGATGGCCGGAAGAAACCATCAGGCTTGCCATTGGTCACCTGGACGTCGGCGCCGCCCGTCACATTGCGCGCCTTCTTCGTCGCGAGCTCGAGGACCCAGATATTCGTCTTGTGGTCGGGACTGCGCGTCGAGACAAACGCCAGTTGCTTGCTGTCCGGCGACAGGGAACCCTGATCGTCGAGTCCGGCGTAGTCCGTGAGCCGTTCGAGACCGGAGCCGTCCGGATGCGCGCGATAGATATCCGCTTGTCCATACCCGTTGCGCTCGGATGTGAAGACGATCCACTGACCATCGGCGGAAAACGATGCGTTGTAGTCGAAGTCGGAATTCGTGAACAGCTTACGCTCGCCGGTCCCGTCAGCGTTCGCGATGAACAGATCGATGGTGGACGGCGCGATGCGGTTCATCAGCATCACGCCGCGCGGCGCGGCGGGCAGTGCAATCGCTGACGCGAGAACGACCACGGCGACGGCGACGGAACTGGCTTTCATGGGCGCTCCTTGAGTGGAACGAAAGACGTTACAACGATCGGTTCCACGACGTCGTGCTTTCTGTTACAACAGCCACCGTAATGTTTATGGTTTCGCGTAATGGAGCGTCGAATGGTTGCTTGGCGACGGACGCAAGCCGTAGAGGCAATACGCCGTCCTTTGTAGTCAACGGGCTACACGCTGCCGTGCTGAGGCGAATGCCAACCGTCCGGCGGAGACCGCGCGCGCTGCTATCCTACTGCGCCGGCGGCGTGACCGATTCCTGTTCCGCGGGGTCGCTCGCATCGCACCAGTATTCGAGCGCGTAACTCCCTGCCGGGAGCCGATCGAACTCGTACTGATACTCGTGCGGTGTCTGGTAGATCAGCGGGTCCTCCCACCGGTACTTGATCGTCAGGTGTTTCCCATCCGGGGATACCACGAAACGCTCGGTAAGGTGGGTCTCCGGCGTGCGGTACCCGCCAGCCGTAACGACCCCACGAGTCAGGCCCACGGTGTCTGAAACCAGCTCACCGTTCTCAATCCGACCGACGGAGTGGCCGCTCCCCGTGGGTGTCCAAGTGCGCAGATCCGGATGCTTCCGGCCGTCCAGATAGATACGCCGAGCGCCGCCGCGTTCGGGCGCAAGAACGATCGCGTCTTTGGACACCACGAAATGGATGGCGCCGGAATCCGGGTTGGTGCCGAGCACGCCGCCGCCGAACGGTCCCGCACCGCACGGACGCGACACGACGATATACGGCTGTCCCTGATCATGCCGCGCGTTTTCGGTGAAGGCCGGTCCGCGTGCGACCGCCCCTGCCCGGGCGCCTTCGGCCATCGCGGCCGCTCCGCTCGGCGTGAGCGAGGCCGGGGTGAACTTCGACGTGAGACCGCCGAAGTCACCCGACCCGTTCGCATCGATCCGAACCCAATCGCCTTCGAGCCGTTCGACGCCCGTCAGCGACTCCGGTTTCGTTTGAGCAGCGGCGGGGACTGCACCCGCCACGAACCAGCCGCAGATGACGGTTGCAGCAGCAAGAGCGGTGGGTCTGTTGGGGTGGCGGATGGTCATCGCTACTCACTTTCCAAACGGCGCCGGATCCCCAAGAAAGCTGGCGCGCGTTTCGTCGTATGGATCGCACGGCCACTCGTTGAGCGGCTCGTAGGCCGGCGGCAGCCGGCGATAGCGGAACTCGTACGTATGAGGAGCGGCGAAGACTGTCGGATCGGTCCAGGTAAACAGCACGGAAAGGACGTCGCCGTTCTTCAACAACCGGTAGCGTTCGGTGAGATGCGTCTTGTCGGTGCGGAAGCCGCCGCCGGGAATCGACGTCACCCCATGCGTCGGATGGAAGCCAACCGTATCGACGGCAAGGGTGTCGCCTTCCCATGTCGCGACGGAATCGCCGATCGTTGATGGATCGTAGATGTCGGCCGACACATGTTTGCGATTCAGGTACATGTAGCGCGGCACCAGGCTGTTTTCGGCCAGGACGATGACCGACGTCGGCCCCTGCCTGATCTCGATGGGTGTCCCGGCGTCCATCATCAGCGGCAAGCCGACGGGGTTACACCAGCGGAGGGCGTGCACATCACGCCGCTTGTGCAAGTCGAGCATCCCTCTGGTGACCCGCGGCAGAAGTTTCGCGTCGGGCACCTTCTTCCCGTCGGCCGTCAATGCCCAGAAGCCTGAGATGTCACGAGAGCTCGCCGCTGGCTGCTGTGCTCCTGCGCCGGTAATACTCAGAGCTGCCAGGGCCAGGATGACAGCCGCGCGTCTACCCATGATTCGTCTCCGTCCCTACACGTCCATGATCGCGAGGCTCTTCCTGATGCTCGCGACGGGGTCGTTCCCCGGTGCCGGGGACCATTCATGCGTCACGAAGCCGGCGAACTTCAGGTCCGCGATCGTCTGCGCGATGAAGCGGTAGTTGAGCTCCTGGGTCTCGTCGAGCTCGTGCCGTCCCGGCACGCCGCCGGTGTGAATGTGACCGATGTATTGGATGTTGTCGCGCAGGGTCTGAACGATGTACCCCTCCGAGATCTGCGCGTGATAGATGTCGTACAGGATCTTCACGCGTTGAGAACCGACGCGTTTGAGCACGTCGACGCCCCACGCCATATGGTCGAACATGCTGTTCACCGGACTCTGAAGCCCTTTGGGGTTGAGGTATTCGATGCACAGGGTGACGTTCTTGTCCTCCGCATGCGATTTGACCGCATTACAGAATGCGACCGCGTTGTCAGCGCCCTGCTCGTATGACAGCGTCGCACTCCGGGCGCCCGCCTGCAGAAGGATGTTCGGAAAGCCGTTGGCGGCGGCGATATCAATCCCTTCGTGCAGCGCCGTGAGATACGGGGCCGTGCCCTCGCCCTTCAGCCCGATGGCTTCCCACCCGGGAGGACCGTCTGGTGGACGGCCGCCCGAAATCCCCCCACCGAAGCTGACGCGGTGCAGCGATCCCGTCAGCCCGTATTTCCGGAGCAACGGCCAGTCCGCCGGGTTGCTGATGAAATCGAATGCCTTGAACCCAAGTTCAGCCCCGAGACGGAAGCATTCCTCCAAGGGACGATTTGCACCAAACAGCTGGCGCGTAGCTCCGTGCTTGATGCGACCGGTCTTGGCCGTCGCCGGAGCTCCTGCCGTGGCGCTTTGTGCGCGCGCAAGGCTCACCGAGGACGCAACAACAGGCAACGATACGAGGAAGTTCCGTCGGTTCATCGTCCTGCCCTCACAGCGAGTAGGGTTCTACCGCGGCAACGCGTACGCGTACAGCGCGTCGTCGGCCGCAAACACCAGGTACTGACGGCCGTCCATCATGTACGTGATTGGAGTACTCGAGACGTTCGTCTTCAGTTCAGTGGCGGCGGCGGGAATCGTTGCGTGCCACAGCTGGCGGCCGGACTGCGGGTCGGATGCGACCATGAAGCCGCCGGGTGCGCCGGAGAAAACGAGGTTGCCTGCAGTACTCAGAAGCCCGCCCACCTGATGCGGACGCGGCGGGTTCCATTCGCTTCCCGCGTACCGATGAATCCACTTCGCCTTTCCTGTTTTGATGTCAATCGCGCGGAGCGACATGTCATAACCGCCGACGCCTTGCGCCTGGTGCCCCAATTCGCCGGGCAAACCCTGGACCGCGTAGGTGTAGTGAATGTCGAACCCCTGCATCGCGTTGAGATATAACAAGCCGGTTTCGGGCATGTAGGTCGGCGGCGCCCAGTTCTGCACGCCGCCATTGCTCGGGGAAATCAACGCTCCGCCGGACTGCGCTAGTTTGTCGGGATTGCGAACCGGCTGTCCCTGTGAATTGAAACCGGTCGACCAGTTCACCGATTCAGCGACCTTGGACGAAAGCAGGTGCCTTCCGTTCGTGCGGTCGAGTAGGAAGAACATGCCGTTGCGCGTGGCTTGCGCGACGACCTTGCGCGGCTGACCGTCGATGGTCGTGTCAATCAGTACCGGCGTCTGCGTTGAATCGAAATCCCACGCGTCGTTGGGCGATGTCTGGTAGTACCACACCATCTTCCCCGTGTCGGCATTGAGCGCGACCAGTGAGCAGGTATAGAGGTTGTCGCCCTTGCGGTCTTCCGGCGAGTAAACCGGGTTTGGATTTCCGGTGGGGACATAAATCAGATTGAGCTGCGGATCGTAGGTGACGGATGTCCACGTCATCCCGCCGCCATGTTCGCGGGCAAAGTCGTTCGGCCAGGTTTCCGCGCCCGGCTCACCAGCGCGCGGGGTCGTGAACCACTGCCATTGCAGCGCGCCCGTCTCGACGTCGCGCGATTCAATCCACCCTGGCACGTCCAGCGCATCACCGCTCAATCCGACGATCACGTGACGGCCGATGACAACTGGAGCCGCAGACGAGTAGTAGTTGCTCTTGACCTCGCCGACCTGCTGATGCCATCGCTCGCGGCCGGTTGCGGCGTCAAGCGAGACGAGATACCCGTCAGGCGTCCCGAAGTAGACCCATCCGCCGTACATGCCCATGCCACGGTTGCCGATGTATTCGCCACCGCTAGTGCGCCAGTAGAAGTGCCAGATCTCTCTACCGGTCTTCGCGTCGATGGCCCAGGCATGATCGGGTGACGACAGATACAGCACGCCGTTGACAAACAGCGGCGTCGACTTGAGGAGGCCACCTGTCGCCGCGCCCGGGCCGAGGATGATGGGCAGCGCCTTGGCCACCACGCCACCGCTGATCGCGCCTTGCTCGCCGGTGTTCGCGCGGTACGACCACGCGAGCGCGAGCGACTTCACGTTCGACTGATTGATCTGGTTCAGTGTGCTGTAGTGACGCCCCGAGTAATCGCCGTGGTGGGTCGGCCAGGCATCCGCGGGTGGCTTGCCAAGAAGCGCGGGATCGAGCTGCGCCTGGCCGTCAACGAGCGTCACGAGCGAAACGGCAAGAATGCCGGCGCCAAGCCACGGAGACACGAGTCGTATCTTCATTTCAGTGTCACCAGGTACGCGACCAGGTCGTGCATGATCTGATCGGTGTAGACGAGCATCTGCTGGCGATGCGCTTCCAGTGGATCCGAGATCTCGACCTTGGGAACGTCGTTGTCACGTTCGATCGTCCGCCGCACACCGCTGCTGTCGACGAGCGTCACGAAGAAATCGTTGACGGTGACGAGCCGGCCGGCGACCACGCTACCGCCTGGCAACGTCACCTTGACCGTTGCTGGCGGAGGCGGAGGGACCGTCACGCCGCGGCCGCCACCGACGACGCGCGGATTGATCATGCGCCCCTGCAGCACGAGCGGGTTGTACTTGGCGCCGATCCCCTTGAAGTCGCCGCTCGGTGAATGGCAGGTCGAGCAGCGGCCGGCTCCATTGAAATACGCAGCACCGGCGGTGGCATTCCCCACGACGATTGACGCGGGGTCCATGGGCGGTCTGCTCATGGCCGCGGCAACACGCGTTTTCAGAAAAGCGGAGAGATCGGTCAGGTCGCCTGCGGCAAGGGTCGGGAACGGCGGCATGCCATTGGCCGGCCGTCCTGTCTTCAGGAATTCACCGAGGACGCGACCGCCTTCGTCATTGGTGACATACAGCGATCGCGCGAGGTCCGGCCCCTGGGCGCCGCGGGCATCGGCCCCGTGGCAAAAGGCACAGCCGGATGCATACAACGTCCTGCCACGGTCGATCGCCGCCGGATCGGTTGGCGACGTCGCGCCCAATCGATTTCCGATGCGATCGTCGGGCGGGCGGGGCGGCTGTTGCCCCGCCTGCGCGTGCAGCACGAGCGTTGACGCGAACACGAACAGCGCAATCCGCGAGCACGCCGTGCGAGACATCAGGACCTGCGAAACATCAGAACGTAAACCGCGCGGCGAACTGCATCTGCCGGGCGATCGAGTTGCCCACGTTGGAAATGACGCCGAAGGTCGGCGTACCGAGCTGATTGCCGGGTATGTTGAAGATCGGCGTGTTGGTGATGTTGTAGATCTCCCACCGCAGCTGCAACCGCCGGTTTCCGGACAGACTGATGTTCTTGAAGAACGACGTATCCAGCCGCTTGGCCGTCGGGCCGGTCATGACGTTGCGCGGCGCATTACCCGCGGTCAGCATCGTCTCCGGCACGAAGCAGGCCGTGTTGAACCAGCGGGTCAGTGTCCGCTCACTCGACGAGAGATTCGGATCGCACACCATGTCCGGACGGTCGGTCCCACCGGTGTTGGTGCGTGAGACGGCGTTGGTGATGTCGTAGGGCAGCCCGCTCTGCACGAACGCGCCGACGTTTGCCTGCCAGCCCCCGAGCACCGCACCCGCTGGTCCACCGAGGTTTGCCCCCGGCAGCTCGTAGGAGACCGTCGCCACGAACCGGTGCCGAATGAGGAGCGGGTTGGGAAACCTCTCGGTGATGGAGATGTCCCAGGGCGCCCAGCTGTCCCATTCCCCGTTCGCCCACGTGTAGTGCGTCGTGAACATCAAGCCCGCACGGTAGCGCCGCTGAAACTGCAGTTGCAGCGAGTCGTACCACTGGTGGTATTTGCTCTCGCGCATGGTGATATTGGTAGCCAGCGGTAACCGCGAGAAGTAGGGGCGCCGCGTCTGAATGTTGCCAGCGGCCATCGGAGCCAGATTGTAATTCGCGCCGCCCGCGCCGAGCACTGACCCGACGGCTCTGTCGGAGCGCGATCCGACATAGCCGACCGACACGACGTTGTTGGCCCCAACCTCCTTCTCCAGGATCGCGTTGAATTGCCGCGTCCGCATCGCCTTGAAATTCTGATCGACGCCGGCAATGGCTCCGGGCGGGTTCGTCGAACTGACCGGCTCCGGCACCGGGAACCCGTCGGACAAAAACAGCGTCGGCACGCCGCCAGATTGACCGAGATTAATGGTCGGGCCGCCGTACGCGCTGATGAACGGCGGATTTCTGAAGAGGGAGGGCGAATGCATGTTGGTCGGGAAGTAGGTCAAACCGAACCCACCTCGCAGCACCATGCGGGCAGGCAACGTGGCGGACATGCCCACGCGCGGGGCGATATTGCTCCAGTCCGTCTTCACGTTGACCGCGCGGTCCACGCCATCCTTGTTCGCGACCAGAATCTTCGCGCTCGCCAGGTCGAAGTTGCTGATGTAGTCGTTCGGCTCGGTGAGCGGCGTATAGACGTCATAGCGCACGCCGTAATTCACGGTGAGCCACGACCGGGCGTGCCAGTCGTCCTGGGCAAACACGCTCGGCTCGAGCGAGTGGTAATTCGGAATCACCTGTTCGAAGTTGCGTGTCGCAGCGGTGGGATAGCCGAGAAGCATCGAGGCCACCGCATTGCCACCTGAGCCTTGCGGGCCGCTGTTGGTGAGCGCCGCGTCAAAGGTGTAGTTGCCCGATGGGGATCCGCCGACGCCGCGCTTCTGGGCATCGCGGATGATGAACGCGCTGCCGATCTTCACGTTGTGCGCCCCGGCGGTCTTCGTGACGACCCCACTGATCTGTTTCGTGACGTCATGGTAGGTGATTGGGAGGAAGCCCTGATCGCCGAGGAAGGCGTACCCGGTGACGGTAATCGCGGCCAGCCCCGATGCCTTGTCACCCGGCAGGTTGCCGTTGATGATGCCCAGCTTGTCCGATGCGAACGTCCCCTCATTCGGCGGAAACGATCCGATGCGCAGGTTGAGATAGCCGCCGCGCACCTCCGCCACCAGCGTCGGGTTGAGTACCCGCACGTAATTCCCCTGCATGCCGTGCACGGCCGTGTCGTTCGGTCCGGGGAACGTGCCGCCGCCACCCACGCCCGCCGTCACGCAGCTTGGATCGATGCCGTTGACGAGCGGACAGGCACCCGGGGTAAACGTTGTCACGCCGTTGTAGGAGTAGCGCACGAACGCCGAATCGTTCTGGGTGAAGTGATGGTCGACCTTGATGTCGACGGTGTCGGAGTCCTGCGTGCGCCGGGTCTGGTCGAAAAAGTTGCTGACCAGGCCGGCGGTGGTCGGCGTCGGGTAGAGCGACACGAGCTGGCGTGCAATCGGACTGATCCGGTTCGCGGGGATGATATTGCCGGCAAACGGCGTACGCGGCGTCGTCGTCGGGTCGTAGATGATCGTGTTCGGGAGCAGCGCCGAAAAATCGCCGCGCAGCATCGCCGGCGTCGGGACCGTGATCAGGTTCGGTGTCCCTTCCTTCAGGCGATATCCCTCGTAATCGGCGCAGAAAAATGTCCTGTTCGTCTTCAGCGGCCCTCCGAGGCTGCCCCCGAATTGATCCTGCTTCCGATCCGGGTCGACGGTCGCGAAGTAAGTACGTGAATCGAACCGGCCACGACGCACGAAGTCGTAGGCGCTGCCGGACAGTTTGTTCGTGCCGGATTTGGTGATGACGTTGATGACGCCGCCGTTGGTGCGCCCGGTTTCGGCGGCGTAGAGGTTCGTCTGAATCTTCACCTCGGCGACGGCATCGATCGACACGCGGATGCCCGCCGTGCCCATCAGCCGTTCGTTGTTGTCGGCGCCATCGATCATCTGGTTGTTCTCGATGTCGCCGGCACCGTTGACGCTCAGCGCGGCCGTCTGCCGTCGTTCGTCCGGACGCGTGCCGTTGATCGACGACGACACGGCGCCTTCAGTCGCGCCAGGAACGAGCGTCAGCAGGCGATAGATATTGCGTTCCGGCGCGGGCGAATCGAGAATCGCCTTGTCCGTCAGGAGTGCGCCGACCGTGACCGAGTCGGTCTGCAGCAGCGGCACTTCAGCGGTGACCTGGATCGTTTCGTTGACCGACCCCAGTTCGAGGCGACCGTCGAAGCGTGCGCGCTGACCCGCCGACAGAGTTGCCTGACCTGCTTGCGCCTTGAATCCCTGGAGTTCGAGCTTGATCTCATAGGGGCCGATCGGCAGCAGGTTGAACGCGTAATCGCCGGTGTCCGACGTGGTTTGTGTACGCGTGGCGCCGGTGCCGGTCTGCGTGACGGTCACCGTGACACCAGGAAGGACCGCCCCACTGTTGTCAGTGACACGTCCCACGAGGTCGGCGGTTGTGACCTGAGCGAACACAACCGCGTGGCCTAAACCAATGGCGAGGATCAACGTCGCAACGAGCCACCGAGCAGTGCGCATGGCGCCTCCAGCTGAATGTAACCGGTTGCAGAACCTACAGGAGCCGTTTACGTTTGTCAACGCGAAAGCGGCTGTGCTTCATCGACCGCGCCTCGCGAGCGGAAGCGTCATCTGCCTGGAACCGGTTCCAGACACTACAGCAGGGCGAATAACACTGTCAATTGCGCGTCTCCTGGTTTTTTTGAGGGGCCTTTTCGTCAGCCATCGAAGATGGCGCGAGGTTCGAGTGTAAGATGCCGCGCGACCATTTGATGGAATCGGTTCCATACATGCGTGTTGCGCCACCTCGGTGCGTATGCCGCTCGTAGGCGTCGATGTCGGCACGGGCGGAACCCGCGCACTCGTCGTCGCTGACGACGGTCGCGTGCTCGGCATGGGGACGTGCGATCATGCGGCGTTCGCGTCGCCGCAGGCAGGATGGGCGGAGCAGTCCCCCGACGACTGGTGGCGCGCCAGCCAGGCCGCCCTCCACCAAGCGTTAACGGCGTCTCGAGTGGACCCGAGAAGCATCGCCGCGATCGGGCTTTCGGGACAGATGCACGGCGCCGTGTTGCTCGATGCAGACCTGCACGTGGTCCGACCGGCCATCATCTGGTGCGATCAGCGGACAGACGGCGAATGCCAGTGGCTGAATGCCACCATCGGCGCTGAGTCGCTGCTCGCCCACACCTGTAACCCCGCGCTGACCAACTTTACGTTGACCAAACTGCTCTGGGTGCGCACGCACGAGCCTGAGGCGTGGCGGCGTGTGCGACATGTGCTGCTTCCGAAGGACTACGTTCGATTCCGGTTGAGTGGAAGCCTGGCAATGGATGTGACGGATGCGTCGGGCACGCTGATGTTCGATGTTGCGCGACGACGATGGTCGCGCGAAATCCTCGAGGGCGCGCGCATCGATCCTACGCTGTTGCCGCAGGCGTTCGAGTCAGCGGATGTCTGTGGCGCTGTCTCCGCAGAAGGGGCGAGCGCATCCGGGCTCGTACAAGGCACACCCATCGTCGCCGGAGCCGGCGATCAAGCGGCCGGTGCAACTGGAATCGGCGTCGTGCGGCCCGGTGTGGTCAGCGCGACGATTGGCACCTCGGGCGTTGTGTTTGCGGCGACGGATCGCCCCGCGATGGATCCGAAGGGACGCCTTCACACGTTCTGTCATGCAGCGCCGCACCGCTGGCATCTCATGGGAGTGACCCAGGCAGCGGGCCTTTCGTTGCGCTGGCTGCGCGACCAGCTCGGCGCGCGAGACGGCGGTTACGACGCCATGATTGCGGAAGCCGCACGCGTACCTGCCGGCGCGGACGGAGTGCTCTGGGCGCCGTATTTGATGGGCGAACGAACGCCGCACCTGGATCCAGATGCCCGCGCCGCGCTCGTTGGTCTCGTCGCGAGCCATCATCGCGGGCACATCATTCGAGCGGTGCTCGAAGGCGTTGCCTTCAGCCTGCGCGACACGCTGACGATTTTCGCGGAACTGAACGTCCCCGTATCGAGTATCCGCCTTGGTGGAGGCGGCGCCAGATCCGCGCTCTGGCGACAGATTCAGGCCGATGTGTACGGCCGCGCGGTGGAGACGGTGCTTGTCGACGAAGGCGCTGCATTTGGCGCCGCGGTGCTCGCCGGGATTGGCGCGGGTGTCTGGCGCGACATCGACGAAGCCTCGCACCGTCTCATCCGCACTGCTGTCGCGGCTTCTCCTGAGCCCGACACGGTCGGCGTCATGAACGAACGCTACACAACCTTCCGTCGGCTATACCCGGCGCTGCGCCCGCTGCATACTCACACGTCTTTTGTGCCCAATTGAGGAGCCATGTCCGACGCATTCACGCCACGGCCAGAACACAAGTTTTCCTTCGGTCTGTGGACCGTCTGTAACCGCGGACGGGATCCCTTCGGGGACGCCGTGCGCCCCGTGCTGTCGCCATGCGACGCGGTCCGAATGCTCGCGGAGATCGGGGCGTGGGGCGTCAATCTCCATGACAACGATCTGGTCCCGATCGACGCCACGCGCGCCGAACGCGACCGCATCGTCCGGGAATTCAAGAAGGAGTGCGAGCGCAGTGGCGTCACCGTGCCAATGGCCACGGTGAATCTGTTTTACGACCCGGCGTTTCGGGACGGCGCGTTGACGGCAAACGACCCAGCTGTGCGCGACTACGCGCTGCAGAAGACGATGCGCGCAATGGATCTTGGTGCGGAGCTCGGCGCGCGGATTTTCGTGCTGTGGGGTGGACGGGAAGGTACCGAAACCGACGCTTGCCGACGGCCCGATGAAGCGATCAAACGCCTGCGCGAAGCCGTCAATTATCTCTGCGAGTACTCGCGGGATCGCGGCTACGACTACCGGTTGGCGCTCGAAGCAAAGCCGAACGAGCCGCGGGGCGACATCTACATGGCCACCACCGGCGCATATCTGGGGTTCATCTCAACGCTGGACCATCCCGAGATGGTGGGGGTCAATCCTGAGGTCGCGCACGAGCAGATGGCAGGGCTGAACTTCCTGCACATCGTCGCGCAGGCGTGGGAAGCCGGCAAGCTGTTTCACATCGACCTGAACGACCAGATGCCCGGTCGCTACGATCAGGATTTCCGCCTCGGCGCCGCGAATCTCAAATCGACGTTCTGGCTCGTCAAGTTCCTCGAGGACGTCGGCTACGACGGGCCGCGTCACTTCGACGCGCACGCCTACAGAACCGAAGACTACGAGGGCGTGCGCGACTTCGCGCGCGGGTGCATGCGCACGTATTTGATTCTCAGGGAGCGTGCGTGCCGATGGAATCGGGACACCGAGATACAAGCGATGGTCAACGCGAACGGGAACGGCAGCACGGCACCGAAATATTCGGCGGCCCATCGCGAGAGCCTGTTGACGCGCGAGTTCGATCGGGTCGCGCTCGCGTCAAAGGGCCTTGGCTACGAACGGCTCGATCAGCTCACGATGGAAGTCCTGCTTGGGGTGCGCTGATCATGACGCGGCGGTTCGAACCGCGAACGATGAAAGTTGGCGTGCTGTCGGCGGCGCTGCAGGAGCTCACGCCGCGCGACCGGCGGGACGTCGATCCCGACCTTGCGATCGAGGAATGGCTGGCGTTTGCGCGCGACCTTGGCGCCGATGTCCTCCAGGTATCCACGGCCTTTCATCCCAGTGAAGGAGACGTGCCGCCGGAAGCGATGCTCGATCCTGTCGCGAACACATTGGATCTTCGGCAACCCTTCAGCCGCGAGCGAGCGCGACGAGTCGAAGCGGCAGTAAAGTCGACGGGCGTTCCTGTGTCGGACGTCGCCTACTTCGATAATCTGCTGCACCACGATTCGGCAGTGCGCCGGCGGAAGCACGAATTTCTGCTCAAGGTGTTCGACGCGGCGGTCCTGCTTGGCGTGAACGCCGTCTGCGGTTTCATCGGTCGCAATCAGCAGCACAGCCTTGACGAGAACCTGTCGGATTTCGAGGAGCACTTCGTGCCGCTGCTGCGCGCCGCCAAAGACCGCGGCCTGACGTATCGGGTGGAGCAATGTCCGATGCCCGGGTGGACAACCGCGGACAACTGGCACAACAACATCGGCTATACGCCCGCAGCGTGGATGGCACTACACCGGATCTGCGAACGTCACGGCGTCGGCGATCAGTTCCGCGTGTATTACGACCCGTCCCATGCAATCTTGATCGGGCAGGACACGCGCTCGGTCTTCCAGTACCTCAAGGATCACGGGTACGCGTTCCTCGTCGACGGTTTCCATGTGAAGGGGCAGGTCATCGACGCTGCTGGCGTGGCGGCATGGGGCTATGGTGGCCAAACCATGCAGCGGGGTGATTGGATCGACGGTCGTCCTTCACCACACGCGACTGATCAGGTGAACGCCTGGAAAAAGCAGACAGTCATTGCGGAACACGAACTGCCCGGCACCGCGCGGCACGATCCGCTTGGCTACCTGCAGAATCGGACGGTCGATTGGCTCGACCATCAACTCGCCGCGCGCGAACTGCTGCCGATCGATGTCGCGCGCACGAACCTGATTGTCGAACACGAATACCCGAAGGCTCGCGTGCAAGAGCGGGAACGTGTGATGCCGATCCTGCAAGGATCGATTGCCTTCGTTCGCGCCATCGACGAGGCCGCGGCGTGTATGTACGCGCTGCAGCACGAGGTGCTGCCCTCTCAGAACATTCCGGTACAGGGAGTCGGGCGGCAGGCGTACCGCAGTTGAACGTCAGGCGGACCTGAATGTCCGCCTAGTCCTGCGTCGATTAACCTGCGGCGACCGATCGCGCGGCAGTTCGCACGACGGCTGTGCTCTCCCGGACCACGAGACGCATGGGAAATTCGATGGTCTGTACCTGACCTGGCGTCTCGATCACCTCGAACAGCCGACGACAAGCCGCCGCCCCCATCTCACGCATCGGCTGCGCGACGCTCGTCAGCGCCGGCCAGAGACGCTCGCCTTCCGGCAATCCGTCGAAGCCGACGATGGAGAGGTCACCGGGTATCCGCACGCCCGCCTTGTGGGCCACACGCATGAATCCGGACGCAAGCGCGTCGTTCGCCAGCACGACCGCGGTCGCGCCGGGGTCGCGCTCGAAGTACGCTTCCGCGAATTGCGCACCGGCGTCCGCCTCCCAGCTGCCGCACGAAAAAATCAGCTCTGACGGCAGCACGATGTCCCGGTCCGCGAGACCCTCGCGCAGACCCATGAGCCGATGCTTGGAATCGGTTGAGTGCGCCGGTCCGCCCGCGAACGCCACTGTTCGGTGACCGAAGTCGATCAGGTGATTGGCCACAGCCACGCCGGCACTGCGGTTGTCGCAACGAACGAGCTGAACATGCGGTGCCGTTTCATCCGGGGCGATCAGCACCGTCGGCAGCTGGGCGTTGACGGCTTCACGGATCAGCGCACGATCGCGGCGCTGCGATTTCGCCAAGACGAGGCCGTCCAGTTTGTGCTCGCGCACCCATTCGAACACGATCGTGGGGTCGTACTTGCCCGTCAGTTCGGTGCTGGCAAGCATGAGGCTGCAATCATGCCGCGAGAGCTCTTCCTCGATCCCTGCGAGAAGCCGCGTGAACCACGGGTCCTGACTCGAATCGACGACCACCCCGATTGACCCGCGGCGGCCGAGGCTGAGATTCCGCGCGGTTGACGATCGACTGTAGCCAAGTTCCGCGATGGAGGCCGCGATGCGCGAACGTGCATCGGCGCTGACATAGTGGCCGTTCAGAAATCGCGAGACGGTGCTGACAGCCACGCCCGCATGCTTCGCGACGATCGAGATATTCGGCTTTCGTTTGATCGGATGGATCGACATTACAGCCTGACCCACGTGCCGCCGGCGTTTGCCGATTCCACCGCGCGGTGAATGAACTGCACTCCGCGGTAGCCGTCATGGATGGACGGGAAGTCGTACGCCATCTGCGAAATCGGCGCGCCGTCGACGTGGCGCCGGATGGCATGAATGGCGCCGAGGTAGACATTCGCAAACGCCTCGAGATACCCCTCGGGATGTCCCCATGGGATCCGGGTGGCTGCACCCGCTTCGGAGGAAAGGTACTCGGTGCGGCCGCGGGTGAGCGTCTGCCGCGGTTCGCCATGTCGATACAGCTCCAGGTAGTTCGGATTCTCCTGCTCCCAGACGATCGCGCCCTTCGACGCGTAGATCCGCAAACGCAAGGCGTTCTCCTCGCCGGTCGCGATCTGGCTCACGGTGAGCACGCCCTTGCCGCCGCCGCGAAACCGTAACAGCGCATTGACATCTTCATCGAGCGTTCGGCCAGGCAGGAAGGTGCTCTTGTCCGCGCACAACTCGACGACCGATTCGCCGGTGACGTACTCCACCAGATGCAACGCATGTGTCCCGATGTCGCCGATCGCACCGCCAACGCCAGATTCTGCGGGGTTGGTCCGCCACGCAGCCTGCTTCGATCCGCGGTTCTCCTGGGGCAGCACGAGCCAATCCTGAAGGTATTCGACGAGCACCTTCCGTACGACGCCCATCTCTCCCGAGCGAAACAGCTCTCTGGCGTGCCGGACGAGAGGATAGCCGGTGTAGTTGTAGGTCACGGCGAACACGAGCTGTGTCCGTTCAACGAGCTGCACCAGCTGATTCGCCTCGTCGACTGTTGTCGTGAGCGGTTTATCGCAGATGACGTGAAAGCCGCGCTCGAGGAACGTCTTCGCCGGACCGAAATGCGCGTGATTGGGCGTCACGATGGCGACGAAATCGATGCGTTGGTCCGGCGGGAGGCCGGCCTCACGTTCGGCCATCTCGTCGTAGCTGCGGTAGAGGCGCGCCGGATCGATAAAGAGCCGCTGCCCGGTCGCGCTGGTGTTTGCCCAGTCGCGCGAGAACACGCCGGCGACGAGGTCAACCTGCTGGTCCAGTGCCGCGGCGATGCGATGGACGCCCCCGATAAAGGCGCCTTCACCACCGCCAATCATGCCCATTCGCAGTTTGCGTGCGGCCATCAATGGAATCGGTTCCACAAGAGGCTAGTCCAAATCGTGCTTGCTCTTCGACAAGGGAGTTCACTATAGTTTGCGGCGAATGTGGAACCGATTCCACATTCGTGTTCAACACGCCTCATCGAGGGAGCTGCCCATGATCCGACTTGCCGGCTGCGCGCTCGCGCTGATCGTGACCGTGGCGACGCCTGGCTTCGCCCATCACTCCTTCGCGTTGTTCGACATGGACAAGAATCTCACGATGGCGGGCACGGTTGTCGAGTATCGATGGTCGAACCCGCACGTGCACGTCGTCATGAAGGTCGATGCAGGGCCCGACGTCGCCGCGCCGCTCACTGGGACGTGGGATTTGGAAGCCGCTGGCAGCACGAACATCATGACGCGCCAGGGCTGGACCCGGATCACGCTGAAGGCGGGAGACCGGATTACCGCCGTCGTGCATCCGATGAAGGACGGTGCCAGAGGCGGCTCGCTCTTCTACATCATCCTTCCCGACGGGAACCGCATGTATACGGATATCGCGCGACCGAAAGCGGGATCGTAACCGACGCGCGACTCGCTGGTGATACGTGGGCCACGCGTCGACCGGCGGCTTTCCGATTTTCATTGAGCCCGAAATCGACTGTTCTCCTGCGCGACGACGGGCGTTTCCGAATGAGGCGTTCCGGGTGGTACCCATTCGTACGGCACAGGCTGCCCACGGTACAGCTGATAGTTGGTCGTAGTGCGGCCGGTTCTTGCGTCGCTGCCACGCCGCGGGTACGGATTCACATATTCCCAGACGATTTCGCCGTCTCGGGTCACCTGAAACAAGCGACCTCTTTGTCCCTCGTCGATGAAGGTGTTGCCGTTGGCCAGACGTCGTGCATCGCTGATGTGCGTGCTCCGGAACGACCAACCGGGACCGCCTGAATCTTCGCCCGTGTACTGCCACACGATCTCTTTCTTGACCGGATCGATCTCCAAGACGCGAGACCCACCAGTCACCGCCAACGGCAGGTTTGGATACCCGGCCGGACCCTCGTTATCAAAGACCAGCAGGTTGCCCGCGCCTGGCAACCCTTCGGGAATGATGTGCGGGTCGTGCTGCCCGCTCGTACGATCCAGCGGCC
>DASTZI010000157.1:0-2697 GCA_035764385.1 Vicinamibacterales bacterium
ACGCGGCCAACACGGTCGGGGCGATTGTCGGCGCGCTGGTTACCAGCCTGGGACTCGTTGGCACCGTTGGCAGTCAGATCACCCAGCAGGTGCTGATCGGTGTGGCCGCGATGTCGGGGTTGCTCATGCTGATGCCGGCGACCGGTGAGCGACGCAGTGCGCTGACGTCAACGCCGGTGGTCGTGATTGGTATTGCGCTCGTTGCCGGTCTGCTCGCGCGCACGGTGCCGCCGCTACCTGGATTGCTCGTCGCGTACGGCCGCTATACCGCGACGTGGGTCGGGCAGAACGAGATCGTATACGTGGGTGAAGGCGTCACGGCTTCCGTTGCCGTTTCGCGAACGCCAACCGGCGTGCTGAACTATCACAACGCCGGCAAGGTGCAGGCATCCAGCGAGCCGCAGGACATGCGCCTGCAGCGCATGCTCGGGCACATCACGACGCTCGTGCCGAAGACGCCGACGAAGGTGCTCGTCATCGGTTGCGGTGCGGGAGTCACGGCTGGCGCGGTCTCCATCGATCCGCTCGTCAAGGACCAGACGATCGCCGAGATCGAGCCACTCGTTCCCCGCGTGGTCTCCACCCATTTCGCGCAACACAACTTCAACGTCGTCGCCAACCCCAAGGTGAAGGTGCATCTGGACGATGCGCGGCATTACCTGCTGACGACCAACGAGAAGTTCGACGCGATTACGTCCGACCCGCTCGATCCGTGGGTCAAGGGCGCCGCCACGCTCTACACGCGCGAATTCTTTCAAGTGGTCAAGAGCCACCTGAATCCGGGCGGTGTCGTCACGTTGTTCGTGCAGTTGTACGAGAGCACCGATGCGGCAGTGAAGAGTGAAGTCGGCACCTTCCTCGAGGCGTTCCCGAACGGTGCCGTGTTCGCCAACACGGTCAACGGGCAGGGCTACGACCTCGTGCTCTTCGGTCAGATGGACGGCGGGAAAATCAACGTCGATACGGTGCAGACACGGCTCGACGATCCGGCCAACGCCGCGATCGCACAGTCCCTGCGCGAAATCGGCATCTTCTCGGCCGTCGATCTGTTCGGGACCTACGCCGGCCGCCGATCGGACATGCAGACGTGGCTGAGCGATGCGATCGTCAACACCGATCGGAACCTCAAGCTGCAGTACCTCGCTGGCTTGGGACTCAACCTCTATCAGAGTGACGCGATCTACAAGGCGATGATCAGGGAAGTGAAGTACCCGGACGATCTGTTCGAAGGCTCGGATGCGACGCTCAAGGCATTGCGCGCGAAGATCTCTTCATCACTCGGCGGAGCGCCATCCTTCTAAACTGACGTTTGTAATGCAGAATTCAGAATTCAGAATTCAGAATTCAGAAGACCTGCTCTTTTCTGCATTCTGCATTCAACATTCTGCATTACAGAGATCACACAACGGTCCCCGGTCTAATCACCCCGCCCTTCGGCACCACGATGATTCCGCCGCGGATGTAGTACCCGTCGGCATCTGCCGATTCGACGTGCTGCTCGTTGACCAGTCGCGCGTTGTCACCGATGCGCGCGTTCTTGTCCACGATCACGCGATCGAGCACGACGTTGCGCCCGAGCCCCAGGCCGGGAGTCTGATCGGCGGGGAGGCCGTACTCGTAGTAGTCGGCGCCGAGCAGCACCGAGCGCGTGATGCGCGAGCCTTCTCGCACGCACATGCGAACGCCGACGACCGACCCGTCGATGTCGCATCCGGCGAGATAGCATCCCTCGGACACGATTGAGTCGCGGACGCGAGCTTCCGGCATCAGCGAGCCCGGCAGGTGCCGCAGGTGCGTGTAGATCGGGCGCTCGCGATCCCAGAAGTGAAACGGCGAGTCGAGGCGCCCGAGCATGATGTTGGCCTCATAGAAGGACTCGATGGTCCCGACGTCTGCCCAGTAGCCGCGGAACAAGTACGGCTTCACCCTGAAGCGTCCGAGCGCGTTGGGAATCAGCGATCGGCCGAAGTCATGACCCGGCTCGTGCTCGAGCATGTCGAGCAGCACGCGGCGGGTAAAGACGTAGACGCCCATCGACGCCATGAAGGGCTGCGCGTCGGTGTGATCGGCGAAGGTGGATCCATCCGGAATGCTGCGACCGATCTGCTCCAGACGCGCCGGCTTGGGCTTCTCCTCGAAAGCGATGATGTTGCCGTCGGTGTCGAACCTGAAGATGCCCATCTGCGTCGCGGTCTCGGCGTCGACGGGCTGAGCCGCGATAGTGATCTCGGCGCCCGAT
Source organism: Vicinamibacterales bacterium (assembly GCA_035764385.1). GTDB lineage: Bacteria > Acidobacteriota > Vicinamibacteria > Vicinamibacterales > UBA2999 > Gp6-AA40. The sequence continues at coordinate 2,240 of DASTZI010000157.1, forward strand.
CGTCGATGCGCGTCGACCAGGTCGGCATAGTCCATCCGGTAGAGATGGTCGCCGGCGAGGATGAGATCGTACTCGGCCGGATGCTGGCTGAAGTGCCGCGCCGCCTGGCGAACGGCGTCCGCCGTGCCTTGATACCAGTTGGGGTTGTCCGGCGTCTGCTCCGCCGCAAGGATTTCCACGAATCCTCCGGAGAATCGATCGAGCCGGTAAGTGCCCGAGATATGTCGGTTGAGCGACGCGGAATTGAACTGCGTCAGGACGAAGATCCGCCGGATATCCGCGTGCAGGCAGCCGCTGATCGGGATGTCGATGAGGCGGTACTTGCCCCCAATGGGAACGGCCGGCTTGGACCGAGTCGCGGTCAGCGGAAAGAGGCGTGTGCCCTGGCCGCCGCCGAGGATGATTGCGAGTGTGTCGCTCGTCTGTCTCATAGGCGTGTGAACAAGTTAACAAAACCG
>DASTZI010000158.1:0-6056 GCA_035764385.1 Vicinamibacterales bacterium
CAGCGGAGTCGACTGTACTGCGCGGATGCCAGAGCGACGTAACTCGTCCAGATCCTGCGTACCGACCAAGAAATCGCATTTCTCCACATCTGGGACCAGGACACGCTGGCCGCTGCGGAGTGCCCGGCTGCAGGTGCTGCTCGCTTCGGCTGTGGCCCTTTGCCAGAACACCGCTGATTTGACGTGGAAATTCTTGCAGCCGAGGAGCGTCAGCGACTGTCCGTCCGGCGCGAGCATCTGGATGCTGCCCGCGTCAGCGGACATCAGCTCGATTGCTGCGTCAACGATCTGCGTAAACAGCGATTCCTGGGTGGATTCAGAAATCAGACGCGTGCTGATCGCTTGCAATGTTCTGGCGCCGGCAATCTCGTTCGCCAGATGTTGCTCGCTTTCGCGCAACGCCATGTGGGTCCGTTTGCTTTCCGTGACGTCCCGCAAGATTTTGGAAGCGCCGAGGATGTTGCCTCGCGCATCTGTGACAGGAGAGATGGTGAGAGAGACATCCAGATATCGTCCGTCCCGCGTGACACGACGCGTTTCGTAGTTTTCGATCCGTTCACCAGTTCGCAACCGGTTCAGGATGTGTGTCTCTTCGTCGTGCAACTCAGGGGGGATAATGATCGTGATTGGTTGCCCAATCGCTTCCTCCGGCGAATACCCAAATAATCGTTGGGCGGCTGCGTTCCACGTTGAGATCACGCCATCCAGGCTCTTCGAAATAACCGCGTCGTTCGAGGAATCCACGATCGCAGCGAACCAGCATTGGACGTCGTTCAGATCCCGGTCAGGAACGTCGAAACAACAGTGAGTGTGCCGATCGTCCATGGCACTCCTCCGAGGTTGACCGCCATGATCGGACGGACGAGGATCTTAGTACCGTCAAAAAGAAGCGGGGATCTTACTACCAAGCTGGTATTTCGTTCTGTACGGTGACAGCGAGCGCTCCGCGGGCCCTGCGCCCGGGGTGCATCAGAACAGGTAAAGCAAGCGGACGAAAGCGGTGTTGCCGCGGTACGGCCGGTTGCCGTATCCCGTCGAGATCTCTCCCAGATAGTCGATGCGCGGCGCTCCCGGCTGTCCGGGGATATCGATCGTATCGAAGTCCCGGACATTGAAGCGCTCGTACCAGTAGTCCACGCCGACGCCGATGCGTGGGACAAAGAAGTACTGCACGTCGGCCGCGATCCGGTGCCAGCTGTTCGTCACGTTCGGCAGCGGAATGAACTGGCCGGCAGCGGCCAGCGATAGGATTCGCGGTCCGCTGTGGACAAACGCATTGTCCGAGTCCATGAAGTCGTAGTTCACCCGTGCAGTGGTTTTTCGCGCCAGCTTCGGCAGATCCGCATACAGGTTGAAGTTGTTCACGTTTTCCGTGTTCTTCAACATCCAGTCGCGGCTCGGATCCGTGAACTGTGGATCGGGCGGTGGGTTCGCGTTGCGCGACTTCTGGTTCGAGTCAAAGTGGTCGCGCCCGTAGTTGGCGCCGAAGCTGACGACGGTGGACGGATAGAAATTGATGCCGACGTTGTACGTCTGAACGTTACTGTCCAGGAGCCCGAACTCGTGTCCTGGGCCGCCGTACGTATCGGAGCCCGCGGCCAGCGAGAACGTCAGATCCACCATGCCTGTAGGGGTGACGTCGAACAGAAGCGTGCCGCGATTGCGGGTACGGTCCGCCTCGTCGTAGAAGCGAAGCCCCGGCTGAGAGCCGCCATCCTCGAGCGCGTCTTCGGAGAACCCTGAGCCCGTCCGATCCGTGAACTCGTAGAGCGCACGGATGGTGACCCACTGGTTGCCGATCGTGTCGATCGATGTACGGAACGTGTGATCGGTCATGTTGCTGAATGAGCGTCCGGTGCGGTCGAACGAATCGAAGCCATAGCCGACGCGCAACGTGGTGTACCGCAGCACGTTGAAGTTGACGTTCACGTCGGCGAGGTTTTCGACGATGTCGAACTGTTCGGAGAAGCCTCCAGTCGCTTCCGGCACCGCGTCAAAGCGGACGTATTGCGTGCCGTTGAATGGCGGCGTCTTGTTGTCGTGATTGTTGTAGCGATAGCGAGCGGTGATGCCAACGAGGCGGTTGGGCCGCGACGTGAAGTTCAGGATCGCGTTGAGTCCGTCGACTTTCGCCTCCGCGGTGGCGCGTGGTACGGCAGCGAGATTCGGAAACGCGGCGATGACTGCCGGAGTCTGGATGACGGGATTGATCGTCCACGGGATGAGCGGATCGTTCTGGCTCATGCGCGTGAACGAGAGGGCGCCGTTGATGACCGTTCGCGGCTGAAGCTTGAACATCCCGAGCCCAGTGAATTGGTTCAGCATGTTGCTCGGCGGCACGGACATGCGGCCGCGTGCGGGGCCATTTCCGTTGCTATATCCGTTTGGATCGAACGGGTTTGTGTCGGTCGAGCGGAACGCATTGTCCCAGACCAATTCGTTGATGTGGTCGTCGTAAAACGAGCCATACCATCCGAGCCGGAACATGCCGCGCGGCCGGGTCCACTCGATCCCGGCGTTCGCGTCGTTGGTGCGGCTGTTGACCGCGAGCGGCACTTCATTGGCGACGTTGAACGCAAACGAAGCGCCCCAGGGCTGGTGCCCCGAACGTGCGGACGACAAGAAGGCGCCATCGAGCGTCAGGTTGCGGGAGAATTCGTACGCGCCCGCGACCGCACCCGTCTGACGCAGCGACTCCAGCACGAGCGGATTGGCAATGCTCCGATAGATCGACGGCGTCAGGAGCTGGGCGGCGGTCTGCGGGACACCGACGACACTGCCGGCCTGTACCAGTTGACGCGCCGCGACGTCGAGTGTGAGCTGCCCTGGCGTCTGTTCCACCCACGGCGTGCTTGTCAGATTGCTGTAGTTGAGCGGAATTGATTCGAACGCTCCGTCGAGCCAACCCTTCCCGCCCATGTAATTGGCTCCAAACCGCTGATCGCGATAGCCGATGTTCTGCGCCGCAGCGCCGAACAAGTACCTGTCGGTGGTCTTGTCGAAGGTGAGTCGCGACCACGAACCGGTACGAAGGTCGCGATAGCGTTCGTACTCGGCGGCATCCCCTGTTGTCGTTGTGCCTCGAAAGCCGAGATCGATCGTCCCGAAGGTGGCTGGCGCCGCGGTCGGCGCCGGTTCACCGGCCGGTGGCCGCGGTTCGGGCACCAGTTCGGGTGCAGGCTGCAACGACGGTCGCTGTGCGTACGCGGCAGCGGCGGTCAGCAGGGCGGCGAGTGCGAACGCGACTGATCTACGCATGGCTCCTCCTCAGCGCAGGAAGAACTGCCCGGACGGCGCATTGCTGCCGTGAATCTGCTGATGGCAGACCGTGCAGGAACGCCCGATGATCTTGTTGGCGTTCGTGGAGTTGTTGAGGAGGAACCCTTCGTAGACGGTCGGCGGATGCCGAGAGGTAACGTGGCACCGCTGGCAGAGGAACGGCCGCTTGGCGACGAGCAGCCGTTCGTTGTTGCTGCCATGCGGGTCGTGGCACGTCACGCAGGCGTTGGCAACCGGCGCGTGTTCCCACAGGAACGGTCCGCGTTTCTCGGCGTGGCAGCTGGTGCAGCTCTCGTCAATCGTGGTGCCGACCTTCAGGAGCCGGACGTTCTGCGAGCCATGAGGGTTGTGGCATGAGCCGCAGACGAGCTCACCCTCGCGAACGGGCATGTGATGCGTCCGGAACTGCTTGTTGACGATGGCCTGGTGGCAGGTCGCACACAACTGCATCTGCGACGCGGCCTTCAACTGATGATCGCCCTTCGGATCGTGGACGCTGTGGCAGGTGATGCAGCCGACGTTCCGCTGATCGTGCTGGCTGCCAGTCCATAGCGCGTGCGTCCCTCGGTCGTGGCACGTCACGCAATATGTGCTCGCTTCCTGCGGCCTCATCGTCTTGAAATTGACGATTAGTGACGGGTCGCCACCGCCGTCGACATGTGCCTTCCCCGGGCCGTGGCAGTTTTCGCATCCCATGTTGGCGGCCGGCGTTCGCTCGTTCGACTGCAGTCCGTGAGCGGTTCCCGTGTACTTCTGGTCGTGACAGGTGACGCACGTGCTCTCGCCGACGTACTGATTGGTCGCCGGCGGAGCGGTGGCCTGACCGGCTCTCGCCGACTGTGCGGCGTGAACCGCCACCGGCTTCAGCCGCTGCGCGTCGGCCGATGAATGCGTCATCAACGTCATCGCCACGACCATGGCGGTGATCTCGAGTGGGGCAGTCAAACGAATCAACACGTTAGCAACGCTCCTGTGTGGTGCGTCAGGCATGATGGACGACGGATCGCGCCCCGCCGTGCAAAAAACGGTGCGGTGAACTGTTATCGCAGAAAGGGCGTCATTTGAAAACAGACAACTGCTGGTTCCGTGCATGCACCGCGCGGGATGGGGAATTTCTCGTGGCGCTGGGGAAAGTTTCGCGGTGTGCGGGAGCCAATCCGCGTTCTTCGACTCGAACCTGTGCGGTACGTTTGTTGTAGCCGCGGTCGCGGAGATTTCAAACCATGATGCGCACCCTATTGTTCGTTCTACTACTCGGTGTCTGGACAATGCCGGCTGTCGCGCAGCAAGCAACAGCGGCCGCGGGTGAAAAGCTGCTTACCGAAAAGAAATGTACGGTCTGCCACCTCGTGAACGGCGCCGGTAACAAGAAAGGGCCGGAGCTGGATGGCGTCGGTGCGAAGTTGTCCAAGGACGACATCCGCGCGTGGATAACCAACGCTCCGGAGATGGCCGCGAAGGCCAACATCGATCGCAAGCCGCCGATGAAGGCCTATACCGACCTGACGAAGGACGAGGTCGACTCGCTGGTCGCCTACCTGGTCACGCTCAAGAAGAAGTAGGTGACGTGTCGGAGGTCACCTTCAGTTCCGTTCGGCCCACGGAGACACGGCGCTCGTTCCTGGGAGCGCTGCTCGCGATGGGAACTGCCACCGTTGGTGCCATCCTGTCGATTCCGCTGACTCGCCTGACCCTGGACCCACTGTGGCGGACGACAACGCAGGTTCTGTGGTCCGACGCCGGACCCGCGAAGGACTTCGCCGCCCTGACCGCACCGGCCAGGGTGCAAATCACCATCGAGCAGCGCGACGGCTGGCGGAAGGTGTTGTCTGATAAGGCGATCTACGTCGTGAAGGGCAGCGACGGGCGGCCTCACGTCCTCTCAGCGGTCTGCCCGCACCTGGGATGTTCGATCGGGTGGAATGAGGATCGGCGCCAGTTTGTCTGTCCCTGCCACAACGGTGTGTTTTCTGCCGACGGTCGGTTGCTATCCGGCCCGCCGCCGCGTGGGATGGATGAACTGGACGCGATGGTCGAGGACGGACGGTTGAAAGTCCGCTACCAGTACTTCCGCCAGCTCGTACCGACCAAAGAGGTCATCGCATGATTCGGCGGTTGGCCGACTGGCTGGATCGCCAGACCGGCATCCGCCGCCTCCTTCAGGCCGCACTCGACGAGCCAATCCCCGGCGGCGCGAGCTTCGCGTACGTCTTCGGATCGGGGCTGCTATTCCTGTTCATCTCGCAGGTGATCACTGGGGTGTTTCTCGCACTCTATTACGTTCCATCGGCCGATCACGCGCACACCACAGTCGCCTACATCGTCAAGGAAGTATCTTCCGGGTCATTCGTCCGCAGCATCCATGTGTACGGTTCGAGCGCCATCATCATCGTGCTGTTGCTCCACATCGCGCAGACGATTCTCTTCGGCTCCTACAAAGGGCAGCGTCATCTACTGTGGTTGTCAGGGTGCGTGCTGTTCGCGCTGATGCTCGCGATGGCATTCACCGGGTACTTGCTGCCGTGGGATCAGAAGGCGTACTTCGCGACGGCGGTGAGCACCAACATCTTCGTGCTCCCGGTCGTTGGACCATGGATCAAAGCGTTTGTACGCGGTGGCAATGAGCTCGGCACCTTAACGATCTCGCGCTTCTTCGTCGCGCACGTCTTCGTGCTGCCAGCTCTGATTTTCGCGTTCGTGGCGACGCATGTGTATCTGTTTCGCCGGGCTGGAGCATCTGGTCCGCCGGTGGCGCGACGTACTGCTGCGGAATCGTT
>DASTZI010000159.1:0-7369 GCA_035764385.1 Vicinamibacterales bacterium
ACTGATACCCGATTAAGGAGTCTTCACGATGGCCGTCGAACGTGCTGCTGGCGGAACAAGTCTCATCGACGTTCTTGACCGCGTTCTCGACAAGGGAATCGTCATCGATGCCTGGGTGCGTGTGTCGCTCGTTGGGATCGATCTCATCACCGTCGAAGCCCGTGTCGTCGTCGCCTCGATCGATACCTACTTGAAGTACTCCGACGCGATCGGTGCGGCCCAGTCAGCGGCACGTCCGACCATCGAAGCTCCACGCCCGTACGATGAGATCGCCGCGGAAAACGTTTCGCTGCGCGCCCAGTTGGAAGGAGCGCCGGCTCCAGCAGCGCGAACCCGCCGGCGCAAATGAACGGTCGGGCGCTGCGGGGGCGGCGCCCTTAGGCCACGGACCACAGCTAGAACATGAGCTCGCTTCAGGCGCGGACGTTTTCTCGACCGATTGGCAGTGGCGTCAACCACGCCGCACGCCTTGAACTGCTCGAAAACTACCTCGCCCATCACGAAGACATTCTTCGCTGCGCGCACATGAGCCTGGAGTGGCTCGCGCGTTACGCCGGCGTCAAGCAGTCTGCGTGCCTTGCCGTGGACGCCGAATCGAACATGCTGGTGGGCATTGCCGCCTACGGTGTCGCCAGCGACGATATCGAGCTGTTCTCGTGGCCGTTGTCGGATACCTACGATCCGCTGATCGGCGCATTGCAGTCGTCGCGCCCCGTCCCGTTTCGCTCCTACCGGCCCAACGGACATGCCGCGCCGACGCCGCTCGGCCGCGGCGCGTTCACCGCGATTCCGCTTGGCGTGCGGGGCGGCAACGTCGGCGAGCGCGAAGACCTGGCGCCCGGATTGTTATTGCTGCGCGCGCCGGCGATCAGCGCGGACATCAACTGGCTGGTCATGGTGCTGGGCCAGAAGATCGATCAAGTCCGCGGGCGTGGCAGCCTCGCGGAGGAAGCACGCAAGCTGCGGCGCGAGCGGACGCTGTTTTTCACCATCATCAACGCCGTCACCGACCCGATCATGCTGACCGATATCGAAGGCAAGCTGATTGTCGCCAACGCGCGTGCGGAAAAGTTGTTTGCGGCGAGCGAGGAGGAAAGCGAAGGGCGGCGACGCGCGGTTGAATTGAACAACATGCTGTTTTCGGCGGCGCTCTCGCGGTCGGCCGTCGAAGGGAATCCGGAGGCGCGCGAACTGCTGCTCGTCGATCCAAGCGACGGATCGGATCTGCTGTTCGAAGTGCTGTCGACCGCGGTGGAAGATCCGCGCGAAGGCACGGGCGTCGTCTCGGTGCTGCGCAACATCACCGACCTGCGGCGGGCAACCGAGCAGATTGAGGAGAACTATCAGAAGCTGCGCGTGGCCGAGGCGGCCGTGCGCGCCGAGCGCGACCGACTCAATCTCATCATCGACTCGGTCGCCGATCCGATCATCGTCACGGATGCCACGGGCGCGACGGTGATGATGAACTCGCCCGCAGAGGATCTCTTCACGGTCGTCGCGGGCGCCAGCGAAGCGGCCTCGCGCACCGTGCAGGCCAATGACGCGCATTTCTCGTCCTTCATTTCAGGCCTGCTGCTCGGAGAGACAGGACCGGGCGAAATCCGGCGGGGTGAAATCGGTTTGATGAATCCGGGAACGAGTGAGCCGATTCCGGTCGAGGCGATTGCCGGAAAGGTGCTCACCGAAACGGGCGAGCTGACCGCGGTCGTCACCATCCTGCACGATCGACGGGAGGCGCTCGAACGCGCCCGGTTGTATGAGCAGTTGAAAGCCGCGTCCGACGAACTGCAGGCCCGCGTTCAGGCCGCCACCGCCGAACTCGCAACGCAGAACGAACTGCTCCGTCGCCAGGCGATCGAGCTCGAGCAGGCGTCACGTTTGAAGTCGCAGTTCCTCGCCAACATGTCGCACGAGTTCAGGACGCCGCTGAACGCGATTCTCGGCTATACGCATATGCTGCTGCAGGGAGTGGCAGGCGATCTCCTGCCCGCCGTGAAGCGCCAGTTGCAGCGCATCGACTCGAACGGCCGCCATCTGATGACGATCATCAACGAGATCCTCGACATCACCCGTATCGAGGCCGGCAAGATGCCGATGCAGCTCAGCGAGTTCAACCTCAACGAGCTTGTCCCGGAAGTGATGACCGAGCTCGATCCGGTGATTTCGCGATCCAAGCTGACCGTGGCCCCAAGACTATGGCCCGACCTGCCGACCGTTTACAGTGATAGGCAGAAGGTGAAACAGATCATCGTGAACCTGCTGAGCAATGCCTTGAAGTTCACGCATGAGGGCGGCATTCGCATTACGGTGGCATATAGCCCGGCAGAGCGGACAGCGAGTGTCGCCGTAGCGGACACGGGGATCGGCATTTCACCAGAGAATCACGAGAAAATCTTCGAGGATTTCAGGCAGGTGGACGACTCGCCATCGCGTCAGTATGGCGGCACGGGTCTTGGACTCGCCATCTGTCGCCGCCTCGCGATGGCGCTCGGCGGACGGATCACGCTTGAAAGCACGATGGGTGTCGGCTCGACGTTCACGCTGACGATGCCTGTCGAAACGGAACAATGACGCAACCAGACGCCCCCCTGATTCTCGTTGTGGACGACTACCAGGACGCGCGGGAGATGTACGCCGAGTACCTCCAGTTCTCCGGCTTCCGCGTGGCGGAAGCACGCAACGGCAACGAGGCTGTGGCGCAGGCCTTTTCGCTCCGTCCTGATTTGATCCTGATGGACCTGTCGTTGCCCGGTATGGACGGATGGGAAGCGACACGCGTGTTGAAGGCAGACGAACGGACCAAACATATTCCGGTCGTAGCGTTGACCGGACACGCGCTGGCGGGCGCATCGGAAGGCGCCCGCAGAGCGGGATGCGATTCGTTTGTCACCAAACCGTGTCTGCCCGATGACCTGGTTGTCGAAGTGCGGCGGATGCTCGACACAGTCAAGAAAGCCTGACATTAGGGATCCGACATGCCGAAGGCTCAGAAGCCATCCTCCGCGAGGAAATCCAGCGTTCGCCCATCGCCCGCGCGGCCGCGGCCGGTGGCGGCGACACGGTCGATGAAACGCGGGACCACGCGGACGGCGCCGGTCCGCAGCGCGCGACCGACAACGCGAAAGCGGGACGACATCGCCGTCACCCGCGTCACGCACGAAACAGAGGTGCGCGGCACAGAAACGCGAGTGGAGCGCGTCGTCGAGCGTGCACCGAAGCCGACACTGCCGGACGTTGATCGGGCCGCCGGCCGCGGACGTTACGTCTACTGCATCATCCGCGCGAGCCAGCCGCTGAAGTTCGGTGCCATCGGCATGGACGAGCAGTGGCCCGAGGTCTATACGATCAACTTCAAGGACATGGCCGCGGTCGTCTCGGATATTCCACTGGTGCCGCTCGACTCGACGCGTGAAAACGTGCTGGCGCACGAGCGCGTCAACGAGACGGTCATGCGCGATCACACGGTGATTCCGATGTCGTTCGGCACCATCTTCAAGACGCGTGAAGACATCGTCGAGTTGCTGCGCTCCGCCTACGACGCGTTTGCCGATGTGCTGTCGAAGATGCAGGACAAGCTGGAATACGGTCTCAAGGTGCTCTGGGATCGCGACGAGATCGTCCGGCAGATCGAGGAGGAAGACGAGGACATCCATCGCCTCAAGACGGAGATTTCGTCACAGAAGGGGTCGACCTACTTCGCCCGCATGCAGTACGGCCGACTCATCGACGGCGCGCTCCAGCAGCGCTCGGAGCGGTACGTCGCAGAGTTCCTGCAGCGGCTGCGCGATGTCTCGGTCGCCTCACGAGTGAACCGGGCGATTGGCGACAAGATGATCATGAACGCCGCGTTCCTCGTTCAGCGCGATCAGGAGCCCGCCTTCGATCGCCGCATCAAGGAAATCGCGTCCACCTTTGACAAGTTGACCTTCAAGTACACCGGTCCGTGGCCCCCGTACAACTTCGTCAACATCAGATTGAAACTGGAGCGCGCCGGGCAGCATTAGGGTCAATGTTTCTCCTCGACTCCCTCATGATCGACGGCATTTCCTGGGTTCTCAGGACCGTGACCACCGCGGCTGAGGCCGAGATGAACGACGACACGGCGCTCCGCGAGCAGTTACTGGCCGCCGAGATGCAGCGTGAGCTGGGCGAGATCACCGACGAGGAGTTTGCCGATCTCGAACGCGACCTTCTGACGCGGATTCGCGGAATCAAGGAACGCCGCGAAGGCGGCTCGGGCCCACTCGAATTCGGCGCAGGCACACCGATCGAAACCGACGAGGAGAGTCGGTTCCAGATCGAAGCGACCGTGTCCGGCGATTTTCATGAACCGGACCAAGCGCCTCATACAACGATCGTCGAGCAGCAGCCGTCAACCCACGGAATCATCGGCACCGAGCGTGGTCAGGTCGAACGGGTTCTCGACATCGAGCCGGTTGCCGCTGTAACGGTCGAGGAGCCGGGCCTTCCGCTTCCCACTCAGAAGCCCACGCGAACGAGGACCAAGCGAGCCATCAAGCGAACGGGCCGAAGGAAACAGGCGACCCGAACCATCCGAACGGCCCGAACGACGCGAACGAGTAAGATTCGCTAATCGTGCTGAGCTATGTCTTCTGCCTGATTCGAAGCAACAGGCAGCCGACGATGCGCCGCATCAGCGAAGGCATGCCCGGCGGACGTGAGCTGCGTGCGATTGACGTCGGCGAACATCTATGGGCGATCGTGCAGAGCGTGCCCGAGGCCGACTATGGCGAGACGGCACTTGCGAGCGGTTTGCAGAATCTCGACTGGGTCGGTCCTCGTGCGATTGCGCACGAGCAGGTGATCGAGTTGTTCCTGTCGGCGCCAGCGCTGCTCCCCATGCATTTGTTCACGCTGTTTACGTCCGACGATCGTGTCGTTCAGCACGTGCACTCGGACCGTACGCGCATTCGTCGTCTTCTCAAGCGGGTCGAAGGAAAGGTCGAATGGGGTCTCCGCCTCACGTTCGATGAGAAGGCCGCGCGTGCGAAGGTGTCCAAGCGTCCCGTCAGCAGCGGCACGGAATTTCTCGCGAGAAAACGCGACGTGCTTGGGATCAATCGCACGCGTGTGAAAGACGCGCGGGGCGCGGCGGATCAAATGTATAAGTCGATCGCACGGCTCGCGGCCGCCGCGCAGCGGCGCACGAGCCTTGAACGGGCGGCGCCCGGTTCGCGGTTGTTGCTCGACGCGGCATTTCTGGTTCCAGTGGCGAAAAGCGGCGCGTTTCGATCGGCGGTGCGTCAGCGGACGCGCGACCTGCGCGGCGCCGGGATAGCGATGTCGCTGACCGGACCGTGGCCGCCCTACAACTTCGTGGAATGAGTCCAAACCGCTCGACGCGTCCCAATCCATCGAAGCCTCCGCGGAGGCGGACGGAAGCCGAGGAGATTCTCGGGCCGGAAGACGCATCGCTGCTCGACATTGTCGACAATCTGCTCAACAAGGGCGTCGTGCTCAACGGCGATCTCACCATCGGGCTCGCGCGGGTCGAGCTCATTTACGCGCGTCTGTCGCTGCTGTTGTCGGCTGCCGATCGCGTGCTCCCCGGGGAGCACGCGGAGTTCATGGAGCGACACCACGCACGGCACGTGTTAAGGGCGCGCGCTCGCGGTGCGAAACCGAGCGCTACCGTAAAACAAATACCGCGTCGACATCGGGCGCGCTCGTGATCCTCTGCGTGTACGCAATAGCGGTTTCATCGCGCCCCGTTCACAGGTTGACTGGCATGGCGGGTGAGCGGCTGCGCGCGATCGCGTTCGACGGGGTGATGGCAATCGTCGGTGACGTGCGGCACAGGCCCGCCGCCTCAACCAGGAATTTGCGACAGTACGCGGCTGTCGTCGAATCCATCGCGGCGCGAATGCCTGCTGTCCTTCCCGCGCGCTTCGGTACCACGTTCGACGATGTGGCGGAATTGACGTTGATGCTCCAATCGCGTGGAGCGACGATGCGGCGGCGGCTGCGCGCCGTCCGCGGCCGCACGCAGATGACCATTCGCCTTCTGGGGTCAGACCCTGCAAACGGCCCACTCCGGGGTCAGACCCCGGTGACGAGTCGTACCGGGGTACGACCCCGGAATAAGTCGACTCAAGGTACGCAGTATTTGCGGCAGCGATTGGCGGTCCTGCGTACGGCGCGCGAGGTGCCCGAGCTTGCGCCGATTCGACCGGCGATTCGACGGTTTGTTAGGGACGAGCGTGTCGAGCGGCGCGGCGACGTCGCCACCATTCACCATCTGATTCCACGCGCCATGGTCGAACGGTACCGTGCTGCGGTCGAACGCACCGCAGCCGAGAGCGACGTCCGTCTCGCGGTCAGCGGACCGTTTGCCCCCTACGCCTTCGCGGACAATTGGTAGATGTCGAAAAAACCGCGCGCCAAGAAGCGGCTTCGGCGACGAAGGACCCCGGCCGTCGCTCGCGTCAGCGCGGAACGAGAGATGCCGCGCGCGAAAAGAAAAGTTGTTGCCAAGACCGCGGGCTTGACCGTAAGCGAGCTTGCGAAGCTCGACGATTTGCGCCGCGAGCTCGAACGGACGAAGGCGTCCTCGCCATTGCGGTGGAATGCGGATCCCGACGACGTGCAACGCTCGGTGGCGCAGCTGGTACTGACGCTCGTCGAATTCATCCGCAAGCTTCTTGAGCGCCAGGCCATCCGCCGGATGGAGGCAGGTACCCTCAGCGATCAGCAGACGGAAGACATCGGACGTGCGCTGATGAAACTGGAGGAAACAGTCGTCGATATCGCAGCGCGATTCGGCGTCCTGCCTGACGAACTCAACCTCGATCTCGGGCCCATCGGGAAACTGATGTGAAGCCGCGCGTCGGCATCTCGCGATGTCTGCTCGGCGACGACGTTCGATACGACGGCACGAACAGGCTGAGTACCGCTGTCACCGAACTCACGCCGCTTGTCGAATGGATTCCCGTCTGTCCGGAGGTGGAAGTCGGGATGGGTGTTCCGCGCGAGCCGATTCAGCTCCTGCGTCGCGATGATGGCGTGCGCTCCGGCGGCGAATCCGTACGGCTGAAGGGCATTCACAGCAGCGAAGACTGGACAGACCGCATGGATCGCTGGGCTGCCGCCCGAGCGGCGGAGCTTGCCGCGGCCGGTATCAGCGGATTTGTCCTCAAGGCGCGATCGCCGAGCTGCGGACCTGCCGCGGTACTCGTGCACGACGAGTCTGGTGCGCCGCCGGCGCCGACCGGCCGGGGACTGTTTGCGGAAGCGCTCACTGCGGTCATCCCAGGTCTGCCGTTGATCGACGAGGAGGCGCTCGAAGATCGACAGCAGCGTGAGCGCTTTCTTCAAACGGTGCGCGCGTTCGCAGTGACCCGCGGTGCCT
>DASTZI010000160.1:0-6647 GCA_035764385.1 Vicinamibacterales bacterium
GCCTCATCGCCGCCTCTGACGTGGGGAGTGGGCCGGCCGTGGTGAGTGTCGGGGCGCTCGATGCATGGGATGCGAATGGCCTCAAAGCGATCGCGACGCACATCGTGGCGCAGGCCAATGCCGCGGTCGCTCTCTTCTCCACAGCGTCCCCCCATCCCGTCGTCATGGCGCGTTCGCCGGGCATGTCCCTCGACGTGACGGCCGTCCTGAGGGAATTGGTCGCGAGTTTTGGCGGCCGCGGTGGTGGCAAAGCCGATCTCGCCCAGGGCGGCGGCTTGGTCGGCAATTTGTCCGAGATCATGCGAGCCGCACGGCAGCTGCTCGAACGCGGGCCCCTTTCACTTTCGTAACCGCTCTTCCAGGATCGTTACGCCGCGACGGCGCGTTGCCGGCATTTTTCGGCAGATGTGCGCGGCATATCGATTGAACGGCAATCGCACACCTCCTCCATATGAATCTCGTTCTCGCGCTCGAGCCCGACGCGTCTCAGGCGACTCCACTCACGTCACTCGTCCGCCGAAAACTCGGCGCCAACCTGACGATTGTTCCCACAACCCAGGCGGCGATTGTGGCGATGAACCAGCGGCTGCCCGACGTCCTGGTGTTCGGCCGAAACGTTCCGCAACCGGAACGCGACCAGGCCGTTGCTCACCTCGGATCACTTTCAGGCGGCGGAGTCGTACGCACACTCCAAATCGCGAAACTGAGCGAACCCGGTGCCCAGGATCAGGCCGCGTACGACATCCGCATGTGTCTTGCGGCGGCGGAAAAGGACCGCGTCAGCGCGATGGCCACGCTGATCAGCGCGGCTCAGGATCAGTCGGAGCTCGCCGGCTGGAATGACTTCCCGTCGGAATCGTCCGAACCGCACCCATCGAAGGCACCGACAGCCGAGCAGTCGCATGTCGAGGCGGAAATCAGCCGCCGTGTGAGAACTGAAGTCGACCGGCTTCGACGCGAGGCCGACGAGCGGCTCGCGACCGAGCTTGGGCGCTTTCGTCCCGATGCGGCCTCGGACACTGCACACGCTGAAGCGAACGCGCCCGCGGCGCCCCGCGCCGCACAGGACGTGTGGTGGCGCGTTGCGGCGATCGTCGCGCTCATTGCGTTTCTGATCGGCCTTGGCTTGCTGCTGCTGCCCGGCGCGGTATCAACCGCCGCGCGGAGTTCGACGGGCTTGGTCGACACGGCTCAGAACGCCGCGAGGGCGGCTGCGAAACAGGCGGTTGCCGCGGCGCCCGAGGTGACGCGCAGCGCGCTCACGGTCGCTGAGCGCGTGCTGCCTCAGGTCGACATCGTCACGGTGCCAGCCACGTCTCCCGCGCCTCCCATTCCTGTTGCCGCGCCGCGTCCTGACGACAAGCCGATCGCGATTACGGGCCCGGGATTTCTGACCGCGTTCTCGCGGATCCCGATGGAGATCTACGCAGACGGTAAGCGTATCGGCACCACTGAAGACGGTCAGTTGCTCATTGCCAGCGGTACGCATCAGATCGAATTCATCAGCAAGCGCTTCCACTATCGGGCAGTCGCGAGTTTGACCATCCCTGCGGGTCACGTCCTTCCCTACACCGTTGCGCTTCCTTCGTCCGAAGTGCACATCCTCACGACTCCCGGTGCTCAAGTCTGGATCGAGGGTGAGCGCGTCGGCATCGCGCCGCTCGAGCCGATTTACGTGCCAATCGGCACCCGCGAGATCGTTGTCAGGGACTCCGCTGGTGCGGAGAAACGCCAGGTCGTAGAAGTGAAATTGGGCGAGACCATTGAACTGTCGATGACTCCGGAAATGGTGACGAGCGATTCCTCGCCGGCCACTCCGCGCCTCGCGCCGTTGAGTCGGTCAGTGTTGAATCCGTAAATCCCAAATCCCAAGCCCCAAATCCAAAAGATCGCAGTCACGGGCGCGTTGCTTTCATTTGGATTTGGGATTTGGGATTTGGGTTTGGGACTTCCTACCGAGCCGGCCGCTTCATGAACCAATTCGGCGTCTCGAGCACCGCTGCCGACGCGATCGTCTCGAACCCGAATTTCTCGTAGAACTTCACGTTCGATGGCTTGTCGGTCTCGAGATAGCCGATCGCGTGTGTGGCGTCGACACGCGAGCAGTATTCGGCCATCAAGCGTGTTCCGATTCCGGTCCCCTGCAGATGCGCGTCCACGGAAACGGGCCCAAGATGCCAGTGCGGCTCTCGCACGTCATACCTCGCCCATTGATCGAGCCAGCTCCGGACGCGGGTTGCGGCATCGAACCCGAGAGCGGGGATGATCCGCGGCGCCAGCGCGAGCTTCTCCATCGACGTTGGCTGGCACTGACCGGGTGCCATCATGCCCGCGATCCCGACGAGTGTCTCCCCGTCAAACGCGCCGAGTATGGCGCCTTTCGAGAGAACAAGCGGCAGTGCCGCGCTGAACATTCCGGTGAGCCGTTTGACACGCTGATTGGCGTCGCTGCCCAACGCGGCAATGTGCAGCGGGTTGTCGCGCATGCCGCGCGCGACGACGCCAACGGCGGAAGGAAGGTCCGCCTCGTTCAGCTCGCGGATGCGAAATGGGGTCATTGGGTTCATAGGGTTCATGAGGTTCAAAGGGTTCAGTTGGTTCTCGCGAACCCGATGAACCTGATGAACCCTATGAACCCAATGAACCTGAGAATCAGCGGCGAGCGTTCGCCATCACCGGGACGAACTTCTGAATGCGCTTGTTCTCTTCAACCTCGCCCGTGAAAATGTTGCCCTTCGAATCCATCACGATCGCGTTGATCCAGTGGAACTGGCCGGCGTAGGTGCCGTTCCTGCCGAAGCCGCCGATCGTCTTGCCGCTGGCGCGGTCGAGGATCCACACCCTGTCGTTGGTGCCGTCGGCCACGTAGAGATATTTCTGCTGCGCGTCGCGCGAGATCGCGAGCTTATAGGTGGTCCCGCAGGGCGGGAAATCCTTGCTGTAGAGCCCGCCGCAATCTTCCGCGCGCTGTGACGGCGTGTTCGGCGACACATAGAACTCCTGGAGGAACTTGCCGTCGGTCGTGAACACCTCGATGCGGTTCTGGCCGCGCTCGCCGACGTAGACCTTCCGGTCCTTCGAGATCTCGACGAAGTGGAGGTCGGGGACCAGGTTCTTTTCCTCGGTCGGCGGACCACCCGTCCACTTGTACTTCGGCAGCGGATCGTTGGTGATCTCGCTGAGCGCCATGCCGTGACCGCCCCAGCCGCGCTTGTACGCGCCCGTGTTCATGTCGTATATGAGCACGCGCCGCTGATTGATGATGTAGATCTCATTGGTCTGTTCGTCGAGCTGGAAGCGTCCCTTGCTGACGAACGCATCGGTCATCTGATTGGTTTCTTTGAAGTCCTTGGCGTCGGCCGGCGGGCGATGGCCGAAGTCCCACACCAGCTTCCCTTCCTTCGTGTACTTCAGGATGCTGTCCTGCGCCGCGGTGCCGGCGACCCACACGAAGCCTTTCGAGTCGACGATGACCGTCTGCAGGGCGGTGGGCCACTTCTCGGTCTTGCCCTTCTCCCCCCACGCGTGGACGACGTTGCCTTCCTGATCGAGTTCGATCAGTTCCGGTCCCTGGATGCAGCAATCCAGACGGCCGTTGGCACCGCCGGTTTCGTCCGGGTTCGCGGCGGCGGCGCGATTCAGGAACCAGATGTGATCGTTGCTGGGGTCGACGCCAATGCCGGTGACCTGCTGCATGCCCCACTTGTTGGGCAGCCACTTCGGCCAGAACGGATCGACCTTGAAGATGGGCGCGCCGCCCTCGTCCACGGCCTGCGCGGGCTTCGCCTGCGAATGCAGCCCCAGGCTGGAAAGAACGACCACCAGAGACACCAGTCCACACACGCTTGCGGCTTTACGCATCGCAGAAACCCTCCAGACGCGCGTTAGCGTATTCCTACCTCGCAAACGACGCAAGACGGACAGCGATTGCGTCGAGCGCCGCGTTGGCCTGTGCGCCGGTGCCTTCGAAGTTGTTCACGATCGACGTGAACGCCAGCGCCTCGCCGTCGCGAGTGGTGACGTAGCCCGCCAGTGAGCGGACGTTCGACATCGTCCCGGTCTTGGCGTGGACGTTATTCTCCCCTGGAGTCCCCTTCATCCTTCCGGCCAGTGTGCCGTCGACTCCGGCAACCGGAAGGGCCTGCATCCACGGCGAAGCGGCAGCAGGGTCGTACATCTTCACGAGAACCGTGAGCAGCGTTTCCGGCGAAAGCACATCACGCCGCGACAGGCCGGAGCCATCGACGATCTGGAAGCCGTCGGCGGAAATCCCCCACGACATCAGGCGCTGTTTGGTCCCGTCGAGAGCCTGATCGTTGGTGTGCGGCAGGGGGCCAGACGCGTTGAGCCTGTGCACGGCCTCACCATACAAATTGATGCTGTTCTTCAGCAACGGCTGCACGATATCGGACAACGGATGTGAACGGTATGTGTAGAGAATGGCCGCGGTGTCTGCTGGCGGGATGCTGATGTCATCGCCATCCGCCGCAGGACCCATGACGTCGATGCCCGACGCGATCAGACGACGCCGGAGCATCCGCGCGAACCACAGGGTGGGGTTTCCTGCCGACACGAGCAGGCTCGTCGACATTCCTCCGATCGGCACGGAGCCGGCAATCGTCAGCACGTTTTCGCCGGGACGCATCTCGGGCCACACGAGCGGGGCGCTACCTGCCGGCCCTGTCACGCTGCGGTTCGTGATCGGCAGGTCCTGCGCCTCGACGTTATAGGCGAGAGTCGTCGGCGCGCCCGCAACGGCGCCGGGCGTGACGGTCACCGACAGTCGGTTCTCCGCGAGATTCAGCGCGCCGAATACCGCGCCCGTGGAGTAGCCGAGATCGTCCCACGACCACGCGAACCCGGGCCTGGGCTCCTCAAAGAGATCATCGATGCCGACCACGCGTCCATCGACACGATGGATGCCCGCGCTCTTCAGCGCATCAATCCACATCGAGAAGTCGTCGCCGCCGCGGCCACCGATGGCGGGATCGCCACCGCCAACGACGAGGAGATCGCCATGCAACACGCCGCCGTCGATGGACCCGGTCGAACGAAGCGTGGTCGTGAACCGGTACTCCCATCCGACCGCATCGGCCGCCGTCGCGACGCTGACGAGCTTTGCGACCGAGGCGGGCACCATCAGGGTTTGTGGATTGAGATCGAAGAGGCGCTGGTTGCGAGCGAGCGACTGCACCGCGATGCCCCAGGTCGCTCGCTGGACGCCTGGCATTTTCGTGAGCGCGATGAGATCGGTCCGAAGGTCGCCGAGCTTGTCGACTGGTGCCGGGGCAGATGTGACAACGGCCGGAGGCGCCTTGGCACATCCGGCCGTGATGAGAAACGCGACGAGGAACAGCCGCGCGGCGCTACTTAACGGCGTCAATCGCTGACATCGCATCATTGAACGCCATCACTTCAACGGTGGCGCTTCCGGGTTCGCCTTCGCGGCTGGCGAGCACGGCGTTGCCGCTGCGCGCGAAGGTCACGGTCTCCATCATGTTGTTGTCCAGCTTCAGTGTGGCGACGAGTGTCGGCATCTTCAGCACGGGATCCACGCGATCCTGGAACAGCTGCGCGCGGACGTTGGACAGTTTCGTCAGCATGTCTTCGACCTTCGCGGCATCCACGTCCTTACCCGCAGCGTTCTTCCAGACGTCCTTGCCGTCCTTGCCTTTTGACTTGTCGAACGACAACGTCTCGCCGCCGCGCTTCAGTTCCACGCGCGTCGCGTTGAACGACCGCCCATCGAACATGTCCTTGCGCCGCAGCGCCCCCGCGTCCTTTTCGAGATCGGCAGCAGCGGTCGCGGGAATCGTGAAGACAATCGGCCGCGACAGATCGCGTGCATAGACGGCGTCGCCGTCTTTCTTTCCGAGCGCCAGCGACGCGCGCGTGCTGCCACCGTTGACGGTGATCGTGGCGTCGGGCTTGTCGAGCCCGTACTTGGCAAGGTCCTTGGCGTCGTTCTCGACGATCTTCTGCATCTGCAGCGACGAGAGCGACGTCAGCACGGCTTCCGCGCCCGCGAAATCGGCGCGCGCCTTGTACGGCTTGGTCACCGCCCATTCGCTGCCGCTCTTGGCCAGGGCGATCGTTCCATCGTGCACGATCTCGATGCCGTCGGCTTTCGATTGATCGAACTTCAACGCCGCCTTGTCGCGCAGGTCGAACGGCGTCCGCTCGAAGGTATTCTCGAGATACCCCGAGATCAGGAACACGCGTTTCTGATCCGGCGTCTTCGCATAGAGGTCGCTGCCCGTCGCGGTCTTCTCGCCGAGCAGCAATTGATGCGTGTCTTTCTGTCCCTTCGCCCGGAACGTGATCTCCGCCTTGGGCGGATTCAGCCCGTATTGCGATAGATCCGACGGGTTGTCATCGACGACCCGGCTAATCTCGAGCGTCGCCAGGCTCGTGGCCGCGTTCGACACCTGACCTTGATCCGCCTCCGCCTTTTCCGGCTCGATCAGTTGCCACGTGCCGTTGGCCTTCTGTACACGTGATGCGTCTCCGGACGCCGGCTTGATATGAATCTCTTCGATCTGATCGGCGTCAACCGTGAACGCTTTTGCCTTGGTCTCCGGCGCATCCGACGCCGGCTTCTTCGAGTCGACGAAATAGATGTACGCGACCAGGCCAACAAACACCAC
>DASTZI010000161.1:0-22879 GCA_035764385.1 Vicinamibacterales bacterium
GGTGCTCCGCTCGTCGCGCATCATGGTGACGCGGCCTATGCGGACAAGCCCATGGAGATGAAAGGGTGTGTGGTCACCGAATTCGATTGGATGAACCCGCATTCGCTCATCAAGTTTGACTACAAGACCGCCACGGGCGACCTCGAACACTGGACGATGGAGATCGGCAGTCCCCCGTCGATGGCGCTGCTTGGCTGGAGCCGAACGACTCTGCGAGCGGGAGACGTCATCACCGCGTACGTGTATCAGGCAAAGAGCGGCGTGAAGGTCGGACGCACCAACAAGGTGATTCTCGCCGACGGGACGGTGCTCGCCGACAGAGACGATTCGACACCGTCGCGGTATGGAGCGGAGCCGCCAAAGTGATCGCGCGACCCGTACGGGCTTCGGCGCTCGTCCTGTTGACGCTGTGCCTGGCCGCGTCAGCCGACGCGCAGCGAGGACAGGCGCAGGGTGGGGGCCGGGGCGCTCGACCCGGTCAGCTGGGCGGAGCGGTCACCGCGCACTACCCTCCGGTCTTCTTCCGCGAAGACTGGAAGTACGACACCAGCGTGCCCAACCAGAACAACGAGCGGGAGCCGGAGCACGCGATCGTTTCGGGTGACGTCAAGAACCCGAATCTCGAGGTGCGGCTGTACGGCGACAAGGCCGGCACCCGCACCGTCATCCAGCCTTATAACGAAGACATCACCTACGTGATGTCGCTGCTCTGTACCTCGAACTGGGCCATCACGCTGCGCGACAAGACCAACGACGTCGACTTGAGCGGGCTCGCGACCATCAGATGGCGCACGCGGGTGAGCGGGTTCCATCTGCTTCGTCCCATCTTGAAGCTCGCCGACGGCACATGGCTGATTGGGGACAAGACGGTCGGGCTCTCGACCGACTGGGTCGAGTCAGAAATCCAGCTCTATGACGTGCGCTGGCGGAATCTCGACATCACAGAGGTCGTCGAAGGCCGTGAAGCGAAATGGGTGGACAACCCGGATCTGAGCCGGGTTGAGGAGATCGGATTTACTGACTTGATGCGCGGAGCCGGGCACGGCTCCGGGGGCGGATCGCGAGTGGACTGGATTCAGGTGACCGGCAAGCCTGTTCCGCGCGGCGCATCGCGCACCGCAAACACCGCGCGGTAATCAATTTCGTACTACTGGGGGTCGCCGGCGTCAGCGCCGCCGCGGCCTCCACGACCGCCACGTCCCCCACGTCCGCCGCGACCGCGGCCGTTGTCCACGTCGTTGTTTCCGCCACCACCGCCGCTGTCGCGCAGGCTGGTCCCGTCGGCCAGCACGATGTGATCGATGCGTCCGACGGGGTTCTTCGACTTCGCCTGGTGGACGAAAACGGTGATCGTGTCGCCAGGCGTTACGGATGTCTTGCTCCAGCCGATCAGGCCCAGTGCCGAAGGGCTGCCGAGTTCGGCGGCCCAATGTACGGGCTGTCCCTTGTCGTCCTTCACGTCGAATTCGATGATCGTATGAGGGTTCGCCCACGATAGTTTCGTGACCGTGGCGTTCTTGAGCTCGACGACCGATCCGTCGTAGGCGGCGTTTCCGTGATGGGCGAACGCAGGCGGGCAAACCGCCAGCACCCCCGCGAAGATCGACAGCGCCGTTAGCGTCCTTTTCATGACCAGCCTTTCGGTGTTCTTACCTGCCCCTGCCGCCCTGCCGGCCGCCCTGCGTGGCAGCGTCCCTGCCGCTCTTCTCGTACTCTTCCTTCGTCTTCGCATCGAGATTCTTGTAGACGTCGGGCTCCTCGTTCGCCGAGCAGACATATTCCGTCCAGACGTCGTTCGGATCCTGCGCCAGCGTCCACACATGCGGCACGGACACGAACGGCTTCACCAGCACCTCCGGATCCTCGACGGTCAGCTGGTACATCAGATAGTTCTTCGACGGCCGGCTGAAGCGCTCGATGACGTGCTCCTTCTCGCTGTGCAGCCACGCGTTGCCGTCGCCGGTTCTTCCGACCGAGATATTCCTCATCCTCGTGTCGATCGCAACCGTATCGATGACCAGCGTGTCGCCTTCCCAGCGGCCGACGGAATCGCCGTTGAAACTGACATCGGGATCGGGCGGATGCGGACGGCCGTCGGTCGGGACCATCCGAATCGTCTGCGGGAATTCCGTGAGGAGCCAGACCCGTCCGGGGACCTGAACGATCTCGAGGGGGCCATGTTCGGTCGCCTGCGTCGTGATCGACGTCGGCGTGCCGCCGGGAGGACAGGTGCCGTACGGCGTCGGATGCTGATACTTCTCGACGGCCTCAGGCCTGAAGACGGGGTATTCCTGAGGCGTCTTCTCGGGGTCGAACTGCTGCATGATCGCCGCGGGGATCCGATACGCCCCCTGCAGCATGCGCCCCGCGTGATTCGGATAGTAGCGTCCCGACAGATCCGGATGGCCGTCGCGCGTGCGCGGCGTCGGGCCGCCCGGCTCCAGGATTTTGACCTTGTCGAAGTCGCCGGCGATCTTGACGCCCGGTTTCGCGGTCAGCGGCCCGGTGTCCGCGCCGCGTCCTTGCCCGCCGCCGCGTCCCTGTCCGCTGCCCCTCTGCGCAACCACCGGCATGGCTGCGACGCAGACCGCCGCGATGATCACACCGGAGGCGAACGCCCGTTTCAGTCCAATCATGTACGGATCCTCAGAAGTTCAACTTGTCTGGCGTGATGTTGCGCTCAGGAAGCTGCCCGACGATACGCAGGATGCCGTCCGAGAGCTTGATGTATTCCGCAGCGCCGCGCTGCCCCTCGTCCGGGGCCACCTTCGCGGGACACGCGCGCGCGTTCATCTCCTTCCCCATGTTTGCGGTGAAGTCCTGCCGCGTCGTGCCGTTCCGCTTGAGGGCGTTCGGCGTGATCATCTCGAGGCGCCAGGGGACGGTGCTGCCGGAAGCGTCCTTGACGTCCATTTGAAGGTACGCGTGCGGGTTCTCCCAGATGACACCCGTGAGCGTCCCCTTCAGATCCATGCACTTCGTGCCGTCGAACTCGACGTTGAAGCCATGATGTGCGGACGCTGTTCCCGCCAACCCTACGAAACAACCTGCGGCCACCACCACACCGACAAGCCTGATTTTCATCGCGTTCTTCCTTCCAATAGGTCCTCGCGGCCTGTATACGCGACCGCGTTACACGCTGTCAAGATTACCGCGCTGCCGCTTTCGGCTTCGGCGGCGCGGGTTTGGCGAATTGCGCCGCCTCCACGCGAACGTTCGGC
This sequence comes from Vicinamibacterales bacterium, assembly GCA_035764385.1. Classification (GTDB taxonomy): domain Bacteria; phylum Acidobacteriota; class Vicinamibacteria; order Vicinamibacterales; family UBA2999; genus Gp6-AA40. Next base: position 3,222 of record DASTZI010000161.1, read on the forward strand.
TGTACCTGGCTCAGCTCGATCGTCGATCGGCCGTCCGTCCAGGTGATCACGCGCTTGAACGGTACCTTCACACCGGCCACGTCGCGGTAATCCGAATAGTCGATCTGCGTCGGGATGACGCCGACCGCGGTGTCAACGAAGCGGACTTGCCGCACGAGCAAACCTGACTCGCTGTCAAAGTACAGCTTCGCTCCGGTCGCGCCACGAGCGGCGTTCTGGATGACTTCAACCGGCTGATCGTCAATGTTGACCGACGGAAAGCCGGTGCGCCACTGGAAGTCCTGTTTGATACGCGCGGGAAACGAGAGGGACGCATCCATCTTGGCGCCCTCCAGATCGCCGCCGTCCAGCGGCAGCACGCGCATCAGCTTGTCCGCGGCGGCAATCCAGCCGTTCCTGCCGTCGAAGGTCGTCACGCTGTCGCCGTTCTGCGTGTGGACGACCGTCGTCAGCTGATTCGGCGAATTGGCGAAGATATCCACTGGCACCTTCGCCGACAGCGTGTCGTACCCCTCGTACGTGCCCTTCGCGGCGAAGCTGGTGAGTCGGGCTGCCTGCGCCGCGCCGCCGATGGCCTGCAGGTACTTGTCGAGAATCTGATCCGCGGACACCTTCTTGACCGATTGCACCGGCCCCGCGGGAACCACCTCGACCCGGTTGGGATCGTCCTCGGGGACACTATATTGATCGAGCAGGCTGGGGACCGCTTCCGGCCGATCGCTCGCGCGGTGGCAGGTATAGCAGGTCACCATCTTCCGGCCGCCGAAATTCGCCTGATTGATTTGATTCACCATCAGGACCATTCGCCGCGCCATCTGTTTCCTCGGCGTGTCGATGGCGTAGCCTTCGAGGCTTTCGCTTTGCGGCGAATGACAGTCGATGCAATTCAGATTGGTGGCGGCCGAAAAGAAGCCCATGGTGTTCATGAACTCCTTCACCGGGATCCCCTTAAGCACCTGGATGTTCTTGAAAACATCCTCCGCCATCAGCGGCTTTTCCTGACCTCGAGCCGACGCGGCGATGAGCAGAGCGGCCGCGGCCAGAGCAAGTCCCTTGTTCATCGCTTCGTTGGGTCTCCGTTGGCCACGCCGAACGCCGGATCGCTGATGGTCTTCATGTAGTTGATCATTTCCGATGGCACGCACATCTGCTCTTCGGCTTCCTGATCCGGAACCCATCGGTACTCGTTTTTCGAGAGCACGAACGGCTTGGTGAAGACCTTCGGGTCGTCCACGGTGACGACCATCTGCAGGTGGTTGTGATCGACGCGCGTGTAGCGTTCCTCGATCTTCGCGTCCACGCTGTGGGGATGGCCGGCCTTGTCCAGCCACGTGGAATCGTTCACGCCAACCGTGTTGATGACCAGCGTGTTGTCTCCTTCCCAGCGGCCTATCGAATACCCGTAGTACCGGGAGGGAACGCCGCCAGGGGCGTCGAACTTCGTGGGCAGCGGGTGTTTACCGTCCATCCAGACGTACCGCCAGATTCGCTGATATTGATGGAGCACCACGAGCCGGTCAGGACCCATCGTCCCGAACGCGAGGCCGCGCGTCTCGAACACCGTGTTCCTGGGAATACCCAGTGGATCGCACGTGTTCATCGGATCGTTCGAGTGGCCCGTGCCGACTTCGGTTTCAGGTCTGTTCAGTGCGAATAATTTCTGACCCGCCGCCGTCAGTGGGGGAATTTCCCCGCGATCGGGTGTCAGGTTGCCGGCCCAGGAGCCGCTGATATCGCGCACGGGTGCCGGGCCGCCAGGGGTTGGATCCGGCTTCAGCCGGTTACCGTTATACAAGCTGTCCTTGCTCGGGAGTTTCGTTCCCTGAGCCATGGCCACGACCGCAAACGCCAGTAGAGCGAGCAGGTGAATGACGGATCGCGCAAACGAGTGACGCATCTCGAGATCCCCTCCTTCGACGCGGCGTGATTTGAACACGAATCTTGCCCGGATGTATAGTCCGCGCGCGCGAACGATTAGAATCTAGCTCTTCGTGCGTTTCGTGAACGTGTGCGCGAAGCGGCCTCATAGTGCAGGAAAGGATATGAGATGAAGTTCAGTCGGTGGACAACCGTGTGTGGCACAACGCTGTTAGTCACGTGGGTGTGTATCAGTGTCTCGGTCTCGGGTCAGGCGCGTGGTGGTGCAGCACAGGCCCCTGCGCCGGGACCACAGCTGTCAGAACAAGCGTTCAAGAACGTGACCGAGCTCAAAGGCATTCCCGTCCGCGAGTTCATGAACACAATGGGATTTTTCGCCGCGTCGCTCGCGTTGAACTGTACCGATTGCCACGGCGGAGCCAGCGCAAGCGATTGGGCCAACTACGCGGTCGACACGCCGATCAAGAACCGCGCGCGCCAGATGATCCGGATGGTCAAGGCGATCAACGAGGCGAATTTCGGCGGACGGCCGTTCGTCACCTGCTACACCTGCCATCGCGGGAGTCAGAAGCCGAAGGTCATCCCGAGCCTCGCGCAGCAGTACGGCGAGCCGCCACCCGATGATCCGGACGAAGCGGAAGCCATACCGGGCACACGTGTCACCGCGACCGCCGATCAGATTCTCGACAAGTACCTGCAGGCGATCGGCGGCGCACAGGCGCTCGCCAAGCTGACGAGCTTTACCGCCAAGGGCACCTACGAAGGATTCGATTCGGATTTCTCGAAAGTGCCGGTCGACATCTATGCGAAGGGGCCGAACCAGCGGGCGCTGGTCGCCCATATGGTGAGCGGCGATTCGGCGACTGTCTACGACGGTCGCGAGGCCTGGCATGCAGCGCCACGCGACCTCTCGCCGGTCGCGATGATTCCACTTGTGGCCGCCGATCTCGTCGGCGCGCGCGTGGATGCGCAACTGACGTTTCCCGCGGGCATCAAACAACTCCTCACTGGTTTGCGAGCTGATTTCCCTCCCGTCAGCATCGACGAGAAGCCCGTGTTCGTCGTCCAGGGGGTGACCGAGCGCGTTCCCGTGAAGTTGTACTTCGACAAGATGTCAGGGTTGCTCGTGCGGCAGACGCGGTATGCCCCGACCGTTGTCGGCACCGTCCCTCTGCATGTGACGTATTCCGATTACCGTGACGTACCTGGCGTCGGGGTCAAGATGCCCTTTACGTTTCAGATGACGTGGGTTGATGGCCAGTACACGATCAACCTGGAATCGGTGCAGCCGAACGCGCCGATTGACGCGGCGAAGTTCGCCAAGCCCGCTGCGGCTCGTTAGTTTCTGATTTCGCTCACCCACAAAGAGGCGGGTCTTCAGACCCGCCTCTTTGATTTCCATAATTCCATCTTCACATGTCTGCGGGTTGCGAACCGCGATCCCATCTATGCAAGCGGCATCAGATGGATCTACGATCCTGACTTCCGGTGCCCAATACCAATCGGCCCCTTCCGATTCCGTGCCCGAAGTGTCAGCACGTGGGCAGCATGCTCATCGTGAAAAGCCTGACGGTAATGATGCTGACGTGCGCGAATTGCCGCCACACCTGGGCCACCGATTTGACGTCGCTGCCACCGGAGATCCAGGAAAAGATTCCGGACGTACTGCCCGATCACTGAATCCTCAATTCAGCGTAAAGTACGCGCTCTCGGTCGATCGTGATTGGCTGAACACTTCACATCCGCAGCCGGGCGGAATTGCCCGGCTGTTTTTGTGAGCACACCTGACGTGGAGGTCATTCGTGCGCAACTCGATCCTGGCTTCACTGGCCGCAGTGCTGGCGCTGCTTGCCGCTTACGACGCGCAGCCGATGGCTCAAGGCCGGCCGCGCAGCGGTGGCGAAGAGTTCGTGTCGGAGGGCGTGCCGAGGATGCCGAATCCGCCTGGACCGGCGCCCAAGCGTGACCTCTCGGGCGCGTGGGTTGGACCGCAGAACAACAAGCCCGATCGCGTGCCGCCGATGACCGCCGCCGGTGAGGCGCAATTCAAGCTGCGGAAGGCCTACGGGGACGCCACGAGGAGCGAGAGCCTGGGGGCGTCCAACGATCCATTCATCACCTGCGATCCGCTCGGGTTTCCGCGCGACCTGCTGGCACACGCCGTCAGCAGCCGCGGAGGCACGCTTTTCGGATCGGCGCCAAATCGCATCCTCATCGCCTACGAGCAGCAGCGCGTCTGGCGCGAGATCTGGACGGATGGACGCGCGCTTCCGAAGGCCGTTGACGTGCGCGACGCGCCCGAGTCGCGCTATTTCGGCTATTCAGTCGGCCGCTGGGAAAACGACACGACGCTTGTGATCGATACGACAGGCCTTGACGAACGGGCGTGGCTGGATGAGGCCGGGCATCCGCGCAGCGCGATGGCGCACATCCAGGAGCGCTACACACGCACCGATCAGTACAACCTCCAATTGACGGTGACAGTCGACGATCCGAAGTACTACACGAAACCCTGGACGTTCATGCGCGCGAACTTCTACTGGATGAAAGCGCAGGATTTTGCCGAGACACTCTGTATCCCGTCAGAGGCCATCGAGTATCGCGACACGCTCGCGAGGCCGTCGGGGATCGACGCCAAGTAGAGGGCATGACCATGCGACATCCGTACATCGGCGCAATCGCCAGCGTAGCGACCGTGCTCGTCCTGTCGGTCCTTGCGGCCGCCCAGAACACCCAACAGAACAACGCGCCACGGTCTCCGTGGAAGTACTACCCGGCTGACAGGGCCGTCGGTGACGGCGGCCCTGCGCCGAAACGCGATCTCACCGGGACATGGGCCGGAGCGTCATCTGGCGCCGCTGTGCCGAGGAGCCGCGTCAATCCCAAGAATCCGCCCGCGCCACCGCTGACGCCGCTCGGCCAGCAGTTGTTCGACCGCAACAAGCCGCTCACGAAATACAGCCCCGCCGGCACGAACGATATGCACGTCCGCTACTGCGATCCCTATGGTTTTCCCCAGAACATGACCAACGAGATCCGCGGCATGACGATCACGACCACGCCGACCCGGACCTTCGTCCTGCTCCAGTACATGGACCTCTGGCGTGAAATCTGGACGGACGGACGAACCCTGCCTACGAATGTCGGCGGCAGGGGCCGCGACGCGCACGATCCGAAGTACAACGGCTATTCGATCGGCCACTGGGAAGACGACTACACGTTCGTCGTGGAGACCACCGGGCTCACCCCGACGACCTGGGCGACCGACAGCGGCTATCCACACAGCGTCGATGCGCGCGTGACCGAACGCTTTCACCGCGACAGCAAGAACGACCTGACGCTGACCATCACCATGGACGATCCGAAGCTCTACACCAAACCGTTCTACATCGGCGACGTCCATTTCCGGTGGATTCCGAACCAGCAGCTCGACGACTTTACCTGCATCCCGTCGGAGCTTCAGCAGTACTTGAAGGAGATGGGCGATCCGGCGGGCAGCGATCCGAGCGCGACGCGGTAGAAAGATGTTGATGGTTGGTAGTTGGTGGTTGGTCGTTACCGGTGACCAGCCACCTCCATCACCACGGTCCACACGTACTGCACGAACGGATAGAGCGACGATTCGTCGAGCCGCTCGACGTCGCCGTGGGCGGGATAGTTGAGCTGATCCTCCTGCGTTGACGCGGGCCCAACGCCGTACGACTGAATCCCTTTTGCGCGGAGCTGTGCCATGTCGCTCGCGCCGGTCGACATCGACGGAATCACGGTCGCGTTGGGATAGATCGCCTTCGCCGCGCGCTCCATCGTCTGATACATCTCGGTCGTCAGCTTCGATGCTGGCGAGGCCGGACGCGTCGCCGGCACCGGATCGATCTTGATCGCGGGGTCGTCGATGACCTTCGCCATTTCCGCATAAAACGCCCGCACGTTCTCGTCCGGCAGCGCCCGGATATCGATCGTCGCCTCTGCATCAGACGGGATGACGTTCGGGCCAACGCCGGCCTTGAGCATCGTCGGGACGACCGACGTCCGCAGCATCGAGTATTCGCCGGGTGAATGTTCGCGCAGGAACTTTTGCGCGCCCTCCGCGGTCTTCGGATCGAGCAGCGCCTTGTAGATCGCCGCGCGGTCCGGCGGGCTGATCGCCGCCAGCTTTTCGAAGTAGCTGCGCGTGGTTTCGTTCAGCCGCATCGGCGTCTGCCACAGGCCGACCTTCTGGATCGCCGCGCCGAGATGAATCAACGGGTTGTCGAGCCGTGGCACCGAGCCGTGCCCGGCAGTTCCCGTGGCGACGAGCCGCACGCGCGCCGGCACCTTCTCGGCGGTCCCGATATTCACGCGCGTGACGCGGCCCCCATCGATGTCAGCGCCGCCGCCTTCGGTCATCGCGAATTCGGCGTCGATCTCCGCGAAATGCTCACGGACCATGTAGTTGATGCCGACGCCCTCGAGGTCGGCCTCTTCGCCCGACTCTGCCAAAAAGATCACGTCACGATCGAGCGGGACGCCGAGGCGCTTCAGCATCAGCATCGCGATCAGGTTCGCGGTCAGCACCGGCTTGTCGTCCTTGCTGCCGCGCCCCCAGACGTAGCCGTCCTTCAGCACGGCCCCAAACGGATCCACCGGCCACTTCTCGCGCGCAACGCCGACAACATCCGTGTGCGCCAGAATCAGCAGCGGCCGCTTCGAGCCGTTCCCCTTCAACCGCGCCACCAGATTGGCGCGAGCGGGATTGAGCGCGAAGGTCTGCGTCGGAATGCCTTCGCCCTCGAGCACTTTCTTCAGATACTCGACCGCGCGTGTTTCATGCCCCGAGGTCGTGTCGAGCTGCACGAGTGACCGGTAGTGTTGCAGGATCTCCGAACGCAGCTTGTCCCAGTCGAGGGCTTTCACCGGGGGAGGCGCCTGCGTCTGAAGCGTCCCACTCGCTGCTACGACGACCGCCGCCAGCAGCAACGCACTTCTCAACTTACTTTTCAACTTTTCCACTTTTCTACTTTTCCACTTACTGCGTGCCAGCCGCATGCATCTCCATGACTGAATGATCGGCCGTCGCCTTCCCCGGCGCGTCGGCGAAGCCGCCGCCTTCCATCTTGCCGCTCACCGTGTGCAGCCTGTTGCCGATGAACGCGACCGCGTTGCCGTGGACGGCGCCGGGCAGCGATGGCAGGATGTCCCAGCGATTGGCGACCGGGTCATAGCTTTCGAGCGACCGGAACGCCGCGCTGTAACGCTCGTTCTGGACTTCACCGCCTGCCACGTAGATCTTGCCGTTGTAGGTCGCCCATCCGCCACCGCTCCTAGGACTAATCATCCGGGCCTTTGCGACGCCCCAGAGATCCTTTGCGGGGTCGTATTCCTCGACGACATCGCTGTTGCTCGAGGTGGTGACGAAGCCGTGGCCGATCCGGCCGCCGATGACGTAGATCTTGCCGTTGACGACGCCGGAAAACGCGTGGTTGCGGGCGGTCGGCATCGGGCTCTTGGTCGTCCACGTATTAGTCGCCGGGTCGTACACCTGATTGACACCCAGCACGCGCGCGGGCCCCTGGCCATTGAACGCGACGTCATTCGTGTTGTCCATCGTCGTGACGCCGCCAATCACATAAATCTTTCCGCCGATGTTCTCCGCGATCGCCGAGCAACGCTTACCGGGCATCGGAGCGAGCGCCTTGTACGCGTCCGCAGCGGGGTCGTACTCCCACGCGTTATCAACCGGCGCCCATCCGTTGACGCCAGCGCCACTGAGCGGACGTTGGCACCCGCCAAAGAAATAAATCTTGCCGTTCATCGCGGTCTGCGCCTGATGATGCACGGCGACCGGCAGGTTCTTCTTCCGCGTCCACTTGTCAGGACCCGGATCGTATTCCCATACCATCGCCGGAGCCGCCTGACCGGTGACGCCGTAGCCGCCGATGACGTACATCTTGTTGTTCACCGACACGCCGTACAGCTCCTCTTCAGGAACCGGAAACGGCGCGCCCTTCACCCAGCGGAGCGTCGGATCCTGCGCGTGGAGGACTGGCTGGGTGGCGAGTGCCGCGATCGCCGTGGCGGCCGCGACCGCGGCCATCGAAAACGTTCGTATCTGCATATCTGCCCCCGTCAGTTCGTCCGGCCGATCGCGGCGGGAAATTCCATGACGCTGTGATCGGCGGTGGCCGGTGCCATCTGATCCGGCAGCCCGCCGTTCTCCATCTTGCCGCTGACGTTGTGCAGCTTGTTGCCGATAAAGGACATCGCATTGCCGTGCACCGCGCCGGGCAGCGCCGGCAGGAGCTGCCATGTATCGGTTGCGGGGTCGTACGCTTCGAGCGCGCGGAACGATGCCATCACCTCCCGCGAAATCCACTCGCCGCCACCGATATAAATGCGCCCGTTGTAGGTCGCGTAGCCACCGCCGCTGCGCGCCGTCGGCATTCGCTGCTTCACGGCGCCCCACGTGTTGGTTGCAGGATCGTATTCCTCGACGACATCGGTGTTGCTGCTGTACGGAATCATGCCCGCGGCCTGGCGTCCGCCGATGACATAGACCTTGTTGTTGACCACGCCGACAAACGCGTGGTTGCGCGTGGTCGGCATCGGGCTCAAGTTCGCAGCGCCCCACGTATTGGCCACCGGGTCGAACACCTGGTTCCGTCCGCTGATGCGGCTCCCCTTCCCGTCTTCAAACGGTTCGATGCCGCCAATCAGATAAATCTTGTTGTTCACCGTAGCCGCCACGGCGGAACACCGCGGACCGGGAATGGGCGCCATGGCTCGGTAGTTGTCGGTCGCCGGGTCGTACTCCCACACATTGGTGACCGCATCGGTGCCGAAGATGCCCTGCTTGCACCCGCCGAACACGTAGATCTTGTTGTTGTAGACCGCCTGCGCCTGATGATGGACGCGCTGAGGGAGGATCTTCTTCTTCGTCCACTTGTCGGGGCCGGGGTCGTACTCGTAGACGAGCCCAGGCGGGTTGCCGAATGGCATATAGCCGAAGCCGCCGATCACATACATCTTGCCATTGACCGTCACCGCGTAGAGCTCTTCTTCCGGCTCGGGAAACGGCGCGGCCTTCACCCAGCGCGGGCTCGCTCCAGACGGCGCCTGTGCGAGAACGCGCGCGGTGCCCAACGCAGCCGCAGTGATCGCGGCAGCCGCAACGAGAGCCACTGATCGCTTGAACGTCGAGGACATCCGATTCCCTCCCTATTACGCGTAAATCATAAACTCGAGAAGATTGCCATCGGGATCGCGAACATAAGTACTCGACCCGGTCTTGCGTCGGCCACCGGCGCGATCCACCGGACCGAGCTCGATTTTCACGCCAGCGCGTTCGAGCATCGTTTTCAGTTCCACCGCGGACCCGCTCCATACGAAACAGAAATCTCCAGACGGCGGCTTCGCGGCGGGCGCGCGGAGCGTGAACGCCGGATCCTGCCAGCGGGTTGGCCGGTGGAAGTTGATCATCTGCGTGCCGATGTAGACGGATACGGCATTCTCGTTCTCCGTCATCTGAAACCCGAGTCGGCGATAGAACGCGACCATCGCATCGGTGTTCTGCATCGGCACCGCAACGTGATCGAAGCCGCTCACGCGGTTGGCGCCTTGCCCTTGGAGGCTGACGCCCGAGGCTGCTGTACCCACGGCCACAACTCCTTTCAGGAAGCGGCGCCGTGACGATTTACTTTTGCACTTTTCCACTTCTCTACTTCCCCACTCTCCTCCGGGGATCGACGCCGAAGGTGTCCTTCATCCACACCCAGAGCGGCGGCAGCGATGATACGCCGGAGGCGGCAAAGGCGTCGCTGCTGATCGCCTGCGCCTTCGCCCGCTGCCCGGACATGCACAGCGCATAGATATAGAGGACGAAGGCATTGTCCCTGACCTGCGGAGACTGTGTGGCGCGCTCGAAGGCAATTGCTGCCTGGCGGTAGTCTCGCTCCGAGAGCAGCCGGATGGCGAGGTGATATTGCAGCAGCGGGTCCATCAGCTCCGCCGGCGAGGCATTGGACACGACCTGCTGAATGTCGGCATTGCTCGCCAGGCGCCAGAGGACCGGCGTCTGCACGGTTGTTCCGGTCAGCAGCCGGTGCACATCCTCGAGCGCAAGGTTCTGCTTCACCAGCGAACCATACATATGCGCATCGATGACGTGCTGGACGTCGAAGTACTGAGCGGACGATTGAATCAGCGACGCCGGCCATTGCCGGCCAATGAATCCGCTTGTCTGAAATCGCGTACGCGCCGCGCCGGTATCCGTGATGCTGGCCAGCAGATGCGTCGCTTCGTCTGGCGACGAAGACGCAGCTTCGATCAGCTTCGGATCGTCATCGACGAGCGGCCGCGCGCCGCCGACGAGCGCGCGAACGAACGTCGCGTCGCCCAGAAACAGCGCGCCGAGCTGCTCGGGTCGCTCGAGGCCGAGGCGCTTCATCTCCGCGGCAACGACCGGGAGGTTCCACTGACGCCTGAAGTCCTGCTCCGACGTCGCGCCGCGCGCCGCCGACGAATCCTCTCGACGACTGCCGACGATCATGAGGTTGGTCCCGGATCCGTTCCACAACGAACAGTCGTCGAACACATCACAGAAGGCACGGAGGATGGCCTTCGCGCTGACGTCGCTGAGATCCGCCAGCGGCAGCCAGTAGGTGACGATCCCCTGATTGGCGAGCCGATCGTGAATGAGCTGGAAATATTCGCGCGAATACAGATTCTCGACGCCGGCAATGCCCGGGGGCGGCGGCTCGCCCGTGATTAGATCGAAGTACCGATCCGTCGTCTGCAGAAAATAGCGGCCGTCTTCGATGTGAATGTGCATCCGCGGATCACGAAGCGGCTGTTCTCGCGGGTCCGGAAAAACAATCGGCGCCATCGCGAGGATATCGCGCGACAGGTCCACCAGATCGATCGATTCGATGCCGGTCGAATCGGTCAGCGCTTTCGCGGTGTTACCAACGCCGTAGCCAATCACCAATGCACGCTTGAGCTCGGGGTGGACCGCTATCGGCCAGTAGGCGTATAGCCTCTGATACCGGCGAACGCCGTATCCCGTGGTCGACATCGAAAATGAATTCGTCAGCATCACGTCGCTGACCGGCTTGCCGAGCAGCAGCCGCTGAAAGAAGACGACCGTTTCGGTCAACCCTTCGCGCACTGCGACGAGCCGGCGCTCGGCCTCGCCTTGCGCCCATCGCTCGACGGGAATCGAGACAAGGCGCGCGTTGAACTGCCCGAATGGAAAACCCGCGAGAGCGACCACGGCAGTGGCCGCGGCGGCGTAGACGATGAACGGTGCTCGCCAGAGCCGGCCCACGACCATGCCGACTGCTGCATACAGCAACCCGATCGCGAAAAAGCTTCTCTCGATGCCCAGCAGCGGAAGCAGGATAAAGCCGGCGACGAGCGAGCCGAGGGCCGCGCCTATCGTGTTGGCCAGCGTCAGTGTGCCGGCGGTGGCGATCTCAGTCGTCAGTCCCGTCCGCAAGGCTGCGCCGACGACGGGAAAGAACATTCCTGAGATAAATGAGACCGGAAACATCAGCGGCAGGCTGACGCGGACAATGGCCTCCGGCTGCGTGATCGACCCGAGACCGAACGGCTCGATCACTGACGGGAAATACCGGTAGGACGCGACCACGGTAACCGCTGCCACAAACGCGAGTGGCGCCGCGAAGCGATCGGCGCCGGGCATCAATCGCAGCCACAGCGCTGCCGCCAGCCCTCCCGCGGCAATCCCGGCGAGTACGACCGCGAGCATCACGGCAAACGCGACCGAATGCCCTTTGACGAAGAGCAGCAAGAACCGGAACCAGATCACCTCGAGGGCTAATAGGGCGAAGCCGGAAAGAAAAACCGCGATCAATGGGCGGGAGAGGCTGGAAAGACTGGACGGGTGGGAGGGGGATTGGGCTTTTCCTCTCCCGCCCGTCCCGCCGTTCCAGCCCACAGAAGCCACCGCCGCGACGGCGGCGGCGACGAAATTGAGGCCGCCGGCGGCGATCGCCGTTCCGCGTACACCAAGAGCGCCTACGAGGTACGACTCGCCGACTAACACACCCGCCATCGCGCCGAGCGTGTTCCAACCGTAGAGCCATCCCAGGACGCGGCCGAATGGATCCGAACGCTGAACCTTTCGGATCCCGGGTCGGTCCGCAAGTGCGGTGACGAGCAGCGGTAGGGTGATGCCCATTGCCGTCGAGGGAACCAGCAGCAGAATGAACGCCACGAGCAACCGCAGCGGGTTCAGGAGCCACGGCTGATCCAGCAGCGGCCGGAACAGGGGCGCGAGCACCACACCGATGACAGGAAACAAATAGACGAGGCCGACGCCGGTCAGCGCAATGGCCGCTTCCGCATACGCGTATGCGCGGACGGCATTCGCGACCCGCGGGCCGAACGCAGCCGCCAGCGCATTGCCGAGCCCGAGACCGGCCATGAACGCGGAGAGCACCAGGCTCGATGCCCAGATGCTGTTGCCGAACGCGAGCCCTGCCTGGCGGAACCAGAGGGTCTCGAAGACGAGTGCTGACGCGCCGCTGGCGAAGAATGCGGCGGTGAGGAGGGCTCCCATAAGTGGAAGAAGTTGAAAAATAGAAAAGTGGAAGAAGTAAGTTGAAACTACTTTTTACTTACTTTTCCACTTTTCCATTTCTCTACTTTTCCACTTTAGAAAGTAAAGCGCACAGCGATCTCGGCCTGCCGCATCGGGGCTGCCGACACACTGGTGCCGAACGCCGGCGACAGCGCGTTGGTCGTCCACGCCGCGACGAGGTTCTTCCGGTTCAGCACGTTGAATACCTGCGCAATCAGTTCCACGCGCCGCCCTGCATTCAGCGTGATCGCCTTGCTGCCGCGGAGGTCGAGCGAATAGAACTCGTTGGTGCTGAACGCCGGATTGATGGGAGCCAACCCGTTGACACCGCGCCACGCGTTCACCAGCGCGAGAGCGTCAGCATCGTTGCCCCGGTTGAACGCGTTCCGGCTCGTGCCAGGCACGTAGTCGGTGACGTTGCCATCGCCGTTGATGTCGATGCCCGCGATAGCACTGAACGGCATCGTCGAGCGGTAGGTGAACACTCCGCCGATGGTGACATCGGCCGGTAACAGGAACGAACCGCTCGCCACCAGCGTGTGCAGCCGATCGCTGTTGTTCGGCCCCTCGTCGTAGTTGATATGCGCCGAGTCCGTGACGACCGACTGCGTGCCGCCCGAGTTGTTCACGTTGCCGTTGCTGCCGGACAGCGTGTACGAGACGAGGTACATGTAGTTGCGTTCGAGCCGCTTCTCGAGGCGGACGAGGAGCGCCCGGTAATTCATGAACCCGATCGACTGTGCCTGGAGGACGCGCGCGAACTGCGCCATTGGACGGTTTCCGGCCGTGCCACCGCTCCGCGGATTGATGTCGATGGTCATCGGCACCTTCGACATCCGGTTGTAGACGCCATCAACGTGGATGGCAATGACCGAGGTGAGCGCTCGCGAAACGCCCACGGTGTACGCGGCCGATTGCAGATTCTCGAGATCGTCCGCCATCACTTGAATGTTCTGAGGAGCGGTCGAGACAAACGTGAGCGGATCTCGTCCGCCGTACGGATCGGGATACGTCGGATTCGCGATGATGGCAGTCGGCTGTCGGTAGTTGGCCATCTCCGCCGACGTGATCTGCAGGTTCATCGGGTTGTAGTAGATGCCGTAGTCGGCGCGGACGACCGTCTTCGTGTCGTTGCGCACATCCCACGCAAACCCCACGCGCGGACCGAAGTTGTTCTTGTCGCCGCGCTTGTCGAAGTGGACGAGCGGCGCCAGGCTTGCCGCGGTCCCCGTTGTCGGGAACAGCGGGATGTCGTATTTCGGATCCTTCGAGTCGAGCGTCAGGCCCTGGTTGAACGCGTGGAACTGATAGTCGTAACGCAGACCAACATTCAGCGTCATGCCTGCCGCAGGCTTCCACTGGTCTTCCGCATAGAAATTGGACAGAACGTTCGGCGTGTACGTCGGCAGTTTCACGAGGTTGCCGGTCGCGAACTGACGGACCGATCCGGCGACGGGCACAAACGACGAAAGGTTCGCCGGGTTGAACGACTGATCGGCGGAGAACGTCCACGTCCCGAGCGACGGTCTGTTATCGCCATGAACGGCGAGCTTTTGAGCACCGGCGCCGAACTTCCAGGTGTGGCTGCCAGTCGTAATCGACAGGTCGTCACGGAGCTCACGCGAAATCTGCTCGGTGTAGAAGTTGCCACTGGTTCCCCACGTCAGGCTGGGGAACGTGTACACGGCCGTCAGCGGGGCGGCACGTCCAGGTGAACTGTCGAACAAGTCCTCCTGCGGATTGACGCCAGGTGGGTGCTGCCGGAAATGATAGTTCGTGAACTGCCCGCGCACCTCGTTCAGAATCCGAGGAGATATCACCCACGTGTGCGCGCCGGCCCACGAGTAGCGCTTCTGCTTGATGCCGCCGCCCGAGAACCACGGCGTCGACGAAGAGGCCGAGCAGCCTTCGCAGGTGAAATCGGAGATCTGCCAGGCGTAGCGGAGGAACACCGACTGCCGCTGCGTAATCTGGGCGTCACCGCGGGTGAACGACATGTGGTTGTATTCAGGACTTTTGAACACGCCATTCATGTTCCCGTAGAACTGCGGCAAGCGCACGACGACGTTGTCATAGAGGTGGTTCTCGAGTGCTTCAGCCGCTTCGAAGAAGTGCACTCTGTCCTTGATGACGGGGCCGCCCACCGCCACGCCGTATTGGTGGCGGTTGAAGTTCGATTCCGGTTGACCTGCGGCTTTGGCGAACGGGTCCATCGCGTTGAGCGCCTTGTTGCGATAAAACTCAAACGCTTCGCCGTGCAGGCTGTTGGTGCCGCTCTTGGTCGCCATCGACACAGCGCCGCCGGCAGTCCAGCCGTACTCCGCGGGCGACTGGCTCACGAACACTTTGAATTCTTGAATCGCCGACGCAGGAAAGTCCTGCCGCGGCTCGCCGGTGTTGCCTTCCTTGTTCCAGACGCCGTCGACGAGGAGCGCGGAGCCGTTGGTGAACGCGCCGGCGCCGATGTTCGAGTTCGCCTTGCGCGCGCGAACGGCATCCTGGTTCGTCCCCGGCAGCAGCAGCGCGAGGTCCATCGGCTGGCGTGTCGCTTGCGGCAGCATTTCCATCTGTGCCTGCGTGATGACGCCCGACACGTCCGTTTTCGTCACTTCGATGACTGGCGCCTCACCGGTGACCGTCACGGATTCCTGCAAGCCCTGCACCTGCAGGGTGACGTTCCGCGTCGTTTCGCTGTCGACGGCGACTGTGATGTCGGGCACCGTCACCGTGCCGAAGCCCTGAAGTTCGGCTTTCAATTCGTAGCGACCGGGAACGAGACCCGCCAGACGGAACCGTCCGTCCGCTTCGGTCGTGATATTTCGCGTCGCGCCGGTGTCGACATTGCGCGCGGTGACCGTCACGCCGGGAAGCACGCCTCCCTGCGCGTCGCTGATGATGCCGGCAATGACGCCGTTAGTCGTTTGCGCCATCGCGGGTGGTGCCATGAAGACCAGAGCGACGAGCAGCGCCGCCGTTAGAACACGTCGCATTGTTGCCCCTCCGAAGATTAACGCTAGGTCCGGCTGAAGCCGGATCCCACAGGTGTCCAGTTACTGAGTGCCCGACGGAATCTCCAGCACGTCGTGCGATGCGGTCGCGTACGGATGTTCGGTGCCCGCCATGTCCGGCGCGCCGCCACCTTCCATCTTTCCGCTCACCACGTGCAGCTTGTTGCCAAGGAAGCCCATCGCGTTTCCATGTACCGCGGTGGGCATCGAGGGAAGGATCTCCCACGTGTTGGACGCCGGATCGTACGCCTCGAGTGCGCGGAACGCCGCCGACATCTGACGGTTCTGCAGCTCTCCGCCGCCGACGTAGATCCTGCCGTTGTAAGTTGCCGCACCGCCGCCGCTGCGCGGGGTCGGCATGCGGTCCTTGATCGGACCCCACAGGTTGGTCGCGGGGTCATATTCCTCGACGATGTCCACGTTGGTCGTCGCGGGAATGTTGCCGGCGCCAATGCGGCCGCCGATGACGTAGATCTTCCCGTTGACCACGCCCGCAAACGCATGGTTGCGCGCGGTCGGCATCGGACTGCGCTCCGTCCATGTGTTGGTGGCCGGGTCAAACATCTGGTTGCGTCCGGTCACGCGCGTGCCCTGCCCGTTCTCGTACGGCTCGAGGCCGCCGATGACGTAGATCTTCCCGCCGACCTGTTCAGCAATCGGCGAGCATCGCTTCACTGACATCGCGGCCATCGCGCGGTAGGAATCCGCCACGGGGTCGAACTCCCAGACGTTCGTCGTGCCGCCCTCACCGGAAATCGCGCGTGTGCAGCCGCCGAAGATGTAGATCTTCCCGTTGTAGGCGGCCTGCGCCTGATGGTGAACGGCGGTTGGAATGTTCTTCTTTTTCGTCCACTTGTCGGGACCAGGGTCGTATTCGTACACCAGCGCCGGCGGACAACTGAAGCACGGTCCTTTGCTCACGCCCGGGGGCGGAGGCTGCACACCGGGCGGCGTGAATCCGAAGCCGCCGATCACGTAGAACTTGCCGTTGAGGACGGTGCCGTAGAGTTCCTCTTCCGGTTCGGGGAACGGCGCCCCTTTCGACCAGCGCATACCTCGCGCGGGCGGATTCTGCGCCGCTACTGTGTCGCCAATGGTGATGGCAATCACGCACGCAGCCGCGAGCATTGCCAGAACTCGTTTCATAGAAGTGCGCTCCGGGATTTGCAGGTTTGCCGGGCAGTCTACGCCCTCGCGTCGTGTCAAGACAAGCCGACGAAGGTCCGCCTGAAGGACCCGTTGACTACTGCCGTGGAGAATCGTCGGCGACCCGCGGCTTGACTCCGTTCCCAAATCCCTCTATTAACGACGCGGGGAGGATCCGCATGAAACGGTGGCACGCAATCGTCGGAACCGTGCTTGGAGGGCTCTTCGTGGTACTGGCGGTCGGCGTCACCGCGCAGCAGCCGCCCGGCAAGTGGGACACGGAAAAATACGCCAAGCTGCCGCAGCCGGCGGAGGAATACACGCCGGTGCAGGTCAACGACAAGCTCTATCTGATTGGCGGCAATGCAGCCGTCCTGACGCCGGGCGCGCGCGCTACGCATCCGGCGCGGGTGATGGTCTACGACCTGGCCAACAACGCGTGGACGGAAAAGAAGAACACGCCGTTCTTCACCGATCACATGAGCGCCGCCACGCTGAACGGCAAGATCTACGTCTTCGGCGGCTCCGGTGCGATGACGCAGGAAGCGCCGAGCGCGACGCTCGACACGGCGTGGGAATACGACCCGGCCAGCGACAGCTGGAAAGCGCTCGCCAAGCTCAATGGGAAGCGCACCGCAGGCGCCGCAACGGAATTCGGAGGCAAGATCTATGTCATCGGCGGATCGACCGACACCGTCGGCCCTGACGGCCGCACGCAGAATGGCGGCCTCGTCGTCGGCACCAACGAGGTGTACGACCCGGCGACCAATCGCTGGGAGGCGCGCAAGCCGATGCCCACGCCGCGCAACCACCCGGCCATCGGTGTGGTGAACGGGCGGATTTATCTGATCGGCGGCCGCATCACCGCCAACAACATCGGCGGCTACGCCGCCAGCAACGTCGACGTCGTCGAGGAATACAACCCCGCGACCGACTCATGGCGCGCGATGAACCGGATGCCGTCGGCCCGCAGCGGTCAGGGGTGGACGACGTATCAGGGGAAGATCTACGTGGCGGGTGGCGAGCATCACGACTACCACATCGAGGGCGTGCTTCGTGACGTCGAGGTCTTCGATCCCGCGGCCAATGACTGGTACCGCCTGCCGGCGCTTCCGACCGGCCGTCATGGCGTCAATGTGGCGTCATTCAACGGCAAGCTGTTCGTGATCGGCGGCCACACGGTGTTTGCCGGCGGCGGCGGCCATGCTCTGGATTCTCCGCTCAACGAGGTGTTCGAATTCGCTCCTGCGGGAGGGCGCACCAACTGACGACTTCACTGGATTCACGAGCCGCAGAGACTCAGAGGCACAGAGACCCGGTTTTCTCTGAGCCTCTGGGTCTCAGTGGCCCGTGGCGGTGAATAACGGTGCAATAAAGCAATGCGTTTCGGTTTACGGACTGTGTGCGGCGCTGCGATGGCGCTCTGGTTCTTGGGTCGCCTGCTCGCCCAGACATCGTACGAAGCGCCCCCGTTTGACTCCGTTCATCTGAACGTCCCGGAAATTTCCACCGCCCGCGACTGGTATCTGAAAAACATGGGCGGCAACGCCGGGGAAACCGCCGACCGGCTCGCCTTCGGCCGGTGGTCCGGTGATCATCCGCTGCCGCTGCAACTCATCTTCGAAATGTCCGCCGATGCCATGCCGAGCGCCGGCACCGCGATCGACAGCATCGGGTTCTCGTACGCCGACCTCGATGCCAAAGTGCGCGAGCTCGCGGCGGCGGGTGTGAAGATTACTTCGCCGCCGTCGAAGACCGGCGATGACTGGAAGCGTGCGTTCGCGGAAGATCCCTGGGGCACGCGGATCGAGCTCGTGGAGGATCCGGACAACCTTGGTCTTCATCACGTCAATCTGCACGTCAAGGATCCGAACGCGACCCTCGCCTGGTACGTCCGTGCGTTCGGCGGCGACCGTGCCTCCGTCTACGGCCGCGAGGGGATCCGCTACCGCGACCTGGGACTCTTCTACGTGTTTGCGACGAAGGACGACAAGGCGACGCCGAGCGAAGGGCACTCGATCGATCGCATCGCCTGGGGCCCGATCGATCTCGACAAGACGGTCAACGACTTGAAGACGCTTGGCGTGATGTTCTCGTCAGACACCAACCCGCGCGCCAATCCGGCGTGCAACTTCGTCGGCGGAGGCGCCGAGGAAGGCGTCCGTCGCCTGTTCTGCACTCAACCGAATCAGCTTCCTCACCGCATTGTCTATCTCGTAACGGCGGATGGCGTGAAGGTGGAACTGGTCCAGCATCTCGAAGCCGCTGGTCATTAGGGCCTGTTAGTCGCATTTCCACTGCAGAAGTCGGGTGATATGCTCGCGCCTTTCCTTAATAGGAGGGCTCGTGCCGATCGTCGCTGTATTTGAAGTACCCGGTTTAACCCAACAGAACTATGAGGAGACGGTTCGACGGATCACCGGAAAGAGCCGGATGACGTCGCCGAGCGACTGGCCCGTTGAAGGGCTGCTCGTTCACGTTGCCGGTCAAGGCCCGCGTGGCTTTCGAGTCGTGGACGTCTGGGCGTCAGAGGATGCGTTCCGCCGGTTCGGCGAGAAGCTCGTGCCGATCCTGCAGCAGCTAGGAATCGACGGGCAGCCAGAAGTCTACCCGGCGCACACGGTAGTCACCGCTTAACAAACCCCAAATCCCAAATCCCAAGATCCAAATCCCAAGCTCGAATTCCAACCTTTCATTGGGATTTGGGATTTGGGATTTGGGGTTTGGGATTTACCGCAACTCCAATGCATCGTGTTGCGGCGTATTCAGCGGCTCGCCTCCGCCGAACGCCGCCGTGATGTGGCCGCCGACGACATGCAGGCGGTTCCCGATGATGCCGCCGGCCAGACCATAGCGTGCGAGCGGCATGTTGCCGAGCGCCTGCCAGCTGTTGCTCGCCGGGTCGTAGGCCTCGAACGCGCGCGAGACCGAGTTGTTGAGCGCCGTGATGCTTTCGCCGCCCGCAACGTAAATGCGGTTGTTGTACACGCCCGCGACACCCTCATCGCGCGGCGTCGGCATTCGATCTTTCAGGAAACCCCATTTGT
>DASTZI010000162.1:0-18645 GCA_035764385.1 Vicinamibacterales bacterium
TAAGCGCCGCCACAGCGATGAACGTGCCGAACGGGATGCGGGTCGCCATGCCTCGTCGCGAGATCAACAACGCGCCGCCGCCGATGACGACGCCCAGAATGCACGCGAGAATGAGCGTGACCCAGACAAGCGGCCAGCCGAGAAACGCACCCACCATCGCCAGCATCTTGAAATCACCCATCCCCATCCCTTCACGGCCGCGGATGCGCAGGTAGGCTTCCGCAATCAGAAATGGGAAAAGGCCGCCGACGAGAAGCCCAATCAACGAGCTGGTCCACCCGGGCGGGAACGCAAGGCTGAGGATGAAGCCGATGACGATGCCTGGCAATGTGATCTCGTTCGGGAGAATCTGATGTTCGAGGTCGATGGCAAACAGCACGACCATCGCGCACCCGAAGAGGAGTCGCGCGGCAAGCAGCGGCGTCAGGCCGAACGTCAGGTAGCCCGCGAGAAACAGCGCACCGGTCGTCAGTTCGACAATCGGATAACGCGTCGAGATGGGGGACCCGCACGTCCGGCATCGACCGCGCAGAAGCGCCCAGCTCACGACCGGAACGTTTTCATACCAGCGCAGGGTTCGGTTACAGGTCGTGCAATGCGACGCGGGCCACGCGATCGATTCTTCGCGAGGAAGCCGGTAGATGCAGACGTTGAGGAAGCTGCCGACCACGAGGCCGAGGCCGAACAGAAGAACAGCAGCGGCGATCATCAAAGAGGACGCTCGGCGCTCGGCAGTGGATTGAGCGAGGAACTCGGATCGAGTGTCACCTTCCCTGTCGCTGGCTCCAACCGGAACGGAACGCCAGTCGGATCGGGGGGTACACCGCGCAGCAACCCCAAGCGCATCATGTCGTCCCAAGACGTGGGCGGCGCGCCGGTCCGCGCACGGTATTGATCCACGATGCGCTGAATGAAATCGATGCCGTCGAGTGCGTCCAGCTGCTTCAGGCGGAAGCTTGCCTGATCGCGCAACCAATCGGCGTCCGCATTGCGCGAAATCTCGGTCCAGAGCATTCGCGACGACGCTCGATTCCCGCCCTCCGCCAGAGTGACTGCGGCCAGGGGGCGAAGCCAGTTAGGCGCCTTCGGCGCATCGGCGGCGCGGTTGAACCACATCGCCGCGTTCTGGTAGTCGGCCAGCCACCAGTAATAGACGAAGCCGATTCCCTGCGCGAGCTCCCATTTATCCGGTGTTGTGCGAAGCCCCTTTTGCAGCAACGCGATCGCCTCGTCGGGCCTGCCGGCGCCTGCGGGATACGGCTCCGCGAGAAACACCGATCCGAACTTGTAGACCACGTCGAAGTACGGATCGAGCGAGCTCGTCAAATCGAGCAGCGGATACAGGACGTCGTACTGTTTGTTCGGCGCCTTCGACAGTTTCGTCCCGCCATAATGCTGAACGGCGCGAATCCAGTAAATGTCGGCAAGGAGCGCGTGAAACGAGAGCGTTGCGCGCCTGAGGACTTGCGGCGAGCGCACGTAGAGCAGGTTCGTGGCGACGCCCTCCGGCGTGGCGAGCGGCGGTTGGGCCGCCTGGAGCATCTGCAGGCCGATCACCGCGGCGAACAGCACCACGAGCGCCGCCCACGCGGCAGGATGAATCTTCACTTGAAATCCCGCTTCGAAAACACGATCACGGCCGTCAGCAGCACGAGCGCGATGTAAGTGAGGCCGTAGACAGTCGTGAGGCCGATGTAGCCAAAAGGCACCGTCTGCGCGTGTACCACTTGAAGTTTCACGTCGAACGCCGAGAAATTTGGGATCACGTAGTAAACACCGCGCGCGATCGCTGCCGCGAGCGGTGACGAAATTGTCGAGCCGTAGTCGCGCAGGTCCTGGTTGAAATGTCCAATGACCCACACTGCCGTCGTGAGCATCGCCGACAGAAATGGACTCGAGAAGGTTGAGAACAGCAGGGCAATGGCGGTCACGAGCATCAGCTCCAGCATGACGAGCGCGATCGCTTTGAGAAGCGCCGGATCGGTTGCCGGCACCGGCCACGAAGCACGGAGATTCGGCGGCGAGATGGCCTGCATATATGCGAGGACCGCGTAGTATGCGGCCGTCATCACCGCAACATTGATGACGAGCGTCAGCACGAGGCCCAAATACTTTCCGAGGAGGAACTCCTGCCTTCGCATCGGCTTGGCGAGCAGCGTGTAGATGCTGCGCTTCTCGACTTCCTTCCAGACGAGGCCGATGCCGATGAAAATCGCGATGAGCAGACCGAACACCGAAATCGACGCGAGCCCGAGGTCCTTGATGATTTTGACGTCCTGTCCGGCCGTGAGCTCGCCGATCAAGTACGACGCGGACATTAGCAGCACGGCAAACGCGACGAGGTTGTAGAGCACCTTGTCGCGAACCGACTCTTTGAACACGTTCACCGCGACGTAGCCGATGGCTCTCATGCGCTTTCAGAAAAACGGGAAGGTTGTGCGCCGCTGACCTGCCGTACGAAGAAGTCCTCCAGCGTGTCGCGCATGGGCGTCAGCGAAACGAGCGCCGCTCCCTGCCCCACGAGCTCCATGAGCGTGCGCTCGGGCGGCGGCGTTAACGGCAGCTCCAGCGCGTAGCGCCCTTCGGCGAGACGCGTCGCACGAGTGACCTGATGGCCCTGCTGCGCGCGCGTCAACACCTCCTCTTTCAGACCGCTGACGACGAGCTCCCATCCACGGACTTCAAACGCGAGCATTTCTGAAAGGCGGCCCGCGGCCACCAACCGGCCCTTGGCCAGAATCGCCACCCGGCTGCACAGGGTTTCCGCATCCGCGAGGACATGCGAGCTGAAGAAGACCGTGCATCCGCGATCGCGCAGCCGGAGGATCAACTGACGGATCTCGCGACGGCCCAGCGGATCGAGCCCTGACATCGGTTCGTCCAGGAACACGACTTCTGGCTCGTTAATCAGCGCCTGCGCGATGCCGACACGCTGCAGCATGCCCTTTGAGAACTTGCGCAGCGGAAGCCGACGCTCGGCGCCGATGCCGACTTCGTCGAGCAGCGCTGCGGCACGGGTGCGGCGTTCAGCCGGCGCATAGCCGAAGATCGCTGCGAAGTAGTGGAGCAGCTCTTCGGCAGTCAGGTAATCGTAGAAATACGGCTGTTCGGGAAGGTACCCGATGCGCCGTTTGACGCCGACGTCGCCGACAGGCTTCCCGAGGATCTCGGCGAGCCCCGACGTCGGATAAATCAGCTGCATCAGCAGCTTGAGCGTGGTGGTTTTTCCCGCCCCGTTCGGCCCGAGGAAACCGAACACCTCGCCGAGCCCGACCTGCATGGTCAGGCCGTCGAGCGCGAGATACGGACGCGGACGCCAGAAACCGACTTTGTAGTGTTTGGTGAGAGCTTCGGTCCTGATCGCGTCCATCACATCAGGAGGCGCTCCCCTTCTTGAGCTCGTGCTCGATGACGGCTTCGAAGAAGACCGGGCGGAACCCTCCGTTGATCTTCAGGCCGTTGATGAAGAAGGTCGGCGTTGCCTGCACATCCAGCTGTCGGCCGAGCGACGCGTCTGCTTTAACCTGCTCGAGCACCTTCGGATACTCGGCATCGAAGTCGGCGACGCCTGCCACCCGCTTGACCGCGTCCTTGATGAAGGAGGGCGTGAATTTTTCCTGGTTCGAGAAGAGGTACTCCTCCATCTCGGGGCCCTTGCCCTTGGCCTTTGCCATGCGAACCGCCGCCGCCGCCTCGCACGCGGAGGCATGGATGCCTCCCCCTGGGTTGCACTCCGAATCAAGCGGGAAATCCATGGTCACGAAGCGCACTTTCGGGTTGTTCTGGTATTTGGCCAGGATGTACTTGTATTCCATGTACGTTTGACGACACGACGGGCACTGATAATCGTTGAACTTGACGATCAGGACCTGCGCGCCGTTCGCCTGAACCGGGACGTTTACACGAGGCTGTGCCTCGATCCACTTGTTGAATTCGGCGAGCTGGTCAGCAGCGATCGTTTCCGTCGGCGGGGTGTAGACCTCGCCCGCGGCCGTCACGGTCTGCTCCTCGGCACGCGGGAAGAACGCAACGAGCGACACGGAGCCGACGATGAACAACAGGGCAAGGACGGCAAGCGTCGGGCTCTTGACAACCGAACGAAGGTCGCTGGACAACCGCGACGGCAGCGCGCTGAGCGCCATCGAGGCGCCGCCCGACACCAGGAACACGCCGATCACTGACACGTACATCGTCAGACAGATCGGGCACATCTTTCCAATGACGAAGAACGAGGCATAACCGAGATACAGAACCGCGGACAGGCCTACAGTGGCGAGCACGAAGATGTAGCCCGCCGCCGCCGCATTCGCGTCGGTGTTGTCGCGCCGAAGGCCGAACGCGGCAATCAACAGCACGAGCGTCGACCAGATCGCTCCTCCAGCCGCAACCGGCACCCCGCGCACCGTCGCGTAGGGGCTTTCGAGCACCGCCTCACAGCTGACGGTTTCGTTGATGTCGCAGAAGCTGGTGTAGGTCGGATCCTTGAGGATCTGGTAGTGGACGTATAACGCGGTAATCGACGCGCCAAGCGCGAGAAGCGCTAGCGCCAGAATCAGCGGACGTGCGTATTTAGTCATGTTGCGTGCCTGCGCGAATCCTACTGGACCGGAATTAGGGGTTCAAGGGGTTCATTAGGTTCATTGGGTTCAGGGGGTCCCGTTCAGTAGGTTCACAAGGTTCTTCAGGGGTTCAAAGGGGACCACTGAACCCGGAGAACCCAATGAACAGGACCTACTGAACCTATTGAACCTATTGAACCTTATGAACCTTATGAACCTACTGGAGGATTTGCGCGCCAGCCATGGTGACCGGTATGGCCGCGCCTGTGAAATTTTGAAAAATCGCGCCGCTGTTGTTCGTGGCGAACGCGCGCGTGCCGGTTTGACCGACCGTCCCAGGCGTTGCGGTCACGTGATAGGTCGAAAAGGAGTTCGTCCCGTTACAGGTGGTCGCAGAGGTCCGGACGGCCACGGAATTCGCGCCCGCTTCGAGCGCAATGACGTAGCCGCTCTTCTGTACGCCGTTGACGCTCAGGTCGGCGCCAATAAACGCGTCGCCGCCTGAGTTGGGCGGTGTGGCCAGAGTCGCCAGGTCCTGCGCGTAGCCGTCGCCGCCGCAGGTAGCCGCATAGGTCACCTGGGCGCTGTTGACGGTCCGCATCGAGCCGATGGCCGAAGCCTCGTTACCCGACATCCGGGCGCGCAGCAAACCCGGCACAGCGATCGCTGCGAGGATGCCGATGATCGCTACTACGATCAGCAGCTCGATTAGTGTGAAGCCGTCGTCTTTGCACATGTCGTCAGTGCAGTCAATCGCTGCGATGAAGGATACCCAGCAAGACAGATACCACACTAGAAACCGGCCCACAGACAAGAGGTGCCCCGGAGAGCACCTCTCATAGTGGCTCAGGGCGCTTACTGGAGGATCTGCGCTCCAGTCATATTGACGTCGATGGCCGTGCCCGTGAAGTTCTGGTAGATCGTCCCGCTGTTGTTGGTTGCAAACGCGCGCGTGCCGGTCTGTCCGACGCTGGCGGGAGATGCCGTCGCGTGATAGGTCGAGGATGAATTCGTCCCATTGCACGTGTTTGCCGAGGTCAACACTGGCTGCGAGTTGGCGCCTTTGGCAAGAGCAACGTTATACCCACTCTTCACAACACCATTGGTCGCCAGGTCGGGGCTGATAAACGGCTCGCCCCCGGAGGTGGGTTTCTTCAAGTCGTCGAGGCTCTCGGCGTAGCCCCCACCGCCGCAACTCGCTGCATAGGTGACCTGCGCACTATTGACTGCGCGCATCGACCCGATGGCCGACGCTTCGTTACCGGACATCCGGGCGCGCAGCAGGCCCGGGACCGCAATGGCCGCAATGATGCCAATTATCGCGACCACGATCAGCAGCTCGATCAGGGTGAACCCGTTGTTTGTTTCTATTTTCTTCACGTCAGTCTCCTTGGCAGCACGGGGGCCGAAGCCCTCCGCTCGTGTAGCCCTGCGCCCGGTCGTATCACCTTGCGGCAACCGAGGTGCCGTGCTCAAGGACTTACCTAATGATAGCTAACTGACGTCCGGCCCGTGATTTAGGCCGTAGCCTCGAACGGCGCAATGGCAAGAACTGCCAAGGGAACAGCAAGAAGGGTTGGCAGAAATAAAAAGAGGTGCCCCGAAGGGCACCTCTCGTCGTGCGTGAAGGAGCGGGCGTGGCTACTGGAGGATCTGCGTGGCTGCCATCGTATTCGCGATGATCGTGCCCGTGAAATTCTGATAAATCGTGCCGCTGTTGTTGGTCGCGAAGGCGCGCGTTCCTGTCTGGCTGACGCTCACCGGGGTTGCGGTCGCGTGATACGTCGAAAATGAGTTCGTGCCGTTGCAGGTATCCGCGGTTGTGAGCACGGCTGCAGAGTTCGCACCCGCTGCCAATGCGATCAAATAGCCGCTCTTCGTCACATTGTTGCTTCCCTGCAGATCGGGGCTGATGAACGGGTCGCCACCTGCCGTTGGCGCTTTCAAATCCACGAGTGACTGCGCATATCCACCGCCGCCGCAGCTGGCCGCGTAGGTCACCTGCGAGCTGTTGACGGCGCGCATCGATCCGATCGCCGATGCCTCGTTACCGGACATCCGGGCGCGCAGCAGGCCGGGAACCGCAATCGCGGCAATGATTCCGATGATCGCGACGACAATCAGCAGCTCGATGAGGGTGAACCCCTCGTTGTTCTTCATTCTCTTCACGTTCAATCTCCTTGACAGCGCTCGGGCCGAAGCCCGGCGGCTCGTTACCGTATCGCCGCTTCGTCCACGGCGCTTATGTCGTATGGCCGAGCCAACTTCAACGGTGATGCCAGGCTGAACCGTGCGTCGATGAACGTCCTGAAATGTCTTGGCTGCTATGACTTACGAAACGCTGACGCGCATCGTCAATTATACGGGGTGGCAAAAACTGTCAACGGGTCGCTGCCAAAATTTTGCTGATGTGACAGCGCTCGTCAGCACGTTCGCGTTTCTGCACGCTGCTTATCGGATGTTGAATTTCTTGGCGTAATACCGGAACGAGCGAAAGCTCATACCCAGCATCTCGGCCGCCTTCACCTGAACGCCGCCCGCGCGCTCGAGCGCCAGGGCAATGTAATGACGGTAGAAATCCTCGCCACGCGCCTCGAGATCAAACCCCTCGCCGAGATCCGGCAACATCACACCGGGATCGGGGATCGGGGATCGGGGATCGGGGGTGCGGGATTCGGCATCCGCATCGGCCTTCGTTGTTGCTCCCGGCGTGCGTATCTGCGGCGGAAGCGAATCCGGAAGAATCGCCGGCGTCTGCTCGAGGGCCACGGCGCGCTCGATGACGTTTTCCAGTTCGCGGACGTTGCCCGGCCACCCGTACATCTGCAGAAGAGGCAGCGATGCCTGTGCCACGCTGCGCACCGGCTTCTTCATCTGCTCCGCATATTTCGACAGGAAGTGCTCCGCGAGTAGCGGAATGTCGTCTTTGCGCTCGCGCAGCGGCGGAAGATGCATCCGGATGACATTGATGCGGTAGAAGAGGTCTTCGCGAAACCGTCCACCCGCGACCGCCTTCTCGAGATCCTGATTCGTCGCGGCGACGACGCGGATGTCGGCCTGCACTTCTTCCGTTCCACCGAGACGCCGGAACCGGCGATCCTGCAACACGCGAAGCAGTTTGATCTGCATCGTCGTGGTCATCTCGCCGATTTCGTCGAGGAACACCGTTCCGCCTTCTGCGACCTCGATCAGACCCTTCTTATTGGTGTCTGCGCCGGTGAACGCGCCACGCATGTGACCGAACAGCTCCGATTCCAGCAGCGTTTCGGGAACGCCGCCGCAGTTCAACGCGACAAACGCGCGTTCGCGGCGCAGCGAGTTGTAGTGAATCGCGCGCGCCACGAGGTCCTTGCCCGTCCCCGATTCGCCCGTAATGAGCACCGTGCTCGTGGTCTTCGCGATCGTTTCGACCATGCGGAAGACTTCGAGCATCGGCTCGCTGCGACCGATGATGTTCGAGAACTCGTACCGCGTCTTCAGCGCCCTTTTCAGCAGGACGTTCTCCTGCTTCAGCCGATGCGACTCGAGGTGCTGCCGGATTTTCAGGCGGAGCTCGTCCATGCTGAACGGCTTGGTGAAGTAGTCGACGGCGCCAAGCCGCATCGCTTCGACGGCGGTGCTCGTAGACGCGTAGGCGGTCATCATGAACGCCACGAGGTCGCGATTGATTTCCTTCGCCGCGCGCAGCACGTCGACGCCGCTGACGTCTGGCATCTTGATATCCGAGAGAAGCAGGTCGAAATTGTTCTGGCGCAGCTGATCGATGGCTTCGCGGCCGCTGTCTGCGAGCTGGACATCGTAGCCATCCCGGCGGAGGACGATTCGCAGCATCTCCCGCATCGACGGCTCATCGTCAACGATGAGAATGCGGACCTTGCCGTCGGTGGCTGGTCTATCCGCGTCAGGCGAAGCGACGCGTGTCTGGGTCGAGGCCGGACTCATACGGCGGCAACTCCAGCCGTCACGACGGAGGCGTGCTCATTGACAGCCGGCTTTGGCAAGCGCATCGGCAGCCGCACACGGACCGTGGTGCCGTTGCCGACGGTCGACGACACCTGGATCGATCCGTTGTAGTCGGTGACGATACGGTGAACGATGGCGAGGCCGAGTCCTGTGCCTTTATCGAAAGAGCTGCGGAACGGCTGGAACAGCTGGTCCAGCTCAGACGCTGGAATCCCGCGTCCCTCGTCGCCAATGGTGATCGTCAGCTCCTCGACGCCACCTTCCTGCTGCACCTTCGCGGACATGAGCAGGCGGCCTCCGGCGGGCATCGCCCGGACGCCGTTGGTCGCCAGGTTCCAGAGAATCTGCCGGACCTGATTTTCGTCCGCGTCAAACCAGACCGGTTGCGACGGGAGATCGACGGCGACGACGTGTTCTTCACGCACCTCCGCACTGTTGCGGAGCAGCGTGGCGGTATCCTGCACGACGCGGCGGATATCAAGGCGGGTCAACGTCACCCGTTGCGGGCGCGCGTAGGCGAGGAACGATTTGATCGTGTCGTTGAGCCGCTCCGACTCCCGCAGCACAATGTCCATCAACTGCGCCTGCTCTTCGGTGAGCGGCAGCTCCTGCCGAAGCACCTGAATCGACCCCGACATCGACGCGAGCGGGTTTCGAATCTCGTGGGCGATGCCTGCGGCCATTTCACCCACGGCGGCAAGCCGCTGCTGCATCCGGGCGCCGCGTTCGAGACGACGTACGTCGGTGACATCCTGGAACGTAAACAGATACCCGCTTCGCCCGTCGGGCAGCGAGAGTGTCGTCACCGTGAACCCGATTTCCAACAACCGCCCGTCCGGCGAGCGGTACTGATGATCCACTCGTTGACTGCGGGTCGTCCCAAGCGTTTGCAGCCGTCCTGTGACGTGCGGCGGGAGCTGCAGTACTTCGGCGACGTCGCGGCCGATCACCTGCCCCGACGGCAGGCCAGTGATGCTGGACGCGGCGCGATTGAACGTCAGGATGCGGCCGGCCATGTCGGCGGTGACCAGACCACTCAACATGCTGTCGATGACGTACTGATTGAACGCGCGGAGATCGGCAATCTGGTTCGATGCATGTTCGAGTCGTGCACCCGCCGACCGCAGGTTCTCGGCGAGCGAGCCGGAGAGCAACGCGACCGCGAAAAACCCGAACAGGTTGATGGCCACCGTGTACTGCGCAAACCGCTGGCTCGGCAGCTCCAGCCGACCGAGCGCCTGCCACGAGGCTGGAAACAACGCAGTCGGCTCGAGGTACTGGGCGGTGACCAGCGCAAGGTACAAGATTGCGCTCAACGCGGCAACCTGCAGCGCGCCGCGACGGAACCGAATGGTGCTCGCCGCCATGACCGGCAGCAGATACAGAGAGGAGAAATAGCTGGTGATGCCGCCGGTCACCTCGATGAAGGCCGATACGAGAATGGCATCGGCGCCGAGCTGCGCATCCGCAAGCCACGGATATCGATCGACGTAACGAAGAGACCCCAGGTAGATCACGCTCAGCGCATAGGTGAGGCCGATCAAAAAGAAGAACGGATCGAGCAAAAACGATCCGGGGCGACTGAGCTGAACGAGGATCGCCGATCCCAGCAGTACCGTGCTGACGACCACGCGCACGGCGATGAGCGTTGAGAGCCGGCCTCGGAGATTCATTCTCGATGTTCGAACAATCTCTCTATCCAGTCAGCTTGCTAATCAGGCTGAAGATCGGCATGTACATCGCGATGACGATGCCGCCGACGATGCCGCCGAGGAGCGCAATCATCAACGGCTCCATCAGTGTCAACAGGCCGGCGACCGCGACGTCGACTTCTTCTTCGTAGAAGTCGGCGATTTTCGACAGCATCGTATCGAGCGCGCCCGTCGCCTCGCCGACGGCAATCATCTGGACGACCATGGACGGGAATACGGCCGTCTCCTTCAACGGATTTGCGATCGTCTCGCCGCGTTCAATGCTCTTGCGCGTCGTCAAAATCGCCTCTTCGACGATGGCGTTGCCAGCGGTTCTGGCGGTGATGTCGAGCGCCTCGAGAATCGATACGCCCGATGCGAGGAGCGTTGAGAGCGTGCGGCAGAAGCGCGCCACGGCGATCTTCCGCATCAGGGAGCCGAGGATCGGCATCTTCAGCACGACGGCGTCGACGACCCTCCGGCCGTTCGGGCTCGCGTAGTACTGCTTGAACCCGTAGCCGGCCGCCCCGATGGCGACGATGATGATCGGGCCGAAACGCACCAGGCCGTTGCTGGCCGCGATGACGACGCGGGTCGGCAGCGGCAGCTCGGCGCCAAGGCCGGCGAACAGGCTCGCGAACGTCGGAATGACCTTCCAGAGAATGACCCCGACGACGAGGGTGGCAATCACGATCACCGCCACCGGATAAATCATCGCGGACTTGACCTGTGCCTTCAGCTTGACGGCCTTTTCGATGTAGGTCGCAAGCCGCTTGAGAATCGTGTCGAGAATGCCGCCCGCTTCGCCCGCGGCAATCATGTTGGTGAACAGCGGATCGAACACCTTCGGATGTCTTTTCATCGCGTCGGCGAGTGACGCGCCGCTCTCGACATCACCACGCGTGGCCAGAATGACCGACGCGAAGTTCTTGTCTTCTTCCTGGCTGCCCAGAATTTCAAGGCACTGCACCAGAGGAAGGCCGGCGTCGATCATCACGGAGAACTGGCGCGTGAACACCGCCAGGTTCTTCGCCGCGACGCCCCTGGCACGCTTCGCCCGCCCCGTTTTCGCGGCCTTGTCCTTGACCGGATTGATCTGCGTGACGAGCACCTGCTCGCGACGCAGCGCGGAGACGACCGCATCCATCGTGTCGGCGGCACGTTCGCCCGTCACGGTCTCACCCGACCGCGTACGTCCGGCGTAGGCAAAAGTTGGCATATATGAGTAAACCCGTTCGGCTACGGGCTTCCGGCTTCCGACTTCCGCGTCTCAACCTGAAGCCGGACGTCTGAAGCCGGGAGCCCCGCTTACTTATCGGCCGACCACCGGTCGTGCTGGCATCCCGGCGCGTCCCAGACCTGCACCGGCGACGACGCCCACACCACGATTGATCATTTCCTGCAGCTCCTCCTTGTTCGACGAGGAGCCGAGCGCCGTTTCGAGGCTGATCATCTTCTTCATGTAGAGCGAGGCCAGCGACTGGTTGCCGGTCTGCATGCCGAGCTTTTCCTGACCGGTCTGCATCGCCGAATAGATCTGGTGGACCTTGTCTTCGCGAATCAGGTTCCGGATGCCGGGTGTCGGCAGCATGATTTCGAGCGAACAGACGCGGCCGCCGCCGATCTTGGGCAGCAGCGCCTGACACACGATCCCCTCGAGTACCAGTGACAGCTGGGTGCGGATCTGACTCTGCTGATGCGCCGGGAAGACGTCGATGATGCGGTTGATCGTCTGGGCGGCGGAGTTGGTGTGCAGCGTGCCGAACGTCAGGTGGCCGGTTTCAGCGATTCGGAGCGCCGCTTCTACCGTCTCGAGATCACGCAGCTCGCCAATGAGCACGATGTCGGGATCCTCACGCAGCGCGGCACGGAGCGCCATCGAGAAACTCTGCGTATCGCTGTGCACTTCCCGCTGATTGACGAGACATCCCTTGTGCGGATGGATGTATTCGATCGGATCCTCGATCGTGAGGATGTGATCCTTCCGCTCCTGATTGATCTTGTCGATCATCGCGGCGAGCGTCGTCGATTTGCCGCTGCCGGTCGGACCGGTGACGAGCACGAGACCGCGCGGCCGCTCGGCCAGCGCGGCCAGGACCGCTGGAAGGCCGAGCTCCTGGAAGCTGCGAATCTTCTCGGGAATCAACCGGTAGACGGCGGCCACCGCGCCGCGCTGGTTGAACATGTTGCACCGGAAGCGCGCGAGGCCTTTGATGCCGAACGAAAAGTCCAGCTCGAGGCTTTCCTCGAACCGCTTCTTCTGCGAGTCGGTCAGCACGCTGTAGGTGAGCGCTTTAGTGTCGGAGGGCGCCAGTTCCGGACCTTCCAGTCGCTGGAGATGCCCGTGCACACGCACTTGTGGAGGCGTGCTGATGGTGATGTGCAGGTCGGATCCCTGCAGTTCGACCGTCTTCTTGAGGAGCTCAGGTAAGGTCATAAGCAAATCCCAAATCCCAAATCCCAAATCCCAAACCAAAATCCCCAGGTTGGGATTCGGGATTTGGGTTTTGGGATTTGGGATTTATTTCACAGTCTCCCTGACGACTTCGTCGATCGTCGTGACGCCTTCCTTGACCTTCCGAAGGCCGCTGCCGCGCAGCGTGATCATTCCTTCGTCAACCGCCTTGCGCCGCAGTTCGAGCGCCGACGCGCCGACCAGAATCAGCTCGCGGAGGTCCTCGGTGACTTCCATCACTTCGTACAACCCGACGCGGCCCTTGTAGCCGGTGTTGTTGCACTTTTCGCAGCCCTTGCCCTTGTTGGGGACCACCGTCTTGGCATCTTCGGCGTTGAACCCGGCATTCATCAGCGCCTGGGGCGGGGTGGGGTGCGGTTCCGAGCAGTTCTTGCAAATGCGGCGCACGAGGCGCTGCGCGCACACCAGGTTCAACGAGCTGGCGACGAGGAACGGTTCGATGCCCATGTTCATCAGACGGTTGACCGTGCTGGGCGCGTCGTTGGTGTGCAGCGTGGACAACACCAGGTGGCCGGTGAGCGCGGCCTTCACCGCGATTTCCGCCGTTTCGAAGTCGCGGATTTCGCCGACGAGGATGATGTTCGGGTCCTGACGCAGGAAGCTTCGGAGCGCCGCCGCGAAGTTGAGGCCGATGCTCTCGCGCACCAGCACCTGGTTCACGCCCACCAGGTTGAACTCGACCGGGTCCTCCGCCGTCATGATGTTGGTTTCGGACGTGTTGATGCGCGAGATCGACGAATACAGCGTGTTCGTCTTACCGGATCCGGTCGGCCCGGTGACGAGTACCATTCCCCACGGCCGCATGATCGCCGACTCGAATTTGTTGAGCGATTCCTGCTCGAAGCCAAGCTTGGTCATGTCGAGCATCAGCTTGTCCTTGTCGAGCAGACGCATGACGATCTTCTCGCCGAAGAGCGTCGGCAGGCACGAGACGCGGAAGTCGATCTCCTTCATCACGCCGTGGTCCTGGAAGCGCACCTTGATGCGCCCGTCCTGCGGCAGCCGCTTCTCGGCGATGTCGAGCCGCGACATGATCTTGATGCGCGAGGTGATCGCGTCGCGGAACTTCATCGGCGGCTGCATGATGTTGTAGAGAATGCCGTCGATGCGGTAACGGACGCGCAGTTCCTTTTCGTACGGCTCGATGTGAATGTCGCTCGCGCCTTTCTGGATCGCGGACAGGAGGATGACGTTCACCAGCTTGATGACCGGCGCCTCCTCGCCCTGCTGGGCGAGCGCTTCGGCGCTGATCTCCTCGATCTCCTCGATGACATCGACCACGGCGTCGTCGACGGCCGGCATCTCCTGGAGTGCCTTGCTGGCGACTTCGAGTGCCGTAGGGCCGACGGCGCCATTGCCGTTGCCGTTGCCCGCCGCTTTGCCGTAATACTTCTGAATCGCGTCGACGACCGCCGTTTCAGACGCGACGACCGGTTCGACGTTGTAGCCCGTCATGAACTTGAGGTCGTCCATGGCGAACACGTTCGTCGGATCCGTCATCGCGATCGTCAGCGTCGCGCCGGCGCGCGACAGCGGGACGATCTGATACTTCAGTGCGGTTTCGGCGGGCACCAGCTTGACGACCGCGGGATCGATCTCAAACTGGGTGAGCGCAATGGAGGGCACGCCGTACTGCTTGCTGAGGAGCGCCGTGATCTCCTCGTCTTTGACGTACCCCAGTTTGATTAGGTTGTACCCGAGTTTCCCCCCGTTCTGGCGCTGATGGTTCAGCGCCTCCTGGAGTTGCTCGGGGGTGATGCGCTTCTCCTTGAGAAGAAGCTCACCAATGCGTACGGCCATCGTCTCCTGAGCCTAAAAACTCACTCGCGCACCGAGACCCCATCCGCGCTCGGCCTCTGCGCCGCCGTGCACGATGTAGCCTTCGAGGTACAAACCGTTGCGCACTGCGACACTCGTCCCAGCCGTCGCCGCGCGCTCTTCGGCGCCGACCGTGTTGAACCGCGCGCCGCCACGCACGCCGATCCGTTTCGTCCAGAGCCACCGCTCGGCGCCCACAGCGACAACGCGCCGATCGCCGGTCCCCGTCGCGTAGCGCCGCACATCGGCGTCAATCGAGACGATGAACGGCGGACCACCCGTTTGCTCAGCGTCGAACGCTGCTCCAATTCGCGTCTGCCGGGGCAACACGAAGGGCGCAGCGTCAGTCCCCAAATCGGGTTGCCGAATATTTCGCATCACCGCCCCGAAACGCATCGGGCCGGCGACAGCGATCACACCGGCGTCCAGATCGAACTCGTTGTTCGCGTTCCCCCCCTCGAGGTCTTCACCAGCATCAAGGAGATCGCTGTCCGAACGTGAACCGTCGCTCGTGCCGACGCGCACCGTCCCGCGCTCGTACTTCAATGTGGCTCCGGCATGCACCCCCGGCAGAAGCGATTGAACGACCGTCAGACCGAACTGGCTCGCGGCAAGCGATCGCATAGACACTCCGGTCCGTGTATCTTGTCGGTTCACGGATGGCTGCCCTGTAGGCCCAAATCCCTGTATGTCGGTGATTCTTAAGCGGTAATAGCTGACGCCAACGACTGGAAGGGTGGCCGCAAACCAGGACAAACGATCGCGACGTGCCGAGGACGTCTCGGTTTTTTCCAGATCGACGATCGATCTGCCAAGCGAGATGTCCGAATATGGGCCAGTCGCCAGACCGGCTGGGTTCCACCACGTGGCGGTGCTGTCGTCGGCAACGGCGACAAACGCGCCGCCCATGCCGAGCGCGCGATTCCCCACGCCTTCAACAATCTGCGCCGAGGTGTCGGTTGCGGTGATGATGATCAGAAGGGCTGTGCAGAGAAATGGACGCATAGTGGCTGCAGTGGAAAAACCGTCATCGTACCCCAGGAGTTGCCAGTGAGTTCGCGTGCCGCGCGCGTCTATGGCGTGATTCGCCGCCCTCGCGTCACGTTCAGCACCATCGTTCAGAGGCCGTCCTGGGTGCCGGTCCTCGCCGCGATCACCGCGGTGACATTTCTTTGTGGGTTCACCTTTCTGCGCACCGACGTCGGCCAGCAGGCGCTCGTCGATCAATGGGAGCGCACCTCGACCGCGTTCGGGCAGGCGGTTGACGACGAGGGGTATGCGCAAATGGAGCGGACGGCGCGCAGCGGCGGTTTTGAGGTCGTCTATGCAGCCGCAACCGCGCTGGCCAGCGGCCCCGCTCTCGTCTTCGTGGTATCCGCGCTGCTGTTCGGACTTCTGAAACGTCGCGACCCGCCGGGTTCACGACCGTCCTTCGTGCAGGTGCTCGCCGTCGTGTCGTACGCGAGCGTCATTCTGGCGCTGCGGCAGGTTGTCGCCACGCCGATCGACTACCTGCGCGAGTCAATCGCCAGTCCAACCACGCTCGTGCAGTTCTTCTCCATGCTTGACGAAGCGTCGCCGCTCGCCAGGTTTCTCGGCATCATGGACCTGTTCGTGATCTGGTGGATTGTCGTGCTCGCGATCGGCGTGTCGGTGCTGTACCAGCGCTCGACGCGGAGTCTCGCGCTGGTCTTCACGGGCGCGTACGTTGTGCTGGCCCTGCTTGCGGCGTTGGCAATGGCGGTTTCTGGAGGAACCGCATAATCGAACGCTTAGCTTTCCATTTCTCCGGTTCGAATGCGGTAGCTCTCCGCCACCGGCAGCACGAACACACGACCATCGCCGATCTCGCCGGTCCGCGCCGCCTGCACGATCGCTTTGATGGCGTCTTCCGCGATCGAATCGGGCACGACGACTTCGATCTCCATCTTCGGGAGGAGGCTGACGTTGTACTCCTTGCCGCGATAAATGGCGGTATGCCCCTTCTGCTTGCCGTGGCCGCGCACTTCGGTGACCGTCATCCCGGCAATATTGAGCTTCGCCAGGGCATCCTTGACTTCGTCGACCTTGTTGGGCCGGACGATACTCTTCAACAGCTTCATATGTTTCCCTCCAATGTGCGTTGCAGATCGGAGGTCAGCGCGATCTGCTCCGCCTCCGTGAGTTTGGCTCCAGCCTTGGTGATGTGGAATACGTCGATCGCCTTTTCGCCTTCGGTCGCGATGAGGACGAGATCGACGTCACACCCGTGCTGCGAAATGACGCGGCTGATTCGGTAGAGCAGACCGAGCGCGTTGCCGGCGACGATGTCGAGAATCGTGTAACGTCCGGACGCCTTGTTGTCGGTGTGGACCACCGGCGCAAACCGCTGCACACTTCGCGTCTGCAGGATCGACTGCTCACGGCCGCGCAGCCGTGCGGTCACCTCGGCACGGCCGGACACCACGTCCTGCATCAGACGCAGCAGTTGCTTGTGCGCATCCCGATTGAGCTCCAGAAAACGCTCGTCGTCGGTGAACTCGAACGCATCGAGCACCAAACCATTCGGGTTGGTGAACGCATGCCCGCGCAGGATGTTCATGCCGAATGACGACAGCACCCCGCAAATGTTGGAGAAGAGGAACGGCTTGTCGAGCGTGGCGACCGCAAGACTCCAGACGGCACCCTTGCGTTCGAGCGACAGGTGCACTTCGTCGGGCTTGATATCGCGGGCAAGCCAGATATGGCGATAGATCGCCTCACGAGGGAAGACATGCAGGTACCGCTGCGGCAGCCCTTCAAGGAAACCCGCGATCTCACCAGCCGACACATCGTCGGGCCGATTGGCGAGCAGTTCGTTCAGTCCCGCCTCATTCCGTTCGATGCGCTCGTCGCCGTATCGCTGCGTCAGGTGGTTATAGGTGTCGACATAGAGGCGCCAGAGCAGCTCCGCCTTCCACGGCGTGAGCGTCTCGGGACTAACCGCCTCGACGTCGACGAGCGTCATCAGACACAGCATCTTCAGACGTTCTTCGGTTCCAACCAGCGATGCGAACTGCCTGACGATGTCCGGGTCTTCCGTGTCACGGCGGAACGCCGCTATCGACATCCGGAGATGATGCCGGATGAGAAACAGGACGACGTCGCGCTGTTGCTCGCTGATGTGCAGGCGCGCGAGCACGTGCACGGCCATCCGCTCGCTCTCCAGCGCATGGTCGTCGTCGCGCCACTTGCCAACGTCGTGAAACAGCAGTGCGAGGACGAGCAGTTCCGGCTCGGGCAGGTCGGACAGAATCGATTTGAACCGCAGACGATCGCCAACCTCCGTCGTGATCAGCCGTTCGAGGTTGCGGATCGTGAGCAGCGTGTGTTCGTCGACGGTGTACTTGTGGTAGAAGTCGCGGACGACGCGCCACGAAATCGCCTGAAACTCCGGAAACACTCGACCGAGCAGGCCGCAATCGTGCATCTGCGAGAGGCGCGCGTAGAGGCCGGGCTTCGGCGTGAGAAACCGCAGCAGCGCGGCGCGGTCGTGCGCATCGGCAAAGAAGTCGTCCGCGCGGTAGCGGTCGACGTGCTGCTGGATGCAGGAGAGCGCCTCTTCGGAGACTTCGGTCCCGCCGTCGAGCGCCGCCTGGAACGCAGCGAGCCATGACGAGGGATTGCGCGCCGACTGGACGGGATCGATAAAGCGGACGCCATCGCGCGAGAGACCCAGATTGGGGCCTACTGGCACGGGCGCCGTCCGGCGCGCCCATTCGAGGGAGCGGCTCACGATGCGCGCATGCCGGAAGTAGTCGCTCATCAACCGCTCGACACGCTGGCGTGGTTCGGCCCCGGGGTACCCCAGCATCTCGGCGGTGCGCTCCTGCAGTTCGTGGCTCAACACATTCTGATTGCGGCCGCATTCGAGGTGCAGCGTCGAGCGGACCCGCAGCAGGAAATCCTCGGCATCGTCGAACCGCGCCGCATCCGCCGGGCCGCGGCGCAACAGCAGCGGATCGGTGAGGAGCGCAATCGTGCGCGTCGCCGTGAGATCTCTCAGCGCGCCCGGCGCGTCCTTCACATCCGGCTCGAGTTGATAGAGCGTTCCGTTGAACTGCGCATGACGCTCGTCGATGAGCCCGACGAGCGAGCGCAGGATAAACGCGTGCGTCTC
>DASTZI010000163.1:0-10257 GCA_035764385.1 Vicinamibacterales bacterium
GGCGTTCACGGCCGGCTGGCCGGGTCGCGCCTGCGTGCTCAAGTACGCATGCCAGGTGCGATTTCCGGCGCCTGCGGCAGCGGCGAGTGTTTGGCAGTGTGCGTCAGCGCCAGCCAATCCGCCGAGATTGCCGCCGTCGCCGATGGGTTCGCTCGTCACGAAAAAATTCATCATCGGCGAAGGCTTCACGCCGCGCGGATATTCGCCCGGCCTCTGAACCTGAGCGAACAACAGGCTGCAGGCGAGCACGACCATGCCAGAAAACATCAGGGCCGAAGACTTAATCTTCGTCATAGAAACTCCAGATCTTCACCGTATCGCGCCCCTTCGCAGTTGATCGCAACGTCACAATTCATGCTGTCGACAAATCTCCCGCAGCTTACTTGCCACGGCGCAGTTTGCCAACTCCCGAGACGATACGAACGATTCGCGTCGGTTCCAACACCTTCACGTCCCGGCCGAACGCACCTTGCGCCTCGTCTTCAGAGATCAGCCAAGGCGTAGCTGTACAATCCGGCGCCATGACGAACAGGGCGCTCGCCGTTGCAATGCTCACCGGGCTTGCCTTGATGTCGATGGTCGTGACCGGCCAGGACCGGCAGGCCCCACGTCAGGCGCTTATCGCGCGTGGCAAATCGCTGGAGCTGCCAACGAAGTACGTGCCTCCGCCGGGAGAGAAGATCGAACACTACGCCGCCGGCTACGCGAAGATCATGTGCACGGCGGTGTTCGTCACGGGGCTTGATCCAGCGTTCGCCATGGAGAACGTCGGCTACTTCACGGCGCCCTACGAGGCTCGAAAAGATCTCGGCATCCCGAAAATCGACCGTCAGAAACGCACCGTCGAAGTCACGATGCCCAACGGTATCGTGCAAACGGCGAAACAGGTGGCGAGCCAGGGCTGCGTCACGCTTCCGATTGGCAAGACCGACGTGGCCTTCACGCCGTCGATCGTCAAGCCGAACCTGCCCGATCCAAAGACCACGCCCTGGCCGATGGGCGATCTGCTTCCGCCAAGTGCGCCGCCTGCCGGTGTCGACATGACGAAGGTGCGGCGGGCTGTCGACACCGCGTTCGACCCCGCCGCGATGACCGCTGCGTTCGTCGTGACCTATAAAGGCCGCATCATCGCAGAGCGTTACGACAACGGCGCCACCATGACGACGCCGCTCGAAAGCTGGTCGATGGGCAAGAGCTTGAGCGGGACGCTATTCGGGGTGCTGGTGAAGCAAGGGGTGTACACGCTGGACCAGCCGGCGCCAATTCCCGAGTGGCAGACGCCCGGCGATCCGCGGCAGAAGATCCGCGTCCGTGACATTCTCAACATGTCGAGCGGCCTGCGTATCATCGCGCCGCAGGATCCCGACTACGACGAAAGCGGTCCTTACCCGGATCACCTTTACTACTACACGGGCGCCATCGATGCGTTCAAATATGCGGCGACCCGGCCGCAGCAGTGGTTTCCCGCGACCGTCGGGCGCTATCGCAACACCGATCCAGTGCTCACGAACTACATGATCCGCCTCGCGGTCGAAAAGCGCGGTGAGGACTATCACGCCTGGCCGCAGCGCGCGCTGTTCGACAAGATCGGTGTGCGCACCATGGTGATGGACACCGATCCGTACGGAAACTTCCTGACGCACGGTTACGAGGCCGCGTCGGGCCGCGACTGGGCGCGGATTGCGAATCTCTATCTGCAGGACGGCGTCTGGAACGGTGAGCGGATCCTGCCCGCGGGCTACGCGAAGTTTGTCGGCACACTTGCCCCGGCGTGGGTGGCCGATGGCCGGCCGCAGTACGGCGGTCTGTTCTGGGTGAACGGTGACGGGGCATGGCCGGCGCCGAAGGACATGTACTTCATGGCCGGCGTCGGCGGACAGCAGGTGATGATCATCCCATCGCATCAGCTCGCCGTCGTGCGTCTTGGCCACTACAAAGGCGTGCCGGCGGCCGGGCGTGCGACGCGCGCTGCCGTCGGGCAGCTGGTTGAGGCCGTTCAGCCGGTCAAGTAAGCGACCGACGATGGTCAGTGAGACGCGTCCTTGGGCGCGACATAGCTCTTTCGCGCCCGCGGTTTCAGCCCGCGCGTGGCGAGGCGCACGTCGATGTCGTGCACCTTGCCATCGCGTTTCGGTGGAGCGAAGCCCAGAAGGTACTGGCTGTGCAGCTCATCGGCGATGTGGGCAAATGCGGCGCCGAGATCCTGTCCGAAGCGAATCTCTGCGTAGCCGCCGCCGGTCTGCTCCGCCACGAGCCCGAGGCCCGGATCAGGAAGGTCCGCCGCCAGCGCCGCTTGAAGCGCTCCAGGGCCGATGCCCGGCTGAATGGGCTGCGCTCCGCGGCTGCGCATGCCAATCCCATAAACCATCACATCCTCGCGGCGGGCGCGGTCGATGACCTCGCCCTGGCTGACATATCGCTCGCGGAAGCTGGTGGGCCCGCTGTCCTTGCCGTCGCTCAGCACGAGGATCACCCGGCGCGCTTCGCTCGCTTCCCCGCCGAAGGCGTCCATCGCCTGGTTGACCGCCCGCCACAGCGGCGTGGGCGCATCGGGCGACACCGAGTCCGGCAGCTCGCGCCGCAACGTCTCGACATCGTGCGCGAACGCGGGAGCAATCGTGATCTCGCGCCCGAACGAGCCGACCCGCGCGAGATCGTCCGGACGAAGGCGCGCGAAGAGCTGTTCCGAGGCGGCACGCAGCAGCGGTAAGTTGCCCTCCATACTGCCCGACACGTCCAACATCACGATCAGCCGAATGGGCTGGGGAGAGTTGTCGAACAGCGTAATCGGCTGCGGCTTGCCGTTGTCGCGGACCTCGAAGTCGTTCTGCGAGAGCGTCGTGACGATCCGGCCATCTCGATCGGTCACGGTGGCGAAGACGCGGACGGCGTCGCTCGTCCCGCGGAAGGTCGGTTGCTGCTCGGCCGCGACGAGCGCACCCATGACGCACATCGCGAGAGCCCCATGCGCGAAGGCCCGATACATCTATCTACTCCTTCATCCTCAGGGAAAGCAGCACGCCTGCGGTCATCATACGGGGTGATCAGCAAACGAAACGCCGAGACCCTAAACTCGACCGAGGCATACTGTGCGCCGCGCCGCTGAATGGCGCGCAGACTGCACAATCGAAAAACGAGGCCGCGTCGAAAGACGCCAGCAGCTTTCGGATTTTGCCGGAGCGTGGCCTCTCAACAGGCCGAATTAATCAGTGGCGGGTGACAACCAACCGTCAGAACCAAGCCTGTCGCCCACTCTTATCGCACCCGTTCCATCGTGCCCGTGACTTTCAGCGGGTCGCCGCCGTGGAAGTTCGATCCACAGATGATGTTGCCGTCGACGATCACTCCCTTGTCCGGGTACATCTGCACGAGGCCGCAGCCGAAGTCATCCTGTGCCTTGTTCAAGCTCGCCGGATCGGTCTGCAAGGCCTTGGTCATCGCTTCGATCATCGTCTTCTGGATTTCCATCATGCGCGCCATGGCGGCGTTGCGCTCGGCTGCAGGGGTCTTCGGGTCGGACATCTTCTTGTTGAGCGCTTCCAGTTCGGCTTCGGGCGACCCTGTGGATTTGTCGAAGCCGAGATCGAGTCGCGCGTACGGCGTGTGACTCTCGAACGGACCTTTGCCGGGGTCGAACGACTGATCCCCGGTCACCGTCTGGAACGGTGTCGTCTGGCCCGGCTTGTAGAACTCCGCCTGGTACTTCGCGCTGGCGTGGACGTTGTCGATCGTGAACGTCTTCTCGAGGGGCGTGATCTTGACGGTGTAGCCGTCTGGACTTTTGAGATCGAAGCGATAGAAGGTGTCGACGACCGCGACCGCCGCAAAGCCCTCGATGCCGACCGGAGTGATCGCGAAGAGACGAACGTATCCGGCAGCTTCGTCCTGCGGGATCGTCAGCCGGGCCGAGTACGAGGTCGTCGTCTGCGTGGCGCCCGAGATCGTCACCGCATCACGTTCAGAAAGGAACGTCGTCCCTGCCGGGAAGTCTCCCGTCACGGTGACGGAGATGCTGCCACCGGGGAGCACCTTCTGCATCGTGGCGACACGGCCCTTGAACGGAGTGCTGATCGCGTTACGAAGTAGTTCGGCTTCCGAGAGGCCCTTCTGGATAGCGAAATTGCGCGCCGCGGTCTGAAGCCGCGCGTGATCGGCCTTGAACTTCGTGGTCACTTGCGCCGACGGAACGACGGCGCCCGCCATTCCTGCAAATACCAAGACAAGGACGAACGCGCGCTGACGCATGAGTTCCTCCAGACCGGAGAATCTTAACGCCTTCGAGTTGTCTCGAAGGCGTCTACGGTCGAGAGACGGCCTGACGCATTGAACGAGCGAGAGCGAGTGAAATGCGGCGTCCCACCTTCGGCCGACGTCTGCAACGTTCAGCGTGGTCGTCGAAGCATGGGCACCACGGTTGGCGACGAGCCGGCCCGAATCTCACCCACGGCGACGAAGCCGTGGCGCTGGTACAGCGAGATGTTCCGCGGATTCGTCGACTCGAGATAGGCTGGCAGACCCTCGCGGTCACACCGTTCGAGGGCGTGGCGAAGGAGCGCGGCGCCAAGGCCCTTGTTTTGATGCGCCGGGTCGACCCCAATCATCGGCAGGTACCAGTGCGGTCCATCCGGATGGAAAGTGGCCATCTTGCCCATGAGCGTCTCGAGGTCTCTCTGGAGTGGCCTCGCGACCGTCTGATCCACGATGTCGCCCACCGCGTTTTCGTCTGGATGCACGTCGGGAGGCAGCCAGAGCGCGGCGCCCCCGTACCCGTCGGTCGTATACGCGCCGCCGTCCCTGAAACCGCCGCCCGCAAAAGCGACGGTAAACGCCGGCATGCTTTCGAGATATTGATGCGCCTCCGGCCAGATCCACCGGACGACCGGGTCTGCCGCAAATGCGAGCACGATGGTGTGCACCACCATCGGACGTTCCTCCATCGCGGCCGATCGGACGGCTGTCGTCTCCACTCCTGTCGCCACAGTTCCTCCTTGGGTCGTGCCTGTCACATAACGCGTCGTCGGCGAGACAAACCCGCAACCGGTCGCGGGGATGAACCGATTGAGCAACAGTTAGAACCGGAAAACGGATTTCTCTCCTATATCGCCAATCGAGCTAGCGAATGAGCGGTGCTTGCGCGGGTCCTGATCCGCGATGCACGAACTTCTGCACCCGCTTACCCTCGTAGGTTTCGCCGATGAAGAGGTTGCCCGACGAATCCGCGGCGAGATTGTGTGCGCCGTAGAACTGGCCCGCCCAGTGGCCCGCGTGGCCGAACCCGCTGACCACGTCCAGCGTCTGACGGTCGACGATGTAGACCTGCTGGTTGGTACCGTC
Organism: Vicinamibacterales bacterium; assembly: GCA_035764385.1. Lineage (GTDB taxonomy): Bacteria > Acidobacteriota > Vicinamibacteria > Vicinamibacterales > UBA2999 > Gp6-AA40. The sequence continues at coordinate 5,335 of DASTZI010000163.1, forward strand.
GATGACGATCAAATACGTCTGCGCGGTGTCGGTTGAGAACGCGATGTCCCACACCGAACCGCTGCCGAGGGTGCCTCGCGCGATGAACTGCTCCTTCACGAACGTGCCGTCCTTGCGGAACACCTGGATACGATCGTTCGTCCGGTCGCAGACGTAGACAAGGCCGTCGTTGGCAATCCGCACCGCATGCACGATTCGGAACTGCGGCGGCGGCGGGCCGTCGGGATCGTACTGGCTGGGACGGTTCTCGAACTGCACCGCGCCGCTGAAGGGGCTCGGAAGGCGTTCGCCGGCGCGCGTGAAATAGGAGTCGTCCGGCGTTTTGCCGTACGCGCCCCAATGGCGTTTGTAGGCGCCCGTCGCGGCATCGAACACGATCACGCGGTGGTTCACGTAGCCGTCGGCGACGTAGAGCTCTCCGCTGCCGCGATCCAACGTCATGTTCGCGGCTGCGCCAAGGTTACGCGTGTCGTTGCTGCCGGTGTTCTGACCCTTGCGGCCGATCGACATGACGAATCGGCCCTCGCGCGTGAACTTCAGGATCTGCGCGTCTTTCTCGCCGCCGCCGCCGAGCCACACGTTGTCCTCGGGGTCGATGTAGATGCCGTGCTCGAGGTCCGGCCATTCGTAGCCGTTGCCGGGGCCGCCCCAGGCGGAGATGAGGTTTCCCGTTTCGTCCCATTCGAGGACCGGCGGTGCCGCGCGCCAGAACGAGCGCGTTTCGTTCGGCTGCAACGTGCCTGGACGATGGACGATCCAGACATGATTGCGTGCGTCGACCGCGATGCCCGCGATGGCCCCGACGAGCCAGTTGTTGGGGAGCGGCTTCGGCCACATCGGGTCGACCTCATAGGCCGGCACCTGGCGGACCGGCACCGACTGCGCGGCGCTCAGCACCGCGACCGATGCGAGGACGGAAACGAACCGGAGCATGCCGAAGATGGTAGCGCCGCGTCCCCAAAAGGCGTGAGTACGAACGTGCATCAGAGAGTAGGAGAGAGCGTGGTGCCCAAAGGCGAAGGGAGTTTGGGATTTGGATCTTGGGATTTGGGTTTTGGGATTTTGATCGGTAATGCGGAAGGGGGGACTCGAACCCCTACGCTATTGCTACCGCCAGCCCCTCAAACTGGTTGATTTGCTGTGCTGATGCTAACTGACGCGGATTCTGCGGACGGATGTTGAGCAGATGCGCATTGGAGTGAACGCCAGCGACGACTTTATTCGCACACATTCGCACACGGATCGCTGTCCGCGTGTCGATGTAGATAAGACCTTGGCGACTACATAGGACCAATCGCTATCCGTTGGAACAATTCCGTAAACGTCCACGTTGCCGGCAACGAGTCTTCCGGTTCGAATCCCTCTCACCCAGCCACGCAACATCGAGTCGTTCAAGTCCAGTTGTTTAGTCTTTGTCGCTGACCGAGCGATATATCATCGCCAGCGTCACAGACACGGGCACGCATGCGAAACCTCACTCGTCGCGCGTTTCTGGCAAGCGCCGCTGCGGTCGCTGGGGCCGCCTCCCACACGTGGGTTGCCAAGGCTCAAAGCGCTCGAACGCGATTGATTCTCCTTGGCACAGGCGGCGGTCCGCGACCACGAACGGCGAACTCGGCAGCCGCACAGGTGATCGTTAGTAACGGGACGGCCTATGTGATCGATTGCGGCGACGGCGTCGCTCGACAACTCGCCTTCGCGTCAGTACCTTTGCCTTCGGTGCGTCACATTTTCGTGACTCACCAGCACTCTGACCACAACGCGGACTACGGAAATCTCATCTGGCTCGCGTGGAGTGCCGGCCTGACAACGCGCGTGGATACCTGGGGTCCTCCACCGCTGGAGAAGATGACGAAGCTGTTTTTCGAGATGAACACGAACGACATCAAGACCAGGATTGCCAACGAAGGCAGGCTGCCGCTTGCGCCGCTCGTTCACGTACACGAACTTCGTACGAGTGGGCCCGTCATGCGCGACGAAAACGTGGCGGTCATGGCAGCGCTCGTTGACCATCCGCCTGTGGCGCCCGCATTTGCCTATCGCTTTGACGCTCCGGACCGATCGATTGTCATCTCTGGAGATACGGCGCCATCTGACAATCTCGTGAAACTTACTCAAGGCGCAGACGTGCTAGTGCATTCCGTCATGTATCCACCGGCTCTCGACCGGCTCGTTGCGCGGGTGCCGAATGCGAGGATGCTGAAGGCGAGCATCCTTGCGGGTCAAACGTCAGCTGAAGACGCAGGTCGCATGGCACAAGCCGCCGCCGTTAAGACACTCGTGCTGTCGCATCTCGTGCCGGCGGACGATCCTCAGGTCACAGATCAGATGTGGATTGAGGCGGCGCAGCGCCAGTTTCGCGGCATGGTGATTCTCGCCAAAGACTTGCTGGAGCTCTAGCTGAGCACGACTCAGGCCACGTTCTCGACGAACCAGTAGCGGAAATCGTCCCGGATAGCCAGTCGAACCACGGTCGGTATCGAGTAACGCCGTCGTGTTTCCCTACCGGTGGAGATACGCGGACGGGAGGATTCGCTCCAAGACACAGGGGCGCCCTCGGGTTGCCTCAGCTCCTGCTCACGAATACCGACGTGCGTTGTTGAATCTGAATCGTGGTGCGGAAGGGGGGACTCGAACCCCCACGGTATTGCTACCGCCAGCCCCTCAAGCTGGTGCGTCTGCCAATTCCGCCACTTCCGCGTGGTGGGCAATCCAGTATATGAAATTCGACCGGTGCCCGACACTCGAACCGCCCGTATCGAGCTCTCCGATACGGGCATTGTCATCGTCCGCGTCCGCAACGGCGCGCGCCAATCGGTCAGCGACGCAAGCGAAAACGTCTTAGCGGCGATCGCGACACGCGGTGGTCAGCGCTGTCCGATCCTCGTCGACATCCGCAAGGCCGCGCCTCTGGCCGCAGATGTCAGACGCATGTATTCAGGACGAAACATCGCCGACGCATTCACCGCGCTGGCGCTCCTCATCGACACCAGCCCGCTCGGACGCACGATGGGCAACGTTTATTTCAGCGTTGCGCGCCTGCCGATGCCGATGAAGATGTTCGCGGAGGAGCCGCAGGCGCTCGAGTGGCTCGACGCCCATCGAATCTAAAGGTAGGCGGACCTAAAGGTCCGCCTCTACGAAGGTCCGCCTCTACGAATCTGGTTACTTTGCCGGCACCGGTGCAGGTGCGGGTGCTGCGGTGTTCGCCGGCGGTGTCGTCGCCGGACCGGGTAGCGGCTGCGCCAGCGGTGAGGGCGTCGGACCTGACGGCTGCGACAGCGGCGAGCGCCCACCGACGACCGATCCCGGACCCTGCCTGCCGATGATGCCCAACGCCAGCGCGCCGAAGATGAAGATGGCGGCGCAGATCCAGGTCGCGCGCGACAGGACCGTGGCGCCGCTGCGGGCACCAAAGGCTGCCTGGCTGCTCGCACCACCAAACGCGCTCGCGATGTCGCCGCCTTTGCCCTGTTGCAGGTAGACGACGAGCATCATCGTGAAGCAAACGAGGATGTAGAGCGCGGAGACCAGGTAGTACAGCATGTGCCTTTCGTCCTGAGAGAAAAGCTGATTATACCGTCGCCTTGCGGCTCCGCGAAACGATCTGGAAGAACGCCTTCACATCCAGGCTCGCGCCGCCGACGAGTGCGCCGTCGACATCGGGCTGAATCGCCAGATCGGCGATATTTTCGGGCTTCACGCTGCCGCCATAGACGATCCGGCAGAGCTCTGCCGGCTGCGCGCCGAACCACTGCTGCAGCCGTTTGCGGATGTGGCCATGGGCTTCCTCCGCCTGCGCGGGCGTGGCGTTACGGCCGGTGCCGATCGCCCACACCGGCTCGTAGGCGATGACGAGCTGAACGAGCTGTTCGGCCGTGACGCGGTCCAGGCCGTCGCGAATCTGGCGATCGAGCACGGTGAACGTTTCGTTCCGCTCGCGCTGATCGAGCGTTTCTCCGATGCACACGATCGGCGTGAGGCCACCGGCAAACGCCGCCCCGAGCTTCCGATTCACCATCGCGTCTGTTTCGCCGAACAGCGTCCGCCGTTCGGAGTGGCCGATGATGATGTACTCGGCGCCGGTCTCGCGGATCATCGTCGCGCTGATCTCGCCGGTGAACGCGCCTTCGCGTTCCCAGTGCATATCCTGGGCGGCGATCCCGACGTTGCTGTTGCGGGCCGCCTCGGCGGCCGCGTGCAGCGCGGTGAACGGAGGCGCGAGCACGATCTCGACGTTGGTGAAATCCTTGACGAGTCCGCGGAACTCTTTCACGTACTTCACCGTCTCGGTGACGGTCTTGTACATCTTCCAGTTGCCCGCGACGAAGGGAGTTCTCATCTCAATTTCAAGTTTGCATCTATTCGTCCGGTAGCGCCGCCACGCCCGGCAGCGTCCGGCCGGCAAGAAATTCGAGCGAGGCGCCGCCGCCGGTGGAAATGTGCGTGATGCGATCGCTCACGCCCGCCTTCTTCACCGCTGCGATCGAATCTCCTCCGCCGACGATCGTCGTTCCGTTCACATCCGCCACTGCCTTCGCGACCGCGATCGTGCCCTGAGCAAACGCGTCTATCTCGAACACGCCCATCGGTCCGTTCCAGACGACCGTGCGCGCGTCGCGCAATGCATCCGCGTACGCGCTGGCAGTGCGCGGGCCGATATCGAGACCCATGCGGTCGCCGATTTTCGGATCGTCAACCGCAAGCGTTTCCGTCGGCACACCGGCTTCGACCTTCGGGGCGACGACGTGGTCCACGGGAAGCAACAGCGTGAGACCGCGCGCCTTGGCGCGCTCCAGAATGTCGCGAGCGGCATCGAGCTTGTCGTCCTCGACGAGCGACTTGCCCACCGGCTTGCCATCGGCCTTGAAGAACGTATACGCCATTGCGCCGCCGATCAGCAGCCGATCGACCTTGGCAATC
>DASTZI010000164.1:0-6010 GCA_035764385.1 Vicinamibacterales bacterium
CGCCTCCATTTGTTTTGTGCTGGCGCCGACCGAGGATTCGTACTCGGGCAGCAGCGGCTCCCGCGCCGCGTGAGCGCGCTTGCCCCAGTTGGTCCGCATCGCACCCGGCTCGAGTGCCGTCACCTTGACGCCGAAGGGCGCCGTCTCGAGCGCCAGACTTTCAGTGAAGCCGCCCACGGCCCATTTCGAGGCGAAGTAGGCGGCGTTCCCCGGAAACGCGGTGCGTCCGCCCAGAGACGAGATCTGGATGATGTGCCCGTTGCGCTGCCGGCGCATCACCGGAAGGGCAGCGCGCGTCATGTTCACGACGCCGAAGAGGCACGTCTCGACCAGCTTCCGAAATTCGGCGGATGGAATCTGCTCGAACGGACGTGCGTCGCCGTACCCCGCGTTATTGACGAGGACGTCCAGTCGCCCGAACATTTCGACGGCCGCCTGAACCGCTGCCTTGCCCTCCGCCTCGATCGTCACATCGAGCGGGAACGCGAGCACTCGCGATCCATACCGCGCGACCAGATCGGTCAACTGATCGGTGTGGCGAGCCGTCGCCACGACTTGTTCGCCGGCCTGCAGGGCAGCCTCGGCGATCGCGCGACCAAGTCCGCTACCGCTGCCTGTGATTATCCAAACCTTCGGCATGGTTCCTCTCCTGATTGACTGTCCAACTGCTGACCGTCAGACCGCGTCGAAGCTGAACTTGCAGACACGAGTCGAAGTCGTCGACTCATTTCCGACGTTTCGGTCCAGACCGTTCGTCGTGTGCCGATCACTCCGAAGACCGCTTATCACTGCCTTCGACGACGAGCTGATTCGCGACGTCGAACGTTCCCGGGACTTCACGCGCCCGCAATCCTGCGACGGTCTTGTCGTTCTCGCTATCCACCACGCCGAGCAGCGTGACGCGCCCGTTTTGGACGATGATGTGAATCGGATAGTCCCCCGCGGGCTCCATTCCAGGAAAGGCTCCCCCGTACGGGCTGAACGGGCCGCCAAACGCGTGCCGATGGCCCCACAAGAGGCCGCCGCCTGGCGCGTAACGGGACAGGAAGGGATCGCGGTAGATCTTGTAGTAGGTCGCCCAGCGAATCTGGTCGTCGATCGGATTCGCCGGCAGCTCTTCGATCTTGTTAACCACGGTGTCCACTCCGGATGCGCGCTTGATCGCGCGCTCCGCGTCCTTCTTCAGGCCAAGCGCGTAGGCGTACCCACCAACGACGACGGTGCCGCGGTCGTACGAGAACGCCAGAAAGTCGAAGACGCTGTAGTACGGTAGCTGCAACAGCTCCTTGCGGATGTCCTCGACCGACTGCTTGGTGTCGGCCTGCACCATCACCCGAGCACTCGGATTCAGCAGCACCAACGCCGCACATACGATCCCTGTTAGTTGTCGCGTTGTCATCTTTCATCTCCTCAACCAATTCGCGTTTACAGCCTCGTCACGGTAACGACCCCCTAATTGACTGCGCGCAGAAACTGAATGACACCGATGCCGCTGAGAATCACGGACGTCCATAGGAGCAGGCATTTCGCATAAACGAGGAACCGGTACCACGTGCGGTTGTTCCAATTGAAGTCCTTGACAGGCAGTACGCCGAGCAGAACGGGGAAGACAGCCCACATCCACCACCAGGCGGCTGCGCGAACGAGTCTCTCCTGTGCGGCGCCATCCTTGGTCATCAACGTGGCGGCTCCTAAAATGGCGAACGTCAGGAACAGCAACAGTTGCGTAGACTTGTTGCCCAGCTCGTTGATGCGCGTGCCGAAGTCGTGTGGCTCGTCAGTGACGACATCGCTTGTCAGCAGCGGATCACCAGAGATGTGTTGCATGACCTTCACTTGCCACTGGTCGACGCTTGCCGAAGCACCACCCGAGATGCGTCGTCTGACTCGCTCACGATCAGGAATCGTCGGCGTACATCGGCCGCGGCTCCGCCTGGAGTCACGAGCATCTTGAGCGGGCCGATCGCTTGGACGATTCCCGCGCCGTCAGGATTGGTCTTCAAGACCGCTAGCGGCTGCAGATTCTGGAACGGTGCCTGGTTCGTCTCCGAAAGGAACACTCGGTATTGCGTTTTCGGCGTCAGTCCCGCAGCCGCGATCTGGACGAGATCCAACAGGCCGAGTGAATTGACCGCCGCCCAGGCTTGCGCGCGCGAGTTGACTCCAACAGCCTCGAGGGTCAGGCTCGAGGAATTCCCCGCTTCACCGAGAGGGACGAGGTTCTCCGCGCCAGTACCAGTTGTGACTGCGTTGGGTACGTACACCAACGCCTGGGTGGTTTGTCCGATCGGCACGTTGGCCATGACTCGATTCGTGAGCGTGTCAATGACGGCGGTGGCATTGCCGTTTTCCAAGGCGACGTAGATACGAGAACCGTCACCGGAGGGCCAGATGCCGTGTGGAAGGCCGCCGACCCGAATCGTCGCCACGAGTTGCGGGACTGCGCCCCTCCGAAATACTTTCACCTCGTTCAGCCCGCCGATCGTGACGTATGCGAACTTGCCGTTTCGATTGTTCACGAGGTTGACGTGGTTCGTGATCGGACCGGTCTCGAGCAACGCCCGCTGTTCGAATGGAGGCTTCGCACTGAATACCTGGACTTTCCCGACGTCCTTGAGCGTGATCCAGACCTCGTCGTTCTCGGGACTCACGGCAATGTCGGGACAGAACGGGCTCGCTTGGGGCACGCGCTTCGCAATCTGATGTGTCGTCACATCGATCACCACGAGTTCCGGCGTGAAGCTGGAACACACGAACCCGTAGCGGCCATCTGGGCCGAACATCGTCATACCAGGGCCGTTCGATACCGTGATTCGGCGCACTTCGGCCATCTTCGCGGCATCGATGACGGAGATGTAGTCCTCGCCTCGAACCGTTACCCACAATTCGCGTCCGTCGGGTGTGAAGAATGCCTCGTGAGGCGATCGGCCGACGTAGATGATCTTCTTCACTCGATTTGTGGTGCTGTCGATCAACGCGACGGAATTCGAGGCGATCGAGACGACGGCAAGCGTCTGTCCGTCGGGGGAGTACCCGAGACCGTGTACCAGCAGTTGACCGGCATAGAGCGGGCTGAGCGCCGCGGGCACAGGATCGCCGAGGCGGATCACCCCCAGAAGCTGATTGGAGGATGGATCGATCACGGACACGGTGTTCGAGGTCTGATTCGCGGCGTACACCCGGTCGCGCCCGGAGATGGGAGTCTCCGGGCGCGCCCAGGGAACCTGTTGCGCATGCGTGGCAGGCGCGACGCACAGGAGCATCACGGTCCAGGCCACCAGGCGGTTCGTTGCGTGTCGCATGCGCGTGCTCATCGCTAGATGCCTCTCTGCGCCGCATCAGCCGCGGCAGCCAGTTCCGTCAGATAGCCGAAGAAATCCTGCGACTGACCGATGAACAGCCCCATCGCCGTCAGGAACTTCAGCGCTCCCGTTGCCGCTCCGGTCGTGTTCGTGGGCCGGATGACGGAACATGCCGGCAATCCGGTACGGATAAAGGGACACGGCTCAGGCATGATCAGGTTGGTCTGGAACATCTGTCGAACCACGGAGCCTCGCGCTCCGGTGTTGGGATCGATACCGGAGTTCAGATCGGGAAACGTCAACCCGGTCGTTGGGTCGGTCATCGGTCTGACCTTGCCGGCCTTCTCATGCCACGTCTGAAAATGCATGCTTTCGATCGGCCCCATGCTGATCAGGAGGCGCAGCACCTCTACGTCCGTCGCGCGCTGTGCCAGCGCCATGCGTAGACTGCCCCCGCCTTGCTCGACCGTCGGCATCTGGAACGCCGCGGTGTTCGCAATCGCCTGGATGTGCGGATGTGGATACAGATCGTCATCCGTTCGCGGGATGGCTGTGTGCTGACCGCTGTGCAAGTCCGGCACGGCTTGTTCAAAGGTCGTGGGATTGACGTCTGGATTGTTCGTGCTGCTGCGATAACGCGTCCACCAGCTGCTGTCGATCGTCAATTGCATCAGGTTCGTCAGCCGCGGCTTCCCGCTCGCACCTGTGGCTTTGCTGCCTTCGAGCGTTCTGAACGGCTCAAGATTGACCGGCTCGGCTCCCCTGGAAACGAGATAGGCATTGATGAAGGCCGCATGACTGATCTCGTCGTCGGTGTTGTCGTGAATGTATTGCGGAAAATTCCGATCGATCGACCGTAGCCGCTCGGTGTAGATGGCGTTTCCCGTCCCTCCAGACACCTCGCTGTCCGGGATTCCACCGAGCTCGTTGTACTGGGTCCAGAAATCGACTTCCAGAAGCTCTCCGGCTGCCAGGAACTGCAGGATCGCGGCGTCGCCCGCAGTGAGCCCGCCGCTTTGCGCCGCCACCGAGGTACTGTGCTCCGACAGCACGAGGCCCGCGGCAGCCGCTCCAGCGGCGGTAAATCCGCTCTTCAGAAAATTCCGGCGGTTCTGGCCAGTTCCGTTCAGTGTTCCACTCATGATGATCACCACTCCTTCCGTTGATCGGTGCACGGCTTCCGCGCTGATTCGCGGTCGCAGGTGTGTTGCTGCCGCCAGAGCGTCATCAACTGGATCTCCGATTCCTGGTCCGTGACGATTTCCTGGGCCAGCCTGCGCAGCTGTGGATCCTTGCCAAAGGTCAGCTCGACCTTGGCCATGTCGATCGCGGCCTGATGATGCGGGAGCATCAGCGCGACGAAATCCGTATCGGCGTCGGCCGACGGTCTAGCCGAGGACATTGCCGCATGCATCCGAGTCATGCTTTCCATCAACCCTTCCCAGTAAGGAGCGTTAGCCGTCATGCTCCCCTCAGCGTGTGCGCTGTGCTGCGTTGCCGGCGCGGCAAAGGCCGGAATCAGAGCGAGTGGAATCAGAAGTCGTAGTGCTCGCGCCATTGATGCTTTCTCCTTTCGTGCACGGAGCGAATCAGAGGCGGCTGACATCGATCACCGCCTGCGCGAACGCCGCCGGCGCTTCCTGCGGCAGGTTGTGCCCGATACCGCCGGTCAGCGTCTGGTGTTTGTACTTGCCGGAGAATCGTGAGGCGTACGAGGCGGGTTCTGGGTGCGGCGCGCCGTTCGCGTCACCCTCGAGCGTGATCGCCGGCACGCTCACCACCGGTCCGGCGGCTAGGCGCGCTTCGAGCGCGTCGTACTGCTTTTCGCCTTCGGCCAGCCCGAGGCGCCAGCGGTAGTTGTGCACGACGACAGCCACGTGATCGGGGTTGTCGAACGCCGCCGCGCTTCGGTCGAACGTTGCGTCGTCGAACTTCCACTTAGGCGAGGCAAGCTGCCAGATCAGTTTGGCGAAGTCGTGCCGGTACTTGTCGTAGCCCTCGCGGCCACGCTCGGTGGCAAAGTAGTACTGGTACCACCATTCCAACTCCGCAGCTGGCGGCAGCGGAGTCTTGCCGGACGCCTGACTGCCAATGAGATATCCGCTCACGGACACGATCCCCCGGCAGCGCTCCGGCCACAGCACCGCCATGATGTCTGCAGTCCGCGCGCCCCAATCGAATCCGCCGACGATCGCTGTGTCGATCTTCAATGCGTCCAGCAGCGCGATCGCATCGGACGCGGCGGCCAAAGGCTGACCGTTGCGAAACGTGCCGGAGGCCAGGAAGCGCGTCGTTCCGTAGCCGCGGAGGTACGGCACGATCACCCGGTAGCCGGACGAGGCCAGCAACGGCGCCACGTCGACGTAGCTATGAATGTCGTAAGGCCAGCCGTGCAGAAGGAGAACCGCACGACCGTTTACCGGGCCCGCCTCCGCGTACCCCACACTCAAAAGACCCGCATCGATCTGTTTCAGTGCGCCGAACGAGGCATTCGCGCGGATCTGTGCGTGCGCGGCTCCAAGTCGTGCGAACGGCGCAGCGGCAAGAGCCGCTGCGGTCGTGCGCAGGAAGCGGCGGCGTCGATCGTCGAAGTTCAAGGCCATCTCACTCTCCGATCGAAATGTGACCACGGGTTGCGCGTGGCGAATCTGCTGATAACCCGATCGGTTCCGCGAGAGCGGACCGCGTCATTGAAGGGAAGTCTGCGA
>DASTZI010000165.1:0-14029 GCA_035764385.1 Vicinamibacterales bacterium
TTTCGACGAGCGGCGGCGCGACGACCGAGCTGCTGCTCGAGCTCGGCTCGCCGCCGAACATCAGGAACAGAGGGTGGACGAGCCGCGTCGTGAAAGCCGGCGATGTCGTGACCGTCACGTTCCATCCCGGCCTCCGCGGCGTGAAGATCGGGATCGTCGTGAAAATGATCACGGCTGATGGCAAGGAGCTCCACGCGTGACACGCCAGTTCCTCGTGCTCTCAATGGTCGCCGCGCTGTTCGCGGCGGCCGCGTGTTCCAGGCCGGCGGCCGCACCCGCGGCGCCGGCACATCCGGACCTCTCAGGCTCGTGGCTCCCCGTTCCGGGAACGGGGCTGCGTCCGGCGAACGGCGAGATTCCGCTGACGCCGTCGGCCGCGGCAAAGATGAAGGCAGAGCGGCCCGCACAGGGCGAGAACCAGGACTTCCCCAACACGACCGATCCGTCGCTGAAGTACGCGGATCCGAACGGCTACCCGCGCATCTCGCTGCACCCGATGCGGTTCAAGCTGATTCAGACCGACACCTACGTCTACCAGCTCTGGGAATACAACCAGAACTGGCGGCAGATTGCGTTGAACGTCCCGCAGGATCCCGATCCCGCGATCACCTGGTACGGCAATGCCGTCGGCAAATGGGAGGGCGACACCCTGGTCGTCGATTCCATCGGCTACAAAGACTCGACATGGCTCGACGCGCGCGGCCTGCCGCACACACAAGATCTCCACCTCGTCGAGCGCATTCACCGCATGGGCCCGAACCTCGCGTTCGACATCACGTTCGAGGATCCGGGCGCGTACACGAAACCGTGGACGGCGCATTTGATGTTTAAACCCTCGCCGGATGGATCGATGACGGAAAATATCTACACAATTTCCGACGAGCTCCGGTTCCGCGAACGTTTTCTGAATCAGAAAGTGAACATTCCAATCCGGAGGTAACCACATGAGACGGATGGTTGTTGCGGTGGCGTGCGGTGTAGCCCTTCTGTCGAGCGCGCTGGTCGCGCATCACGCAACCGCCGTCTTCGACCTTGGCAAGCGGCTTACGCTGACCGGAACCGTGACGGAGTGGTTCTGGGCAAACCCGCACTGCCTGCTGCGATTCGACGTCAAGAACGACAACGGCGAAATGACACACTGGGTCGCGGAGACGCAGGCGCCGCCGAACATGACGCCTTTCGGCTGGTCGAAGCAGTCTTTCGCCGTTGGCGATCAGGTTGTCGTGACGCTCGAACCCGTGAAGAACGGCCAGCCGCTTGGGCGCATCCTTCAGGTCAAGCTGCCTGATGGGAAGACGCTCGTCGCGGGCAACGGCCTTCCGCCCAGCGGTGGAGATACACGACCGTGAATCCGGGACTGGGGACTCGGGATTCGGGATTCGTGAGGACGTACGTAGGGGCCGGCGTCAGCCGGCCCGCGATCACCGCGATCGCAATCGTCACGCTGCTCTCTCCAGTGCTCCTCGGGCAGCAAGGCTTCCGCCGCACGCCCGGAGCGGTCTACGACCGGGATTTACCGGGCAAGAAATCAGGGCCCGCACCGCGGCGTGATATCTCCGGCATCTGGGAATTCGCGAACGGGGGCGCCGAAGGCATTCAGGCCGATGGCGCGAAGGCGATTCCGTCGGACGGCAAGCCCGAGCACGAGCTGCCCTTCACACCGGAAGGCCGCAAGGCGTTTACGAACAACAAGCCGACGTACGGTTTCACGCAGGTCCCGTCGGCGCTCACCAACGATCCGATGCCCGGCTGCGACCCGCAAGGCTTTCCGCGCATCGTTCTGCACAATGCGCATCACGAGCAGATCCTTCAGACCACCACGCAGGTGGTGATCCTGTATCAGTTCAACAAGAAGTGGCGGTCGATCTGGACGGATGGCCGCAAGCTGCCGACCAATCCCGAAGCGCCGGCGTGGGACATCAAAGACTCGCCGCCGCCGGAAGCACGCTTCTGGGGCTACTCCGTCGGCCGTTGGACCGACGATTACACGTTCGTCGCCGACTCAAACGGATTCGACGACCGCACGTGGCTCGACAACGCGGGCCGTCCGCACAGCGACGCGCTGCACATCATCGAGACCTACCACCGCATCGATGCGGATCATCTCGAGAAGACGATCACGATCGACGACCCCAAGTACTACACGCGCCCGTGGGTCGCGCTCGACAAGATGCCGTACCGGCTGCAGTCAGCGAGCCTCGAGATTCCCGAACAGGAGTGCGTGCCGTCCGAGACGGCCAAATACAACCAGCTGTTCGCGAATCCGGCCGCGAAATAACGAGTTCGGATCGTTCGAGTCGTTTACCGTTCGCGCGGCCTATTGGACGTTCGCCGAGTTCCCCCAATAAAGTCGGGAAGAAAGGGGCGCGTATGCTCACACGACGGTTCATCGCCGCTGCCGGGATGATTGCCTCTGTCGCGGTGATCCTGTGGGCGCAATGGCGGGTGACGACCAACGGCGTGCCGCGGACGCCAGATGGGAAGCCGAACTACGCCGCACCGACACCGAAGATGCCGGACGGGACAACCGACTTTTCTGGCGTCTGGGAAGTGGAGAAGCAACCTTGCACCGAGAAGACGATTGCGTGCGTCGAGCCCGTTCCTGTGGGATTTATCAATATCGCCACGGGGATTGCTGAGGAACCACCGATGACACCGTGGGCAGAAGCTCTCGTGAAGCAGCACCGGGAGAACTCTCACATCGACGACCCGAACCTCCGTTGTCTGCCGCACGCGCCTCCGCGAATGTGGGCGAATTTCGTGACGCAGAAACTCATCCAAACTCGGGATAGTCTGACGATTCTCGACGAGTACATGGGGCAGTATCGGGAGATTTTCCTCGATGGGCGCGCGTCGCCCAAGAACCCTCAGCCGACGTTCAAGGGCTATTCGATCGGCCGATGGGAAGGTGACACGCTGGTCGTTGAGACCATCGGACTCAAGGGAAATTGGTTTGACCCGCAAGGGCATCCGCTCACGGAACAAGCGAGACTCCTCGAGCGGATCCGCAGGGTGAGCTATGGCAACCTCGAGGTCGAGGTGACGGTCGATGATGCAAAGGCGTACACGAAGCCCTGGACGCGAACGCTCAAACTGCGACTTGCGCCCAATACGGAACTGTTGGAATTCATCTGCAACGAAAACGAACAGGACCTGCAGTTCATCATCGACGCTGGCAAAGCGCGCTGAGCACGACGGATACGGAAGGGCCGCGCGCGCTGTTGAGGCGCGGAGCGGAGCGCAGTTCCCCCGGCGTCGCACTTGCTTCTTGTTTCTTGATCAACAGCCTTCGAGCTGTCGGGAATAGATCAAGAACGAGGAGGGCGCATGCCAGAACGTTGGGAGTACCGCAACCGTGAGGAGGTGCGCGACTACGACCGCGATTACGACCGCGATTATGAGCGCGAGCGCAACCGGCGCGGACCGATCGAACGAGCAGGAGACGAGGTGCGGTCGTGGTTCGGCGACCACGAAGCGGCGCGTCGTCGCAGGCTCGACGAAACGAGGGGCGAACGCGACCACAGCTGGACTGATCGCGAGCGTCATCCGGTTGAGCGCACCTGGGATCGCACACGCGAGACCGTTCGCGACATGACGGACCGCGACCGTGATGGCCGCCGCGGCCTATCGGAATGGAATGACGAAGACCGGCCGACGACGAGCACACGTTACGAGTCGGTGAATCGCTCGTACGACCGTGACTGGGACGCGCCGGATTACAGGGGGCGCGGGCCGCGCGGCTACCAGCGATCCGACGCTCGCATGTTCGAGGATATCTGCGACAGGCTCACGGTCGATCCGCGCATCGATGCGAGCGATGTCGAGGTGGATGTGAAAGCAGCGGAGGTGACGCTGCGGGGCAGCGTGCGCAGCCGCGATGAAAAACGCTACGCCGAAGACGTGGTGGAACACGTCATGGGCGTGCGCGACGTGAACAACCATTTGAAGGTCACTCGTCCCGATCAGGTGATCGGCAACGCTCGAAGCAGCGCGTCATCGACGCTCGCATCAAGCGAGACCCCGCCACCGCCACCGGGACTGAGAAAATAAGCAACGGACGCGGGCGCCGCGAAAACAGCGCCCGCTTTCTCGTTCGGAACGTTCGGATCGTTCGGGTCGTTCAGGCAGCTTTCCGCTTGCCCTGCTGGCAGAACGCGAGCAGGTCGCGGTTGACGAGATCCGCGTGCGTGGCGGTGAGGCCGTGCGGCAGACCCGGATAGTAGATTTCGACTGCCCCCTTGATCAGCTTTGCTGACTTCTTCGCCGAATCCCTGACGGGTACGATCTGGTCGTCCTCACCGTGCATGACCAGGGTCGGGATATCGAACTTCTTGAGGTCCTCGGTGAAGTCCGTTTCAGAAAAGGCCTTGATGCTCTCGTACGCATTCTTGAGGCCCGCCTGCATGCTCCAAAGCCAGAACTGATCCAGCGTGCCTTCAGACACCTGCGCGCCAGGTCGGTTGGCGCCATAGAACATGGGAGCCAGGTCTTTGTACGCCTGCGAACGGTCAATGGCCAAGCGGCCCCGGAAGCTGTCGAAGAGTTCGATCGGCAGTCCTTCCGGATTGGTCGCAGATTTCAACATGATCGGCGGCACGGCGGCGATGAGGACCGCCTTTGCGAGACGCTTCGTGCCGTGCCGTCCGATGTAGCGTGCGACTTCTCCGCCGCCGGTCGAGTGGCCCACCATCGTGATGTCCTTGAGATCCAACGCCTCGATCAGCGCTGCCAGATCGTCGGCATACCCATCCATGTCATTGCCGGACGAAGACTGACTGGATCGGCCATGACCACGACGATCGTGCGCCACGACGCGGAAGCCGTGTTGCGCGAGAAACAACATCTGGCCATCCCACATGTCGGAGCTCAGAGGCCATCCGTGCGAGAAGGTTACGACCGGGCCCTTACCCCAGTCTTTGTAATAGATGGTCGTGCCATCTTTCATCGTGATCGTGCTCATGTACATGTCTCCTGCGACAACAACGGTACCCGTGCGGCGATTCGCAAGACGGACGCCGTCTGTAACGTGTTGCGTACACACAGCGTGTCCCGATGTCGTTAGCGATGCCTTGTCAGGATCTCACCAAGGTTCGTCGCGGCGGCAGCTGATGATCCGCGTGTGCGGTTAGACCTGCGGCAACGTGCGGCGGCGCGCGAGGGCCTTGACGGCAGCGATCAGTTCCGCGGGATCGATCGGCTTGGCCAGATGCATTTCAAATCCGCTCTTCAACGCTTTGGCGCGGTCCTCGGAGCGCGCATATGCCGTCAATGCCGCAGCGGGAATTCCGCGCACGGCCGCGTCGTCGGATGCCCGCAGCTGCTGGATCAGCTCGAATCCATTCATCAGGGGCATTCCCAGGTCAGCCACCAGGACGTCCGGACGATCCGTCGCGACAATCTCGAGGGCGTCGCGACTCGACCTCGCGGTGGTCACGGTGGCCCCGACTGCTTCCAGGATCTCTTTGAGCAGTCGAAGGGCATCTGGATCATCGTCAACGGCCAGTACGTGCGTGTCGCGCAGGCTCGGCATGTCCGCAAGCGATGTCGGCGGAACAGAGTCCTCGTTCCGAGGATGCACACGCGCGGCTGTCGGCTGCCAGTCCGGATGGACGATTCGAACCGGTAGTCGCACGCGAAATGTGGCGCCCTGTCCCTCTCCTCCGCTCGTGGCATACACGGTCCCACCGTGCAGCTCGACCAGATTACGCACAATTGCGAGCCCAAGCCCGAGTCCGGCATGCTCGCGCGCCGCTCCGCTGTCGGCCTGGCGAAAACGCTCGAAGATGTGTGGCAGAAAATCGGGCAGGATCCCGATACCCGTGTCACTGACCACGATTTCCACGCTGGAGTTCACGCGCTCGAGGCGCACTTGAATGCGCCCCTGCTTCGGCGTGAACTTCACCGCATTCGACAGGAGATTCCAGATGATTTGGCGCAAGCGATCGGGATCGCCCGAAACCGCGCCGACTTGGGGATCGACGATCGTCTCCAGTCGAATATGCTTGGCCTCAGCCGCCGGCATGACCGTCGCGACTGCTTCGTGCACGACGAGCGGCAGTTCGACGGCTTGCATGTTCAACCGCATCTTGCCCGACACCACGCGTGACACGTCCAGAATGTCCTCGACCATTTTGGTGAGCGACGTGGTGTTCCGCTCAATCGTTTCGTAGGTTCGCGACAGTTTGTCCGGCTTCACCATGTCGGCGCGCAGCATGCGTGCGTAGCCCAGGATCGCGTTCAGTGGTGTGCGCAGCTCGTGCGAGAGCGTGGCGAGGAACTCGTCCTTCACGCTGCTGGCCTTTCGGACTGCTTCATAGGCGCGCGCGTTGTCGACCATCAGCGCCGCACGCGACGCCACATCCTCCGCGAAGTGCAGATCCTCGATGCT
Source organism: Vicinamibacterales bacterium (assembly GCA_035764385.1). GTDB lineage: Bacteria > Acidobacteriota > Vicinamibacteria > Vicinamibacterales > UBA2999 > Gp6-AA40. The sequence continues at coordinate 6,389 of DASTZI010000165.1, forward strand.
GTACTGCCGGCCCGATTCCGCCGTCGCGAGTGTGAGCGCCGCAAATGCTCTCTCGCTCGTGGCCAGCGGCACGCACACGCATGACGTCAAGCCGAGGCCCCGCATCAAGCCGAGGCGTTTGTCGTCACCATTCGTCGCGGCGACGATCACCGCATCGGTCACCTCGGGAAGGAACACGCCCTTCCCTGTCCGAATGACCTGCCTCGCATTGCAAGGCGTGATCGAATCCTCGAAGCGCCGCCGAATCTCAGTACCGAGCTCGGTTTTGCCCGGGTCCGCATGCGCGACCGCCAGCCGACGGATGCGACCATCGGGCTCGACGGTGTCGAGCGCTGCCCAATCGGCCATGGCGGGCACCGCTATTTCAACAAGGCCCTTCAACCTCGCCTCGTAGTCCAGCGGGCCCGACAGCACCGCGGCCATCCGGCCGACGAATTCCGCTTGCCACTGCACACGCTGCGCGAGCGCCTCGGCGTGCTTTCGCTCAGTGATATCGCGAGCGATCTTCGAGGCACCGATGATGACGCCCGTCGCGTCCCGGATCGGCGACACGGTCACGGAGATTGGAAAACAGGATCCGTCCTTTCGGCAGCGGATTGTTTCGAAATGTTGGATGCTCTCACCCCGTCGGATGCGCTCGAGAATCGTGTCCTCTTCGTGCTGGTGATCGTCCGGAATGATGAGGCGTATTGATTGCCCAATCGCGTCGTTCGCCGAGTAACCAAACATGCGCTCGGCCCCCCGGTTCCAGGACGTGATGATGCCATTCAAATCCTTCGCGACGATCGCATCGTCGGATGACTCCACAATCGCCGCCAGCCGCGCGCCGTTGCGTTCAGCGTTCTTACGTTCGGAGATGTCGCGGGCGATCTTGGAGACGCCGATGATGTTCCCATTCTGCTGAATCGCCGATGCAGTGATCGCGACTTCGATGCGGGAACCATCTTTGCGAACGCGCACCGTATCGTGGTGCTGTACGCCTTCGCCGGATTTCACCCGTTTGATGACGTCATCCTCTTCGGCATCGCGATCGGGTGGGATGATCAAGCGGTTCGACTTGCCAATGACTTCTTTCGCGTCGTAACCGTACAGCCTTTCGGCCGCACGATTCCAAGACGTAATTATCTCGTTCAGATCCAGGCTGCTGATGGCGTCGTCAGCAGACTGAACAATTGATCTGTAGAGGGCCGAAAGATCGACACGTATCTCCCGTCCGTTCTCCACCCGCGTCCACCGTGCACTTTTGCTGCCAGGGACACATCGGCTGAGTTGTGTGGCGTTGGTTTACTTAGGCCTGTCGGGGCTTCGACTTGCTCTTGCCTTTGAGGTTGAGCGCCACGGCAGCGCGGATGAGATCTGTCAACGCCGCCTCATCGATCTTGTCGCCTTCGTGGATGTCGATGGCGCGCCTGACATTCCCATCCAGGCTGGAGTTGAACAGACCCGAGGGATCCTTCAACGCAGCTCCGTTGGCGAATGTCATCTTGACGATGTTCTTATAGGTCTCTCCCGTGCAGACGATGCCGTCGTGGGACCAGACGGGAGTTCCCGGAGACGTCGCTTTCGCCCATTTCCACTCTTCGACCATCTCAGGGTCTGCCTGCTTGATGAGGGCGCGGACACGGGCGAGCATCTTGCCCCTCCAGTCGTTCAGCTCCTTGATCCTCGCGTCAATCTGCTGAGAAGGAGACTTCATATTTTCACGGCCATCGCAAACGCGCCGCGCTGTACTTCGGCTCTTTGCCAGTCTTCTTGCGAAGGTCGCCGTACATCAGTTCCTCGACGAACTCGACGCACTTGAACTCCAGCAGCTGCGCGCGCAGCTCCTGCCTGCGATAGAGCGGCATCTGCATCTTCCACGGCCGCGTGAACACCTTTGGGTCCTCGATCGTCGCCTGATAGTCGATCACGTCGGGGCTCACGGGTGTGAACCGCTCGACGACGTGCAAGGCCTCGCTGTGAAAGTTACCCGCCCGGTCGAACCACGTCTGGTCGTTGAGGCCGGTGACGTCGACGACGAGCGTGTCTCCTTCCCAATGACCCGCCGACTGGCCCATCCATGTATCCACCGGAGGCGGCTCGGTCTTCCCCATCTTGATCACGCGACTGGCGCTCGCGTACTCGTACGCGATGAGGATGTCGTTGTTGGCGGTCTGCAGGATCTGAAACGGGTACGGCATGTAGGTCGCGCGTGGAATTCCGGGAAGGTAGCACTTGACCTCCGGATCCCTGCTCAACCAGTTTTCGTAGTTCTCCTTCTGTTTCGCCGCCGCCCACGGCTGATACGGAATCTCGTTCCCCTCGACGACGCTGAGCCCCGCAGGGACCGCGAGCACGGCGCCCAGTTCGAGCACTGGACCGCTCCGCGCCTGATGATCCAGCAGGTTCCAATTCGCCGATCCAACCGCCTGCCAGATTCCATTGAGATTGGGTTTCCCGTCCGCGGTTCGCAGCACGTTGACATCGGGCGCGCGGCCCTCGACGGGCGATCGCATCATCTGTGTGATCGCGATCGTCGCGCCGATGGACACGAGCGCGATCACGGCGCCTTTCAGCCAGTTCTGCATCGCATCTCCGTACGCGTCAACGCGCGCGGGCGGTCCTCGCCTCTCTGTCTTTCGCGCGGCCTGCGCTGAGCGTATTCGGCACCGCGCGGTTCCCCTCGTGACAGGCGTACTCGAAGAGCTGGTAATCCGGTTCGCGGTGCAGCGGCATCGCCACTTTCCAGGGCGAGGTGAAGACCTTCGGATCCTCGATGGTCACCTCGTAATTGATGGTGTTCTCGTCGACGCGCGTGAAACGCTCGACGGCATGCAGCTGCTCGCTCTGCGGGATGGCGCGGACACGCTGCGTGGCGACGTTAGTCGCGACGGTCCCCTTGTCGTTGTAGCCTGTGATGTCCACGACGAGCGTGTTGCCGTCCCAGTGGCCTCGGGAGTCACCGTTCCACAAACGAAAGCTCGAACCGAGATGCGGGCGCCCGTCGATCGGAATCATGCGCGCTTCATGAATCATTTCGTAGACAATCGCGACGTAGCCGGGACCCTGGAGGATCTGATATCCCGAGCCGTAGCCCGCGGGGAAGATCCCGCCCGGCACGCCGCGCGTAATGCAGCGCTCCCACGGGGTGAAGTTCACCCAGTCGTCCTGAATATGCGTGAGCCTGTAATTGCGGGCCTCCTCCGCCCACGGCATGATCGGCACGCGGCCGCTCGGTGGTTCGACAACAAGCGATCTGGCTTTCGTCAGCTTCCGATCGCTGGTGTCGGTCAGGAAGGAAGAAGGACCCGTGCCACGCCCGGTTCCGTCGATGTCACCGGCGTAGAAATCAGGTTTGTCGCCTTCGTCGGGAACCTCGAACGGGGTACTCGTGTAGTTGGTCCAGATGCCCTGCAGCTCCGGCTGGCCGTCGGGCGTACGCGGCTGCGTCCAGCTCTTCGCCGATTCCTGCTGCGCGGCGACCGCGGCAAGTGCCGCGAGCGCGAGCATCGTCACGAACGCGGCGCGTGCCTTCATCGCCTGCCTCCCGGATCGCCTGGCGCGCCGGTGCCGGTGGATCCGATGAACAACTTCTTGCCGTCGGGCAACGTGACGTCACCGCCACTCGCTCTGTTCGAACCGTCTCTCGCGCGAAACCCCTGGACGACGACATCGGTGCCTGGCGCGACAGACTCTTTGTTCCATCCCCGCCGGAGCAGCGCATTGGGCGCACCGCCTTCGATCATCCAGGCGACGATCTTTCCGTCCGATCCCTTGACGTCGACGTGCAGCCACGCGTGCGGGTTCGTCCATTCCATCTTGGTGATGGTGCCCCTGAGCGTCACTGGTTTGCTGCCGTCGAACTCCGCGGCGAATGAATGATGCGCCGCGATCGGTGCGCCGGCCGCAAACACTCCGACGAGCACGGCCGCAACGACGTGAGAATTTCTCATCGCACGAGCCCTCCTGAGAGAAACCGCTCGCGTCATTCGACGCGCTAGTGCAGAGAAGCCCAGTTGATGCAGCCAGGTCCGGAATCGGCGCCCATCGGGAAGCGGTTCGCGATCTCGAGCGTCTTCAGGTTGACCTCCACCACGCTGTGGTCGTCCCGCAAGCCAAGATACGCGCGCGATCCATCCGGCATCACGTACATCCCGCCGTCGCCGGTGTCGCGATCGGCAACTTTCAGCTGCTTGAGTTCCTTGTGCGATTTGGCGTCGAGCACGACGAGCGTGCCTGTGCCTCCGTCGAGAATGAGGACCTTGCTGCCGTCCGGTGTGAACTTCAGTCGATTGGCGTCGGTCAGTCTCAGGCCGAACGACTGCGTGACCCTGCGGGTCGCGGTGTCAATGATGGAGACGGCGCCGTCGCCGCGCGTCGCGGTCCACAGTTCGCGGCCGTCGGGTGAGAGATCGATGCCTTCGGGAGTCAGGCCCGGCACAGGAATCGCCGTCGTCTTGAATCGCGGCGGCCCTCCCGTCACGCCGTCGATCACTGAGATGCTGTTCGATCCGCGATTCGGCACCCACATCGTCTGCTGATCTTTGGCGAGGACTAATAGATGCGTGCCGTCCTGGCCGATGCCAAGCATCCATTCCACCTTATCTGCGGTCGGGTCGTAGCGGCCAATCGTCTTGTAGCCCTCGGCTGTGAAGTACAGCTTCCCGCCGGTATAGAGGACATCGTGCGGAGCGCTGCCGGTCCCGGGATTGATGCGCCGAATCTCTTTCATGGCGCGCACATCGATCATTGAAATGCCCACGCCCGGGCTGGCGACGAATGCCGTCGCCCCGTCCGGCGTGACAGTAACTTCGTGTGGGTCGCGGCCGACCGGAACTCGCCCGAGCACGTTGCCGGACGCCGCGTCGACGATCGCCAGCGCGCTCGCATTCCGCAGAAGCACGAGCAGACGTCCGGCCGGCAGGCTTTGAGCGCCGGCGACGCTTCCGATGCCGATGGCGATGACGGCCGACAGAATCAGTCGAATCGAACGCGGACTGAGTTGAAACATGCGACGGCGACCTCCGCGGGCGGATCATCGCATAGATCGTTCGGAGCGTTCCGGTCGTTCGCTAGGTTGCAGCGTATTGAGTGCGCGCCCAGGCGACCGTCGCGGCTGCAGCACGGTCGGCATCCTCCGGGACGGCACCGAAGCGCTGCCGGAACGGGGAGTCGTCGATGACGAACGGCTCTTCCCACTGGTACCCCATCTCGGCCGTCTCGCGGAGCACCGGCATGAATACGCTCATCGCCCGCTGGATCCAGCCGGGCACGATGGTGAGTCCTATCGGTTTGCCGAGCGGCCGCTCGAGACGCCGGACGAGATCGCGGAACGTCTCGACCGGGCGGCATGGAAGCATCCACGGTTTTCCGAATGCGTCGTCCGGCGCGCCGCCGAGCGTCGCCAGACCAGCAGCGACATCAGGGATGTAGTGATAGGTATGAGGAACGTCCGGATTCATCAGGACCTGGCCGCTGCGACCTTTGAAGACGCGAGGCCAGAAATAGTCGCCGAGCAGCGTGAGCCTTCCTCCCGGTCCATAGAAGTCGGACGCGCGTCCTTCAATCGCCCGTAGGTCGCCGCGACGATGCGCGTCGAACAACGCGTGCGCGGCCCGTGCCCGAATCTCCCCTTTTCGGCTGCATGGATTCATCGGGGTGTTGTCTGTCAGCGGTCTGCCATCGGGCTTACCGAGCATGTAGACATTGTCGAGCGCGACGAGCCGCGCGCCCGCGCGCGCTGACGCCTCGATCAGGTTAGCCATGTAGCGGGGCACAAGGTCCGCCCACACCTTCGTGCTGTACGGCGGGTTCATGCAGTGATAGACCGTCGTCGCACCCGCCGCTGCTTCGATGCAGAACGGCAGGTTGGCAGCGTCGCCGAGTACGGGCTGTGCGCCGTTCGGGATGCCGCCTGCCGATCGCTTGACCACCCGGACGTCATGCCCGCGCTCGAGGAGCATCCGCGCCAGCGGTGATCCGACCTGCCCTGCGCCGAAGACGACGGAGCGTTCTCTCATTCGTTCGGGTCGTTCGAGTCGTTCAAATCCCGGTGATCCGCGAACGCGGCCATCGTGCGCCGCAGGACGCCCAATCGATTGCGGGAGCGGATCGCGTCGAGCCGTTGACGCACGAGCGCCGCCACGGCCTCTTCCGAAAAGTCGCGCCGCATACGCCGACGAGCGGCGTGGCCGCGGCGGGCGGCGAGGCTCGAGTCGTCGACGACCTGCCGCATCAGCCACGCGGCATGCTCCATGTCCGGCTCCGCCCACGTCTTGCCGGCTTTGCACGGACCAACATTGCTGGCGACCGTGGTCAACTCGTAGGCGACGGGAAAACTGTTCGAGATGTCCGCGAAGTCGGTGTTCCCGGACCAGTCCGTGGTGATCACGGGCTTGCCGCACGCCGTCGCTTCGGCAATCGTGAGGCCCGTCCCCTCGGACCGATGCAGCGACACGTACGCGTCGCATGCGGCCATCAGGTCATCGACCTCCTGCGCCGGCCAGGCTTCGTCGTAGAAGTCGATGCGAGCGCCCGCGGCACACTCACGCAACTGTCTGTAACCGTCCGGATCCGACGCGCCGTTGACGGACTTGAGGACGAGGCGCACATCCTTCCGATGAGGAAAGGCGCGCCGAAACGCCCCAATGATCGCGTTCGGGTTCTTCCGTGTGAGATCACTGTGGACGTCGAATATGAACGCGAAGACGAACGTGCCGTAGTCCACGTTCAATCGCCGGCGGCCTCGTAACCGAGACCCGCGAGCGGCCGAGACCACAGGCGGAATGCGCACGACCGGTACCGGTGAAATCGGGCTCAGCGCCGCGGCGATGAAGGAAGTCCCGACCCAGATTTCGTCGTAGTAAGCGAACCGGTTGTACCAGCTTTCCGGAAAGTGCGGCAGCTCCCATGCCCAGACGCCGATGTTGTAGTGCCCGGCGAAGAACGGCTCGCCGACCTTCGACACTAGCGCGAAGTGCCGGCCGGCATCGACACAGACGAGGTTCACGTCGGTGTCCTCAATGGTGTCGGGCCGGACGAGATTGTCGTCCTCCGATCGGTTCGTCGTGAGAGCGGAGAGGTCGTAAATCCGCATCGGAACCCGCAGCTGACGAAGGGCGCTCGCGTAGCCGCGTCCCGCTGCGCCCCATCCACTTTCATCGGACAGGTATCCGGTCACACGAACGCCTCGGATCCCATCAGGAACCGGTTGACCGTGTTCGAGTCGAGGCGCGAACGAGTCGTTGAAGCGATGAAGCCGTTCGAGCGAGACCGCAGCGGACCTCGTCATCGATTTTGTAAGCGCTGCATGGTTGGTGGGGTTGTGCTGATCAAGCGTTCTCCGTGGTGGTCCTGGACGCGTCGAACGCGCCGGAGCAATCGGAAGGCCAGAGACGTTGTTGTCGGATTCCCGGTCGGTGCGTCGTTGGTCGACGACATTCCCACAACGACGCTCGATCTCGAAGGCGCCTTGTAACGAATCACGATGTAACGATTACTACAGCCCACTGATCGTTGCCTCAGCAATCGGATCAACAATCGATAAGGATGGCAAAATCGCACTTGACGATGGCGATGAGGGTGAGGCGATACTGCGCGTTCGATGAGCCGTATGGGTCGATTTTGTCGTTCGGATCGTTCGGATCGTTCGGGTCGTTCGGA
>DASTZI010000166.1:0-5958 GCA_035764385.1 Vicinamibacterales bacterium
AACCCGACGCGCGAGAGCAAAAACCTGTTCGTTCCCGGCCTGATGGCATTCGTGCTCACAATCATCTCGTCACTGATGACCGCCATCTCGCTGACGCGCGAGAAGGAGACCGGGACGATGGAGGCGCTGCTCGTCTCGCCACTGCGCCCGTGGGAAATCATCGTCGGCAAGGTCACGCCGTACCTCGCGATCGGATTCATCAGCGTAATCGCCGTGCTCGTCGAGGCGCTGCTGGTGTTTCACGTGCCTCTGCGCGGCAGCGTGCTCCTGCTGCTCTTCGAGGGTGCGTTGTACATCCTTGTCTCGCTGTCGCTTGGCATTCTGATTTCCGCGCGCACGTCGTCGCAGCGCGTCGCGATGATGTTCGCGCTGCTGGGGACGATGCTTCCGAACATCCTGTTGTCCGGATTCATCTTTCCGCTCGAAAGCATGCCGGCGGCGCTGCAGGTGATCTCCTACGTCGTGCCGGGCCGCTGGTTCGTCACGATCGCACGCGGCATCATGCTGAAGGGCATTGGCCTCACATACGTCTGGCGCGAGACGCTCGTCCTTGGCGCGATGGCAACCGTGCTGCTGGTGGCGAGCATGCGTTCGTTCAACGAGCGGCTGGAGTAAGCCATGCGTCGCATCCTGTATCTTGCGCAAGCCGAAGTGCTGCACATCCTTCGCGATCACATCCTGCTGGCACAGGTGCTGGTCGTGCCCGTCGTGCAGCTCCTGATTCTCTCGAACGCGGCGACCTTTGAAATTCGCAACACGCCAATCCACGTCGTCGATCTCGATCGATCGGGTGCCTCCCGCGGCGTCGTCAACCGGCTGGCTGCAAACGGACATTTCCACATCGTCGACACGACGCCCTCGACCCGTCGTGCCGACGAACGGCTGGTGGACGGAACAGCAACCCTCGCGATCGTGATTCCGCAGGATTTCGAGACGTCCCTCGTGCGCACCGGCGTCGGTGAGGTGGAGTTGGTCGTCAACGCGGAAAAGGGATCGGCTGCGGGAATTGTGCAGAGCTACGCGTCGCAGGTGCTCACGGGGTATGCGGCTTCGCTTCGCGGACCCGACAGAGTCCGCGCCGCGGTGGACATCCGTGTCCGGCCGCTCTACAACGCGACGCAGAACTACAAACACTACATGGTACCTGGCATCCTCGTCGCGCTCATGACGATGATCGGGACGCTGCTGAGCGCGCAGAACATTGCCCGCGAGAAGGAGCTCGGCACGCTGGAGCAGCTGAACGTCACGCCGATCACGCGCGGCGAGTTCATCGTCGCCAAGCTGATGCCGTTCTGGGTGCTGGGTTTGATCGAACTGTCGTTGGGGCTGATTGTCGGGAAGCTCGTGTTCGGCATCCCGATGCAAGGGAGCGTGCCGTTGCTCTTCGGCGTCGCTGGCATCTATCTCGTGGTCGCGCTCGGTATCGGCCTCTGGATTTCCGCGCTCGTGGACACTCAACAGCAGGCGATGTTTGTCACCTTCTTCATCGTGAATGTTTACCTGCTCATGAGCGGCCTGTTCACGCCCGTCGACAGCATGGCGCCGTGGGTGCAGCAGGTGTCGATCATCAATCCCGTCCGCCACTTCGTGACGATCGCGCGGGCCATTCTGATGAAGGGAGCGGGTCTGGCTGAAATTGCGCAGCCGTTTCTGATTCTGATTGGCACCGCGGTGGTCGTGCTGTTTGTCGCGGTCCAACAGTACCAGAAGCGGGCCGCCTGATGTCGGGGAGGCGGCTGCGTCGCTGCTACGCGGCGACGTTGCGCGCTGCCATCCCGAGCATCAGGCGACTGACTCCTGTCGTCAGCAAGTTGAGGCCGAGCATCGTTCCGATAACCCACACCGACATCGTGGGCCAGTGCATCGCGATGAGCGTGCCCAGCAGTGTGGTTACAAAGGCATTCACCAGCAGCCACACAGCGCCCGGTTCACGACGTTGTGCGGCGTACGCCACCAGATCGAGGCCGGCCTCAACAAACAGCAGCATCGCGAGGAGAAGAGTCAAGGCTTCCATTGCGATCGCTGGCTGCGACAGGAAGTACACACCCCCGGCGATGTACACGAGCCCGACTGCCAGGTGCCAGACAGCCCCGCCGTCGTCGCGGCGGTAGATGCTGGCGATGTGGGTAGCGCCGCCTGTAATCAGCAGCCACCCGACCAGCAGTGCCACCGGCATTCCGCCGATGAAGGGCTCCATCATCCCGTACAGCCCTAGCATTACGAACAGACACGCTGTGAAGATCAGCCAGTCTCCCCTGTCATCCGTGACGGAGCTGCTGAACGTGTCAATCCGAGCCGGAGGAGTCATGGTGCGGTTTCCGTTGCGCGTCCACTGATGTCGCTGCAAGGGAACCACCACGCTGGATCGCTCTCGATGCGAGCAGCGGCGCCCGCATTCGGCGGCGGCCCGTCGATGTTGCGACCACCGACTGTGAGTGTGGCTTGAACCGGCCGCCTGAGGTTTAATACGCAGGCCGACCATAAGGCCGGCCTCTACGGTCGGACGAGGAGAGGACGATATGAAGACCTTCCGGCTGCTCGCATTCGTGCTGGTCGTCTGGGTGTCGACCGGTGTGGCCCAGACTACGCAGGATCTCCTCAACACCGGCAAGAACACCGACGTGTTGACGACGCACAGCATGGGCTACGACAGAAAGAGCTATAGCCCGCTGCGGCAGATCAACAGAACGAATGTGAAGCGCCTCGTTCCCGTGTGGACCACGAGCGTGTGGAACGAGATGGGCGAGCTGGCGGCGCCTGCGATCTACAACGGGGTGATGTACGTCATCAACGGCCGATGGACGTTCGCGCTCGATGCGCGAAACGGCCGTCAGATCTGGCGCACGCCTGTCACCCTCGAGACGGGAACGACGGGCGCGCCGATCACCCGCGGCGGACCGGTTCTCTACAACGGCAAGTTGTTTCGGGTCACCTACGACAACCATCTCGTCGCGCTCGACATGAAGACGGGCAAGGAGCTCTGGAATCAGAAGTACGCGGAGGGCAAGGACGGGTACTACTCCACGGGCGCGCCAATCATCGCCAATGGCGTTCTGATTTCGGGGATGGCTGGGGGCGAGCGGACGACGCGCGGATTCCTCGACGGATGGGATCCGGACACCGGGAAAAAGTTGTGGCGCAGGTACACCATTCCCGCGCCCGGTGAACCCGGTTCCGAGACCTGGCCGCGCGACAGCGAAGCGTGGAAGTACGGCGGAGGGCCCACCTGGCGATCCGGTTCCTACGACCCCGAGCTCGATCTCGTCTACTGGGGCACCGGCAACGCGGAGCCGTACGATCCCCATCCACGTGGCGGGCTCGATAGCCTTTATACGTCGAGCGTGATTGCGATCCGGCCGAAGACCGGTGAGATCGCGTGCTTCTACCAGTTCACACCGAACGACGTGTACGACGTCGATGGCGTCGACGAGTTGGCGCTCGCCGATATTCAGGTTGGCGGCCGGCCGCGCAAGGTGATGATTCAGGCAAACAAGAACGGATTCCTGTACGTCATCGATCGAACCAATTGCCAGCTGATCGCGGCCAACCCGCTGGTCAAGGTGAACTGGGCGTCGAGCATCGATATCGAAAGCGGACGGCCGGTGCTCACCGACGTCTACAAGCGGTTCTTCGCGGGCGAAGAGGTGGAGATTTGGCCCTCGCGCGGGACCAACGCGGTGCCGATCGCGTTCGACCCCGGGAGCAGCCTCGTGTTCGCGAGCACGTGGGACATCCCGCGCCTCCAGAAAATCGCTGCGCCCAAAGCACAGGTGCTCGGCGCGGATTCCACGGGCGTGACCGCGCGGATACCTGACAGGAAGCCAGGTGAGGTCGTCGGCCACTTCGTTGCGGTGAACCCGCTGACCGGCGAGAAAAAGTGGGATATGCCGCTTACCGATCTTCCGAGTTCGGCGGGGATGCTCGCGACGGCGGGCGGCCTGGTGTTCACCGGAAAGCTGACCGGCGAATTCCTGGCGCTCGACGCCGCAACCGGTAAGCCGCTCTGGCAGTTCCAGACCGGCTCGAGCGTGAACGCGACGGCGATCACCTACACACTTGGCGGTCGACAATATGTGAGCATCGCCTCGGGACGTGGGGGTACGCTCGCGAATCGCTACGCGGCGGAGGCCGTTCCCGCAGGTGGTTCGGTCTGGACGTTTGCGGTGACGCCATAGGAAACACGACCACGGCAACGTAACCCCGCTCGGGCTTATACTGCGGGTAACCACCCTCGCAGGCATGCCCGCGCGATCCCACGTCATCTGGACGCTGCTTCTCGTCAGCGTGTGCAGCCTGCTGCTCGTGCCGCGAGCGGAGGCGGGCCATCGACGGCTGTTCACCGACCTGGATGCCGATGGTCGCCGCGACCATGTCATCGTCGACAAGCACCGGCCATGGATCGTGCGCATCTGGCTGTCGGCCACGCGCAGCACGCACATCATCCGCAGCTCGCAGCCGCTGCGTGGCATTACCGCCGTCGACCTCAACGGCGATCGCCGGCCCGAACTGATCTTCAGCAACCGTTCGCACGGTCTTCAGGTGTGGACGAGCGCCCCCGGTGGCTTCGTCGCGTACCCGCATCGGCCGCGGCCGCCAACGAATGACGTCAGCGGCTCTACGCGCCACCGCGTAGACGATCAATCCGAAGAATTGCCGCTGGGTATTGCGGGCGCGAGTACGACGCTCGCGGTCTCCGTGACCAGCCTGAATCCGTGGGCGGCCGTTCCCGACACACGGCGCCCCCGCGCCAACCACCCGCGCGATGGACGTTCGACGTTCCGCGTCGCGCCGCTTTCTCCTCGCCCGCCTCCAATCCTCATCTAAGCCGCCTTTGCTCGTGTCACCGGGCGCATGCGATGCCCGGTCAAGCGCCGTATTGGTGCCGACACGAGCGTTCCGTTATTGCGTGCGCCCTACGGCGCGATGAGGCGATTTATGCGAGTGGTGCTGACGGATATCGAGGGCAAGGAGGGTTTCACCAGCAAGGACACCGTCGCGGGCGGATATGGCTCCCGGCTTCGTCCCTTTTCGAAAGTGACGCGCGTCATGGCGCGCCTGAAGCGCACGTTCGTCAAGCTGCCGAGCGTGCATCTGGCGTACGCGGCCGCGCTTGCGCGACGGGCTGGGCACGAGGTCGCGTTCTCGCGCGGCGAACTGCTCGACGGCGATGTCGCGATTGTGCTCTCGTCGCTCGTCGATCACCGGAGCGAGAGCGAGTGGGCCCGAGCGATGCGCGCACGCGGCGTCCGCGTCGGGTTCATCGGACTGGCGGCGCAGAAGCTCCCGGAGCTCTTCGCGGACGCCGCCGACTTCCTCGTCGACGGCGAGCCGGAACACGCGTTGATGCGGGTGATGAACGGCGAAACGCTTGCAGGAATAGTCGCGAGTCCGCAGGTGGAGGATCTCGATTCGCTGCCGTTTCCGTACTGGGAACCTCTGCTGGGGGCGCGGCGAACGTGGCGCGTTCCATTTGCCGGACGGCCGGTCGGCGGTTCGCTTCCGGTGCTGGGCTCCCGCAGCTGTCCCGAGTTCTGCACGTACTGCCCGCACCGGATCCAGTCGCGCTATCGATCACGGTCGGTCGACAACATCCTGGACGAGCTGTCGTATCTCGACGACGTGCCCGGGCCCGTACACGCGGTGTTTCGCGATCCGCTGTTTTCGCAGGATCGCGATCGGGTGCTCGCCCTGTGCGACGGGATCCGCGCGCGGCGGCTGACACACACCTTCGAATGCGAGACCCGTCTCGATCGGCTCGACGCGGAGCTGCTGACGATCATGCACGCAGCGGGGCTGCGCGCGATGAGCTTCGGCGTGGAAGCGATGTCGCCGATCACGCTGAAACAGGTGGGCCGCCGGCCTATTCCGCAGCCGCATCAGCGGGCGATGCTCGCCCGTTGCCGGGAACTGGGCATCGTCACGGCGGCGTTCTACGTCCTCGGGTTCCTCGACGACACG
>DASTZI010000167.1:0-36109 GCA_035764385.1 Vicinamibacterales bacterium
TAGGCATGAATCCCCTTCTGCGGCATCCTGCGGATGACGAGATTGCGGATCGTGACGTAGTCGATGTCTTGGTTGTGCGCGCGGAACGCCGCCTGCGTGGAATCGCTGGTCGACCAACTGCTGCCGTCGAGGATGGCGCCATATTCGCCGACGAAGGTGAAGCCCGTCTTCGGCGTGATGGAGCTGGTTAGATAATGGACCCCCGCGCGCAGACAGAACGTCGTCGTACCTGAATAGAGATTGATGATGCCCTGGATATACTGACCGGGCCAGATGTCAACGGCGCCAGCCGGACAGGTAATCGTCGCCTGCGGGCCATACCCGGATGTCGTCGATGTCGAGGTCGAGGTCGGCGACGTCGTCGTCGTCGTTGTCGTCGTCGTGGTTCCATCAACGGCGCATTGTTTCGAGACGCCATAAGCAGGATCGCCGAACACGTCGTTCGTACACGGGGTGCCGCCCGTCAAGGTTTTGTAGAAATATGACCCGTTCGCACCATAGCGCACCTGTTGCGTGCCGCCGAAACTGCATGTCCCACCTTCGTTCGCGCAGAAGGTCCAGGTCGTCGTTTGCGCCGACGCCCGCGCCGAGAAGATCAGGAGAGTAAGGAGGCACAGGAACAGACTGACGATCAGGGATGGGTTACGCATGGGGCTCCTGGGGAATTTGATGAACAACTGCTTTTCTAAAACCTCGCGGTGCTCGTGCGGTTCCACGTCGTCGCAAAACAGACTGCGACGTACCAAATACTCACTGCCTCTCGTGAAGGTGAAGGTGCTCGGAAGTCGCGCGACTTCCTGATGCGGCGACCTATGCAGGCGCAACTCAACCCGTCAGTCGTACCGAATCGTGATTGGCATCAATCACGACACACGACCGAAACGTACTGTTGTTTACTTACTGCAGGGGACGCGTCAGGGGAGGCAAGACATATACCACGACACGCGGTGCACCTGAACGGAAAACGGCGGATATTTTTTCTATCGACTTCGCCGCGAACAGAACCACATGTAGAACTTACGCGGACACCATGCGAATCGCGGAATTACATCGCGTTGAAGCTGTGTAACCGATACAGATCTGTGTCAGAAATCGACGCGATGTTTTTCGTTCGACATCGGCACGAAGGTGGGGGTGAATCGCGTGTCGTCGCCATTGAATCGGCCGGCAGGATCGCGTCCTTCTTCGTGCTCGACATAGCGCGGCAACATTGCCGCTCACCACTCGGTCACGTGCACGAAATCGCTCACCGGCGCGCTGACGCGAGGATCACAGGCGCTTGACGTGTCTGTGTTCGTGGAAACACGAACGGCGCGTCCGCATGGATTGTGCGGACGCGCCGTTAGAAAGCCCGCTTCAGCAGCTACTGGGATACGCTGCCGCCGGCATCCTGCCCCATGGCCTGCCACTCATTCCAATACTTCCAGCCGCCCCAGAGCCAGTACCGACTACTGACTGAGGGCACTTTGTACGCGTTGCGGGAGAACGTCAGGTTCTTCGACCCATTCAGATACGCCGCGAGCTGTGTTGAGCTGCACGAGGAGAGGTAGCTGAAGCCGCTCACGTAACCGTAGGCCTGCGTGCTGGCGACGATCGTGTTGTCGTGCGCCGTATTGTTCTTCACATCCTCGCCCAACGACAGCGAGTCGCAGTTGAGGAAATATTCGATGCCGCCGAAATTGGAGTCGAGCGTGTTGCTGTAGATCTGGGCATTCTGCGACATGGAGATAAAGATCCCGTCGCCCGCGTTGCGGCGGACGGTGTTGTTGCTGATGGTCACGCCGACGCTGGACTCGAAGACAATCCCGATGCGGGCGTTGTCCTCTACGCGGTTGCCGTCGATGACTGAGCCCCCATTGGGGTTGGTGTCGTACCAGATGCCGTCGCGAAGGTTGTGGTGGACGAAGTTGTTGCGGAACGCCACGTTCGCCGAGATCCCTACCTTTTGTTCCGGGCCGTTATAGGCAATCTCGTTGCTGTCGAAGGTCGTGTTATCGGCCCGGAACCCTTGGTAGCCGCCGCCCCGCTCGGCGGGATTCGACGACGAGGCATTGCCCACGTTGTGATGGATGTAATTGTTCCGGATGATGAAATTGGGCGAAAACTCGATGCCGATCTTGTTGGCGGCAATCTCGTTGTATTCGATCGTCCAATGATCGGACATCCAGTAGTAGGTATGGATGCCACTGAAGGGCATGTCACGGATCACGAGATTCCGAATGGTCACGTAGTCGATGTCCTGGTTGTGCGCCCGGAACGCCGCCTGCGTGTCATCGGAGACCGGCCAGTAGCCGGTGCCGTCGAGGATCGCGCCGTACTCGCCGACAAAGGTGTTGCCCGTCTTCGGCGTGATCGAGCTGGTCAGCGAGTGCACGCCGGCTCGTAGACAAAACGTCGTCGCCCCAGGATACGAATTGACGATGCCCTGGATGTACTGACCGGGCCAGATGTCGATGGCGCCCGCTGGACACACAATTGTCGATTGGGGACCAACGGCCGACGTCGACGGTGGCGGGGGCGGCGGTGGGGGCGGCGGCGCCGCCGCCGCCGTGTACGCAACGGTCACGGAGAAGCTGCAGTAGGAGGTCTGGCCGTCACTCGATTGCGCCTTAACGGTAACGGATGTCGTCCCGACCGGAAACGCACTGCCGGAGGCGGGATTTCCGGTAACCGATATCGGCGCGACACCGCCATCGGTCGTGGCCGAGTAGTTCACGACAACGGCCCCGCCATCGAGCGACGTCACCGACGCATTGGCGGGACACGTCACGAAGAGCTGCGTTGCAGTCGGAGGCGGCGGCGCCACTGGAGGCGGCGGCAATGCCGCCGGTGTAACCAGGTTCACCTGCACATAGACGGTCACCCTCGACGAGCCGCTCGTCACGTCGAACGAGGTCTGGTACTGGCCTGCGGCCAAGCCAGACGTCCCGAACGTGAGCGTCAACGGTTTGGTATTGGTGCCGGAGGCCGGCGATACCGACAGCCAGCCTGCGGCCGGAGCCACCACTGACCACTTCAACGCGCCATTACCGCTGTTGATGACTTGCATCGTCGCCGCCGGCGCATCACTGCCAGCGGTACCTTGAACCGTTACCGAAGTGGCGCTCACCGACAGAACAGGGCCCGCGCTCGCCGGTAATGCAGCGAGTAGTGCAATACTGGCAACCAAGCCGTACACACCGGATCGAACCATACGAGACATGTGTCTCCTCCTAGCGAGCGTCCGATCCCGCGGGGTAGCGGTGCAGGTTTCGGGACTTCAGGTATCGGGGGCTTGGCCTAGCAGGGGAGCAACGGGTATGCCGGTGGGTTAAGTGCTACAACCACACCGCTTAAGGAAACATCGACGCGGCGCATAAGACACAATGCCGTCGATGCAATTACCGCATTGTAAATACGTCGAGAGAGTGGCGACGATCGGTGGAACGCCGAGGACGAACGGAACGGTGTACTTGGCGGGTCTGGTGGCCTGCGGTCAGCGTACAACGAGTGGACTGATCGGACCGATGTCAGCGGCGCGCGCTCCGATGACGCGGAATGCGGCCGACTCGCGAGCGGCACGAGCCGAATCCTTCGCGCGTCGACGCGAGACCGTTGCACCATCTTCCCCTGGATCGATATTGGGATGTGACAACCAAAAGGATGCCACTTCGGCGAGCGCCGGGAGCAATTCGGGGCCAACGGCCTTTGTGACGACCGCAGCGATTCGAGCCGGGCTCCTCCAGCCAAGCGAATAATAGGCCACGACGTACCGCACAAAGTCGGCAAGCGGCGGCCCCCACCCCGCATCCTCCCAATCGAGCAGCCACAGTTGGCCCTGCGAATCCTCTCGCAGATTCCAAGGCACGAAATCACCGTGCATCGGCCGCCAATGACTCGGGATGCCGTCGACACGCGGGAACGCGTGCGCGAGTGCGAGTGACACTTCTTCAGATACGGATCGAATCCTCGCCACGTCCCACCGCGCAGGTCTGTGCAGGCGGGGAAGCGGTTCGTACAAGCGCACTGACCAGTTCTCGTAGGAGAACGAATCGATACACGTTATGACGCGGAACGAGCGAGTCGACCGTATTCGTTCGATGAGGTTTGGCGTGCCTTGCGGGTCGACCACCACGAACACTCGCGGCGTGCCGTCGCCGTCAAGTCCCAACATGTTGGAGCGCTCCTTCCCCCACTGCGAACGGAAGTGCACCCATGACAACCGAGAGCCCTTGTTGCGCCGCGTCACTTCCTTCTCGATGCGGTTCCAGGTCGACCAGCCACACGCCGGTGGCTCCTGTAATTTCCGTTCGGAGAAGATACGCCGCACACCTGGCACGCTCACGTGCCACGCCAAAGCACGCTGAGTCCACGTCGGCAACCGGCGACCGAAGCCATACACCAGGACGCCCTCTGATAAGGACCGCGACGAATCGGTGAACAACTGTGGCTTGCCTACTGGGAACGCCCAGACCTTGGCGGGGCTGGTCTCACCGCGGTGAGCGAACGCGGTTTGGTAGGCCGTCAACAAGTGATCGTCAAAAGACGTGTCCGAACATCGGGACGTTGGCGGCACTGGCGGCGCATTCAACAGAAACTGGTCGATTGACGCGGCGATGGCCCGCGCGGTGCTCTCCGGCGACTGCGTTGAGATCACGGCGGCGTGCGCGCCCGGCCAATCGCGGAGAAGCTCGGATGGCCCGCCGCGATCGAGGCACACGACCGGCGTGCCGAGCGACAGCGCCTCCGCCACGGCGAGTCCCGCCTCGTCATGGAAGGCAGGGTGGAGAAACACGCCAGCAGTGGCAACGGTGCGAAGCAGTTCGGCACGGTCCACGCGACCCTCGAACCGCACTCGGTCGGCAACACCCCATCGATGCGCAGCGCGCGCAATCCTCCCTTGCTCCGGACCTTCGCCAAAGATGCGGAGCACGACGTTCGGGTGACGGACGTAGCGAAGAGAGCGAACAGCCAGTTGTCCCCCTTTCCACGGGAGCAACCGTCCTGCGAACACGATGTCATTTCGCCTGTTGCCCGTTGGACGTATTTCGCGAACGTCAACTGATGTCGCGTTCGACAGCACAGACAATCGGCCGTCGTCGATGCCCATGAGCCGGGCGGTATCCTCGTTTTGCGCAAAGATCACGACCGCTCGCTCTCTCGTCAGGCGGGCGGGTCCGAAACGTGCCAGGAAGCGACGAAAAACCGGACGAGCAGCTTCTTCAAAGATCCCTCGCCACCCAAGCTCCCTTACCAATTTGAGCGGCATCTCGACGCCGCCACCCACAGGTCCCCAGACCAGCGGCTTGTCGAGAACGGTGACTCCCGCTCGCGTCCAGTTGGCAGCCAGCGTCACGTGATGCACGATGTCGAAATCGATGCGCCGATCGAGTTCCGCTGCGCGCACCGCCGCCTTCCGCTGCCAGCGGTCGTAATACCAGTGAAAGCGCGGAACGGTGAGTCGAGGATAATTCTCATCGTCCACCTCGAAGTAGATGCCTTCGAGGTGAACTCTGTCGGCGCAGCCGTATTCGTCGAGCGCGAGGCGCACAGCCGGAATCGCGGCGCTGTTCGTGAGTACCCACACCTCGTGACGACTGGCCGCGGCCAGCAAGGCTCGGAATCCGACCTCCAGTTCCGACCCCTTTCCCGGGTCACACGCCAAAGCCGACAGCAGAATCTTCATTGGACAAACCCACCGCTATCATTTGATCGCTCGCCTGCATCAGGGGCCATGAACGGGTGACGATGGGCTCGCGCGTTGTCCGACCGTCGGCGCGCGTGACTGCGCCGATTCCAACCGATAACCTTGCTCGCCGTTGCTCGGGGCGAGGTTGGCGAAGAACTGCAGACCTCGAGACACGTCATTAGCGATCGAATTGGGCTCCCTGTCAACCGTGTTCGCCTATGTTTTGGTTCCGCTTGAAACTCGTCTCGCCTAGGGATTTTGGATGGTGAGCACGCCACAGGGTGACTCATGAGATGCGGCGCTCATCGGCCGCCCCGCAGTAAGCGCGTCGTAGCGTTGCGGCCGCAGCTGACCACGTAAACTGCGCTCGCGCAACGGTCCGCGCGCGCGCGCCGATTGTCTGAAGCTCCTCCACGGTGGCAGCATTCGCGCGATGCAAGCCCGCGACGATGCTTTGTATGTTCGGTTCCACGATAATCGCAGCGCGTGCGGCTTCGAGCGACCCAAGCGGATCGGCCGCGCGGGTGATCAAACATGCCTTGCCGGCAGCCGCTGCCGCGAGCACCGACAGCGACACACCTTCCCATCGCGATGGATGCACGAAGATGTCGGCGGCCGCGAGCAGGTCCGCTCGCTCCGGGCCGAATGCTGCGCCTTTGAACAGGACGCCGGCCGAAATGCCGAGCCGCTCGGCGAGCTTGGCCAATCTCCGGTGCGTCGCACGATCGTCGGGACCGACGATCACCAGTGCCGCATTCGCGAGCCGCGCCCGCGCAAACGCCTTCAGTAACAAATCGAGTCCCTTTTGCCACGGATCCAATCGCCCGAGGAACATGAACACGCGTTGACCGTGCAGCCACGAGTGCTGTGCGGACAACGCATCGCGGTGCGTTGCGCGCGTGTTTGCGTCCGGCGGAAGGCCATTGGGAATCATCACAATCGGACGCTTCACGCCATGGCGGCGCACGACGTCGGTTTCTTGCGGACTGAGCGCATGGATGAACTGCGCCTCATTCAGGTAGCGCCGTTCAAAGCAGGCATTGAACAGCGTCTTCTTCAACCAACGCCGCCGCAGGGCGGGACGAAACAATCCCCCGTGCACTGTCACGCAGTAGGGAACCCCAGCGCGGCGAAGGCACGCTGCGAGCACCACGTTTTCAGGGATGTGTATCGAGTGGAAATGAACGATGTCAGGGACCGACCCCAGGACGTCTTCGGTCAGCCGGCGCTCGAAGTACCGAAACAGCACTCGCTCCCGAAGCGATCTGTTCCGCCGGCACGTCAACTGCCGATGTGGCGTCGGCGATTCGTCGGTGCCGAGAACGTGGACCGCCTGATCGTCTCGGGTGAAGACCGTGACCGACTCGCCTGTCTCGGCTTGTTCCCGCGCGAGACAATAGACGACATGCTGAACTCCACTCGCCATCTGCAGCCCGAACGGCTCGTTGGTCACATGCGTGATTCGAAGCGCCATTCAGGAGTTCTTCGCGAGAGTGTTCCGCACAGCGTTCAGGCTGGGGAGAGTCACAGCAATCACGGCGGTCAGCTGGCCGGCAACAATCCAGCTCGCTAACTCATCCCAGAGCTGTAATTGTTCGGACAGACTACCGACCCACAGCAGTATAAGGATCGATAAAAGGGTCGTCGCCGCGAGCGAACCCAGGCGGTGCGCGGGCTGCGCGGCCCATTCGATGAGTTGCGGCAAAGTGAGGAGGAGAAACACCAGCCGGTAATCGAAGTTGTTGGCCGTCGCAAACGTACCCAGATAAATCAGCGCGCCAGCGTGAAAACCGAGCAGCGCAGCAGTTGAGGATGCGCGCTCGTCCCCTCGTCGCCCGAGGCGCCGGCGGACGCGAACGACGATCGACAGTGCGAGGCACGCCAGCGGAACCATGGCGAGCAACTGTTTGAGAACGCCCGGACCTGCCCACCGATCCGCTCCCGCCTGGTGATAGAGGTGTGCCGGGAGAATTCGCGCACCGTACGAGAACGTCTCGCCTTGGGTCGCAATCTGCGCAACGTGCACGATGTCCTTCAGACTGTAGAGGCAATACACAGTAAAGATCGCGATGCAGACGATCGCTGTTCGTGCAGCGGCTCGGCTCGAGGTGACGACGAACGCGGGCAACGCGAAGATCGGATACAGCTTCGCCATCGCGCCGGCGAGGACGAATATCGGACTCCCGACTGTGGCTGCGGGGGGATAGGCGCGCCAGAGTAGAAGCGCCAATGCCATCACCGAGAACAACGCGATATCCATATTCGCGCGTTCGACGGCAAACATCACCGCCGGCGAGCATGCCGCGAACGCGAGAACCACGCCGGCCCCCAGCGTCACACGCCCCGCCAGCAATACGAACGTGACGAACATCGTCGTGACCAACCCGACACCGATGACTATGGTGTGTGACTGGCCGAGTCCAAGTGCTCCAAGCAGCAGCCATGGGCGCAGGTACATCAGCGGCCGCCCCCACGGGTCGCGCGGGCTTACGTATAACGGGTCATAGCCGAGGCGATTGCTCTCCCAGGCTGCTGTCAGATTGCGCGCATCGAAGAACAGCGACGGTCCGGATGGAACGCCAAGCGACGGCCAAATGTCCACTCCCCACACCAGACGACCAGCCGCGATAATTGCCAGGTAGGCAATGAGCGCAGCGATGACGATCAGTCGTCCGTCGACGGCCGATCCCCACGTCAACAGACGGGCCGTCGACCGGGCGAATCGAAACGCGCCCGCCTCCGCACTCGCGTGACTGTCAGGAGCGAACGGCATCGTACGAGCGGTGCGCATCATCGCGGCCGATACAGAAAATAACGGCCGAGGGTGCCGTCAGGTCGATACGATTCTCTCAGCGCCGCCGCGACACGCGGGCCGAACTGAAAATCGTTCCACCAATAATCGAGCGTGCGATCGTCCAGCGGCACGACGAGAACGACCAGCGCGAACCGCCGCTCGCTGATACGGCGGATCAACGGATCGACCCATTCCGGGCGCTGTCGATCAAGCCGCAGGAGCATGAACGGGTCCATGACCACGGGTTGGCGGTGCAGCGGCACGTAGATCGACGGGTCTTCGGCCAGCACCTCGTCCCCAGGTCCGACCATTCGACTGACGGCCAATGCGGCATGTGGGGCGGAGCCATTGCGTACAGACGCGACGGCGCCTCGAACATCGAATCCAACGGTTCGCACGAGATCGAGACCGTCGGCCCACACCACCGTGACCGCGATAACCAACGCCAGCACAGGCGGCGCGGCGAGATCGACTCTCGGCGTCACTCGACCGACCCACTCGCCGACCACCAGCACGACAAGCACCACGAGATCGAGCAGCTGATTGAAGCCGGTGCCGAAATCGGCATAGACAACCATCAACACCAGGAGCGCGTACAGCAACGCAATATGAAAAACCGAAAGCTGCCTCCAGCCGCCGGTCAGCAGCGCGCTGATGATCGCAAGTGGGAACAGAACCACGGCCGCGGTGGCATGGCCAAGCAGGTTGAACAGCAGCTGGTTGGGGCCGCGGAATATGGTGCCGCCCCCGCGCACACCCGCAAACGCGAACGCCAGCAGGTGTTCTGACAGACCACCGTTGGAAAACAGTTGAACCATGCCAAGCGTCACCGCCACTGTTGCAACAGTGGCGATCGAAAAGATTGCAGCCCGTCGCCACTGCTGGTTTATCGCCAGCCAGGTGATGACCGCAAAGGCGCCCCAGAGGCCAGTCAGCTTGCTGGCGAAGGCCAGGCCGGCCAAGGCGCCGGCGAGAACGAATTGACGCGACGTGCGACCGCGCGCCGCGAGCGCAAGGGCCCCCGCCTGCAACACAACCGGCAGCAAGTCGCCGCCCACCGTCGTCCCGGACTGGAGCCCGGTGTCGGTCGCCACGACGGCCGCTGCGAGGGCAAACGCCAGCGACAACGGACAGGAGCAGCGCTTCAGCACGAGGATCATCGTCGCCAGCAGCACCGCCATCAGCGTGGCCGCGATCATCTTGCCGCCGAGGATGGCATCGCCCGTCGTCGCCGACCCGAACGCGTTCAGCAGGATCGCCAGCGGCATATAGCGCGTGCCGGAATAGTGCTCGCCATCGAACAATGGCGGATATAGAGCGCCGCCGCGCGCGGCCTCCGCGGCTGCGACCCAAATTCCTTGCACGTGCGACATGCGATAGTCATCACGGCCGTGAACCGCGGCCAATATCAGCCAGCCCGCGAGAATCGCCGAAGCGACGGTCCACAGTGCTACAGGTATAGCCGGCCCGAGAACCGGCGGTCGGCTCGGCGCACCGACTCGCGCGACGTCCAGTGCTAGCGGCCCTGCGACCACGATGACGCCGCGGCCTTATCGGAATCCGCGGTCTGCTTCTCCCCATCAGCCGCGCCGCGCTCGCGCGACTTGTATGCACCGCGCAGCTCCAGCATCTTGATGTGAACAAGCTCCGGGATCACGCTGAACAATTGACGAAATTGCTGCACCGTCGTGACGTCGTCTTCGTAGGTCAATTGGACCGGAACGTCGGCGACAGGGATGCCGAGCGTTCGGCTTCGAATGAAAATCTCGATGTCGAACAGGAAGCCGTCGGTATAAAGATGTGAAAAGATGCGCGCCGCGGCGGCCCTCGAGAACCCCTTCAAGCCGCTTTGCGTGTCCCGTGTCGCCAGCCCGAACAGCAGGCGCACCAGCGCGTTGAACGCCTGACCGCCGCGGTGACGGCGATACACATACTTCACCAGCGCGTTGTTGACGACGTACACCGATTCCGGCAAACGACGATTGCCGACCACAAGCGGAGCTCCGCTTTCGAGTCGCTCCAGCACCGACAGTACGTTGCGCATCGAGTACGTCATGTCCACGTCCGTGAAAATGATGTACTTGCCTCTCGAGTTGAGGATGCCGTTGCGAATCGAATATCCCTTCCCCATGTTGCGCGGGTTGTGCAACACGGTAATGGACGGCACCTCGGCTTCGAGGCGTCGGAGAATCGGCAGCGAATCGTCGAGGCTGCCGTCCTCGACAATCAGCACTTCGTACTCTCGACCGATCCCATCGAGGAACGCGAGCAACTGTCGCATCCGCCGTTCAAGGTGGCGCGCCGCGTTGTAACAGCCGACGACGACTGACAGATGTGTGCTGGCCCTCCGCATCAGCGGGGAGTCGCTCTCACTCGGTGGCAGATCGTGCATCGACATCGACAAGTTCGATAATGTGCGTTGGCGTCAACGTCGCCGCGCGATCACCACGAGCGCGTCAGAGCGACGGCGCAGAAATTCGACGGCGTTGATAATCAAGACCGCGGGAACGAGCAGATAGGCCTGCCAGCGGCTGATATCGCCATCGTGACTCAGCCGGTCGATGATAGTTCGGAGCGGCACTTCTGGCATGTAGGTCGAACCGACCATGGTGAACCCGTGGCGCTGCAGCCATGCCTGCAGCGTGGAGCGATTGAAGTAGACCATGTGCGGCCACTCGTAGTCGGTCTGCCATAGCCGATGCATGAACACCGCACCGACTCGTGGCAGCACGCGCGCCATCATCGCCGACGCGTGATAGTAGAGACCATCGGTGCTCGGCACTTTGATCACCCAGATGCCGTCCGGCGCCAGCACGTCGGCAATCGCTCGCGCGAACGCTGCGTGATCGGCGAGCGGGACATGCTCGAGCACGTCGAGGGTGGCGACCACATCAGCTGAACCCGAAGCCAGCTTGACCTGCTGCAGCGTACCGTGACGGACTGCACCCGCGCCAAGCGCCTCGCACGCACCCGCGCATGCATGTGCGTCCGGTTCGACGCCCGCCACCGCGTACCCTGCCTGACGGGCTCGCTGCAGAAACGACCCGAAGCCGCACCCGATGTCGAGCACGCGCGCTCCCTGCCGGGCATAGGGCCGGACAATCGACAGAATTTTCAATGACTGTTCGTCGCGGACTGCGCCAACCGAACTCATATAGGCCGGCAAATTGACGTTCTCGTACTGCCCCAGCTTCGCGTAGCGGCGGAGCAACGAACTGAGGATCAGACCGCACGACCGGCACGTGTGCATCGACAGACCATGCGCAATGTGCCAGTCGCGGAAATCTCTGCCACCACACGCGGGGCACTCCCGCTCGACGCCGGCGTCTACGTGTCTTGCCGCGGCAACTGACATCATGCCTCTTACGACGGCAACCGTTCGGGAACGGCGAGCAACTCGGTTGCGAGCCCGTCCAGGGCAGGGTTGTGGAAGCCGGGTTTCTCCAGCAGAAATCGCCCGATGGCGAGCGCGTCCATCCCGGTCCCATAGAAGCACCGCACCGCGTCGGAGGGACTGCACACGATGGCTTCCCCTTTGACGTTCAACGAGGTGTTGAGCACCCCAGGCACGCCGGTGCGGCGCCGGAACGCCTCGATCATGTTCCAAAACAACGGATTCACGTCGCGATGCACGGTATGCGGCCGTGTCGTGTAATCACCGGCGTGCAGTGCGGCGGCAATCTGCTCCCGTCGGGATGCCACCACCTCGAAGGCCATCACCATGAACGGCGCATCGACGGGGTCAACCAAATAGTCGGCCGCGTGTTCGGCAAGAATCGAAAGCGCAAAGGGACGCCACCGCTCGCGAAATTTCACCTTGTCGTTGACGAGGTCGCGCATCGACGCCCGGCGCGGATCGGCAAGGATCGATCGACCGCCGAGTGCACGAGGGCCAGCTTCCATTCGACCCTGGAACCAGCCGACGACCTTCCCGTCGGCGATGAGGGTCGCGACCTCGTCGGCGATGTCGTCGCAGCGTCGGTACGACAGTCCGTTGCGCCGCAGGACGGCCTCGATCTCCACATCGTCGTACTCGGGGCCGACCTGCACATGATTCATCGCGAAACGACAGTCGTCCCCCGCTTGCTCACTCGCCAGCATTGCGGCGCCCATAGCCCCTCCCGCATCGTAGGAGAGGGGCTGGACGAACAACCGCTCAGCGATTCGTGCACGGTGCAATGCGCCGGTCATCTTGCAATTAAGGGCAACACCCCCCGCGACGCACAAATTGCGGCTTCCCGTTTCCTTCAAGGCCAGGCGTGCAAGGTGGAGCGCCGCTTCTTCGAGCCGTTGCTGCACCACGAACGCGATGTCCCGATGCCGTTGTGTGATTTCTTCATCGGGACTGCGAGGTGGCCCGAGCCGATCGACGAGCTTGTCGCCGAAGAAGCGACCGTAGCTGCGGCGGCCGTAAAACATGCAATCAGGATCGATGCGTATTCCGTCCTCGGTGAGCTGAAGGAACTCTTCGGCGAATGCGCGCAAGGTCGGCTCGGGGCGGCCGTATGGCGCCAGCCCCATCAGCTTGACCTCGCCTTCGTTGGCGTCCCAGCCAAGATACTCGGTAGCCGCGGAGTAAAACCAGCCAAGCGAGTGAGGCAGTCCGATGTACCGCACCTCTCGCAGCGATCGGCCCTCGCCGTGATAGATGGAGACCGTCCGTTCCTCGCCGTGCCCATCGAACACGAGCACGGCCGATTCGTTCAACCCTGAACAGTAGAAGGCCGTCGCCGCGTGACAGAGGTGGTGGCGGTAGAAGCGCAAACGCGGTATCGGATCCCGAACGAACCCGCCTTCGCGCAACGCGAGAATCAAGCGCTCGTGAAGATTCCAGGGATGAAGATGCAGCAGCGTCTGCAGCCCTGAAAGCGCTGCCGAACCCATCGAAGGGCGTCCAGGCACTGGCGACTGTTTCGGCGCGGATCTGGACAAGCGGCTGCCGACAAAGGAACGCGCCATCGACAACGGCATCCGAAACCAGTTCACGTTGGCGTCCCACGGAAACGCCATTGACTCGATATCGCTCAGTGAAAGGCGACCCTCGCGAACACACCAGGCAATGGCTCGTGACGGGAACAGACCGCACGCCTGCTTCACCCGTGCAAACCGCTCCTCCTCCGCAAACGCGACCAGCCGCCCGTCGCGGAACAGGCACGCGGCCGGATGCACGACGTCAGTGGCGCCGAACACGCCTAGAACATTCATCGTGCGAACTCCGCGCTACGCGCCCGACGAAGGTCGTTGCCGGCGGCACGGTACGCACCAAGTAAGCGGCCAAGATCGGTACTCCGCAGCAACTCGGCCTCGCGATCCCGTTCTTCGGAGAGATAGAACTCGTGCAGTGCGGGCCGATCGCTCCATAGCGATGCTTCGTCCGCACGCGCACGGCCCGGATGAAACAAAATCTCAACCGTACCGGACGTACCTATCTTATGAAGGTGATTGAGCGCCGCACTCACATATTCAAGCGTCATCCCGCCCGTGCCTATCACGCCGATGAAGGCATCGGCAGTCGACACCCCACGCGCGTGGAGCGCCCGATCCGCACGCCGGCAGAGTACGTGGAGCACGGCACATTTCGTCAGATTCAGCATCCTAACCTGCGGCGCATTGCGCACCGCGGGCCAGCAGAACCGCTCGCGAGGCAGACGAATGCCGGCTATCGGGTACTCCGCGCAAAGTGCCAGCAGCTCGTCGAAGAACATCGGCAACACGTGAAAGTGGATGTGGCCATCGACCAGGAAGGGCTTCCGATCGCCAAACGCGTCCAAAAAGCGTTCGATCTGGCGGCGCAGCTCCAATCGAATCTGCCCGCGAAGGCGTGCCGCGCGCACACCCGACAGCCCCCGCAACCACTGCGCGGCGAACCCTCGATAGAATTTCCCCCGCTCATCGACCAGCAGATCCAGTTCGGAGGGATTTGAGAGCGGACGACCCTCAAACAGGTTCAAGTGGAGCGACACGCCCAGAGTCGGACGACGGCGAAGTTCTGCGACCGCATGGCTCCAACCGTCCCCATTCACGACTACGCTGGTCCGCCGCAACCACCCGTGGTCAAAACAGGCGAGGATCGCCTCGGTGATGCCGGTACTCAAACCGCAGTCATCGGCGTGGATAATCGGGACAAGTGGTGGGTGCGCCGATAGCATGGAACCTTGGGTGGACGCGGAAAACCCGAGCAAAACATCTGCCCGAGAGATGAGCCGCCAGTTGAAATCCACACCACCCGATCTGGCCGTCAATTCGAGCCCCACGTTCGACACGCAGCCTAAGATTGTCCTCGAAATGGCAGACTATAGTCCCGTGGTACGGCGGTGATGAGGCTCGTCTCGGTCATTATCCCGACCCGCAATCGTGCCCACCTGCTCCACCGCACGCTCGAGTCTGTGCTGAAACAGTCGACCGAGAACCTGGAGGCGATCGTCGTCGACGACGGCTCAACGGACGGCAGCGGAGCGGTCGCGGCGGCGATGGACCCTCGTGTCAGCGTACTCCGCAATCCGGAACGGGCGGGCGTCAGCGTCGCACGCAACCGAGGGATCGCTTCGGCCCGTGGCGAATGGGTCGCGTTTTGTGACGACGATGACCTCTGGGCGCCCAATAAACTGCAGGAACAGCTGACCGCTGCGGACGCAGCCGGTGCGAATTGGGTGTACGCCGGTGATGTGAATGTGGATGATCAGCTACGCGTTCTCAGCGGCGGGCCACCACCGGACCCTGCGGCGGTCATGACGCAGCTGCCCCGACACAACCCGCTCGCATCAGGCGGCTCGAATGTCATGGTGCGCTCCAATATCCTCGCGGAAGTCGGGGGGTTCGACCCGGCGCTGCGACGCACCGAGGACTGGGATTTGTGGATCCGCATCGCACAGAAGGGACCGCCGGCATATGTTCGTAAGCCGCTGGTCGCCTACCGCTTCCACAGCGGGAATGTGGTGTGGGATCCACGTGAAATGGTTGACGAGGCGCGCCGGCTCGCCGCCCGGTACGGTATCCCCGTAGACCTCCTCTCGATGCACCGGCGAGCTGCCTGGGCTGCCCTGCGTAGCGGACGGCGCCTGACCGCCGCTCGGCACTACGCGCGTGCAGTTGCCGGCGGTGATCTTCGCTCCGTCGGTCGTGCCGCGATCGCGCTGGTTCATCCCGCTGTGGGCAGCGAACGGCTATTCGGCTTTCTCGGCCGCGACTCAGATTGGATCGCCGAGGCGGAAGGCTGGATCGAGACGTTCGCCACGGATGCGCACAGGGAGCGTCGCAGTCGTTGACCCCGCTGGCACGTCGTGTCGCCACGACGCTACTGAGGTCGTCCGTCGTAAATCGAGCTGTGCGCGTGCTTGCCCGAGCCCGCGGACATCGTCTCGTTCTCGTTTACCACCGCGTCGGGCCGCCTGCCCCAACAGGTTGCGAGATTGTTCCTTCGGTACCGGTCGACACGTTCAGAATGCAGCTGCAAGCGCTCGGCGAGATCTATGACGTCGTGACGTTGGATGAAATCCTGCGCGAGGACCGGTCGCACGAGGCAGCATCACGAAAGCGAGCCGCCGTCGCGGTGACTTTCGATGACGATCTTCCGAGTCACGCCGAGCACGCGTTGCCCGTACTGCGCGAGCTCGGCGTGCCCGCGGCGTTTTTTCTGTCCGGACGCGCGTTGCACGGTCTCGGTCCCTACTGGTTCCAGCAACTCGAAGCCATCCTCATCGCGCACGGTGAGCGACGGGCAGCAACCCTCCTGCATCTATCCGAAGTCGGAGCGCGAGAACTGGTGCTTGCGTGCGAGGCCAATGCCGATCTGCGGCGGCGGGTAAATGACGTTGCAGCGGATCTCGCGTCCCCTGGAATTCTCGACCGCGACGGCATTGCGGCCTTGGCCGCTGGCGGCATGACGATCGGCTTTCATACGGTCGAGCACGATGTGCTGCCCGCGCTCACCGAAGCCGCTCTGGACGATGCCGTGTCACGCGGCCGCGAGGATCTGGCTGCCGTGGCACGCGCGCCCGTGAACTATTTCGCCTATCCCCACGGCAAGGCCGACACGCGATCGGCGACGGCCGTGCGCCGGGCCGGATTCAATGCCGCCTTCACGGGGTTACCGCAGCCAGTTCGGGACGGCGATGATCGTCATCGTCTCGGGCGTTGGGAGCCGGGTCCGCTCGGTGTGGACGACCTGCTTGTCAATATCGCAGTGCGTCTTCACCGTGTCGGCCCTCCGTCGGCGCGCGGGCGGTGATGGATTAAGCTGCCGCTCACGCATGTCCCTTTGGAGCAGGTGGACCGTAGCAGGAATCGCGATCGCGCTCGCACTCGTGGCGGCGGTTGGCCTCAGCCCAAAGGTTCCCGATCGGTATGCGCCACTTCTGAATCGCGCCTTTCTGTCGTCGCGCGAGCAGCGATTGATCCACTATTTCGGCCAGTGCGAGCCGGCGGGTTACGGATACCTGAAACGTGTGCTCACCGCCTATTCGCGCATCGAGCCCAATCCGCTGAAAAGACCGGTCATCCGTTACCGCGATTACAACCGTCGGTCGGAATATCTCTTCGAGCCGACCCGGTTTGAGGCAGACCCCTCCGTTCTCGTCGGTGTATGGCTCACCGAGTCAGATCTACGAGAACAAGAAATCGGCAGTGCCCAACGCGGTACTGACGGTCTGTGGCGGATTGCGGTCGATCGGGATTTCGATCTCCTGACGCGGATTGAAGTGGAGTTCGACAGCGGGACTGCTCAGCACCTTCGGTTACAGCTTTACAGAAGTGAGAGAGATTCGAATCCTATTTGGACGTCAACGGCAGATGTTGCAACGACCGGACAGGTCGGAAGACGGACCGTTCAGTTTGTCGCCGCGCCGCCACTGCGTCAGTTTCGATATGGTCTGGTAGAGCCCTTCGTTTTCCGAGTCGATGGAGGTTTTTCCATTTACCGCGTCACTGCATACGGCGTCGTCGTTGATATGCAGGGGTACCGCGTCGTTCACAGAGAAGGGGACTGCTTCACAGCCGTAGAGGACAAGCAACGCGATCGATGGACGCAGCTGACTCACGAACTCGAGGGTTCGAATGATTGAATTCGCTCGGATCTCATTGATCGCGTCCGTGGTCGCGTTGATCGGCCCGTTGGGTGTCGGATGGCTATGGGCGACGGCGCTGACACACCGGGGAGAAAGCCAACCCACTGTTGGGATGAACTATTGGCTCGGACTGATGAGCGTTGGAGCGCTGATTCTTCTGGGACATGGGTTGGGGTTATCTCAAACGCTCGTCGTGTTACTCGTTGCAGCGGCCTCCGCGGCTGGGTGGGTTCTGTGGCTGATGCGCAATTACAAGGAGACGCGTCCGGGACTCACGACGGTTCTGCCGCTTGTGCCGCTGGCTGTGGCGGGAATCGGATACTGTGTGCTCGATCCCGTTCAAATGTGGGATTCGTATTTGATCTGGCTGGCGCGTGTTCGCCTCCTGGAGCAATGGACGTCGCTGTCCCGATTTGGCGAACTCGGCATCATCTATCCCGAATACCCTTACTTGGGAGCTGCGGCCTGGTGGTGGACCGAGTGGACCGCTCGCGTACCGGTTGAAAGTGGCAGAGTCATTTTCCTCTTTACCTACCTGGCGTTCTTCCTGGCCGTCCTCGCGCGTCAAGAGCAAACAACGAGTATTCGCATCCGGCTGCTTTGGGTGTTTTTTGCGTACGCGTGTTTTTCGCTGGACATCATCAACGGTTATCAAGATGGCTTCCTGATGGCATCTGCAGGGATGGTGGCATTGGCGTTCCTGCAGTGGGGCGACCGTGGCGCCGTTTGGATAATGCCGCTCGCGGCCGCGCTGTCGCTCATCAAAACCGAGGGTGCCATTCTTTCGTTGATCCTGGTCGTCTGCTGGTTTGGTGCGAGCGTATCGCGCGTCCCGACGGTGCAGGCGAATCGCCTGGATCGACGTGTGTTGCTCTTGGGTGCAGTGGGCTTCGTTTCGATGCTGGCGATCTGGCCGTCGCTGCAACTGCACAACGGTTTGGATCCGGCGAATGTTCAGGGGGCTGCGTTCCGGATTCGCTCGCTTGGAATCGTGGTCACCCAGGCAGACCGCTTCCCCACCATTCTCCGGGCGATCGGTTTGTATTATGCCCAGCGTCCTTGGATCACGTTGCCCTTCCTGGCGGCCGTTGCTGTGTCGCTCGTTCCAGGAGAGCGTCTGGACCGGCAACGGCGATTCCTGCTGGGATTCGTCGCGTTACATCTGCTCTTCGTGATCACGATTTTTTGGCTGACGCAGGAGCCATTCGAGTGGCATTTGGCCGCCGCTCTGCCCAGACTGCTATTGCAGGGCAGACTGGTCATGTTCCTGTTCGTCTTCGAAACGGCGACCCTCTGGTGGGCACGACTCGAGCACATCTCGATCGCACGTCAGCCCATTCCATCACCACAGAGACTTGCGGAAGTCGTGCACACCGGCCGTGCGCAGACGAAGCGAACGTTCTGATGGACGTGACCGTGGTGATCCCCACACGCGATCGCCCCGATCTGCTCGCGCTCACACTCCAGACGGCTCTGTGGCAGGAACACGTCCAGGCTGAAATTCTGGTCGTCGACGACGGTGAAGAACCGGGGACGGCCGAACTGGTTCGCCAAGTGGGAGACAGTCGGGTACGGCTGCTCCGAAACAGCGAACCCCATGGAGTAAGCACGGCTCGCAACATGGGTATCGCCGCATCGCGCGGAGAGTGGATCGCGTTCTTGGACGACGACGACCTGTGGGCTCCACGCAAACTTGCCGCACAGCTGGCCATGGCAGACACATCCGGCGCCGCATGGGTGTACGCCGGTGATGTGACGGTCGACGAAGAACTGCGTGTCGTCGCTGGCGCTCCGCCGCCGCCGCCGACAACGGTTATCTCCGACCTGCGGCGCCACAATGCCGTACCGGCCGGAGCCTCCAACGTGGTCGTCCGTCGCGACCTGCTGGACGCGGTAGGGACATTCGATCCGGAGCTCCGGACCAGCGAGGATTGGGACTTATGGCTGCGACTGGCGGCGAGGAGCGCACCGGCCTGTGTGCGCGAACCGCTCGTCGCGCTGCGAACACATCGCCGTATGGCTTCGCGCGATGCCACGCAATTGCTCGCCGACGTCGAGATCGTTGCTCGGCGTCACAACATTCGCGTGGATCGGGCACGCCACCAACGGTGGGCCGCATGGATCTGCCTGGAGGACGGCCACAGAGGTCGTGCGCTGCATCACTACGCCCGTGCGATCCTCGCCGGGGACGTCGCATCTGTAGGTCGAGCAGCAGTCGCGGCGCTCTATCCCCAGATCGCCCGTCGTCGGACCCTTCCAATGGACGATTGGGCCGTCGACGCGCAACGCTGGTTGGATGATTTGCGGCGAGCGCCATCCGATGCGGACCGCAACACGAGTGCGCGCCAGCAATGGAAGTGATGCACAGCGATCGACGCGCTGCGAGCGACGAGCACATACAGGAACGCCTCGGACGAGCGCTGTTCGCATCGGCTGTGTGTGCATTCGTTGGAATTGCCGTTCCGTTGGTCGTCCGTGGTGCACCGCTGGCTGACGATTTCAACAACTGCGTCGCACCTGTGGAGTGGGGCTTCGGTGGCTTCATCGCCGTGTCGTGGCATGCGCTGGGAGCGATCCGGCCGGCCCGTTTCCTGGAGATCCTCCTCAGCGGCGGCGTTTGTCGATATCTGCCGTTTGGTGTCGCAATCATGGTGTCGCTGGTCGTTACGCTTGCAGTCGCCTGGCAGGTGCGTGGATTGTTGCGCGACCTCGGCGTCCCCCACTTGTGGGCTGAGGTCGGCGGCGCCCTTTGGCTTCTCCAGCCGCTTGGGACTGAGGCGGGCCTCTGGCCCGCCGCTCTTCACGTGCCGCTCGGTCTTCTTCTCGCTGTGGCAGCCGTGCGCCTGTACCATCGCGGCCGGCTCGGATGGGCTGCTGCCGCCAATCTCGCGGCGGCACTGTCGGTCGAACAGATCATCCTGCCGTTGCCGCTCGTGGCCTGGCTGGTTGCGTCTCGAGGTCAGCGCCGGCGCGCGGCGGCAATCAGTGCGGGCATCGGCGCACTCGTCATCGCCACGTTTTTCGTGTGGCCGGGAACGAATCCGCGGCTTCAATCAACGGCCCTTCAACGACTCGCCGGTCTGGTCGAAAACCCGTCCTTCTATGTTGGGTATCCGGCCGTTGGTCTGGGGCTGCATTCGATTCCGCTCGCCATCATCTGGGCATTGCCTTGGAGCCTGGCCGTACTGGCGGCCGGAGGGATCCTCGGGTGGCGGATTGGTCCGCGCTTAGCGTCTGCGAGTCGGCCGGTCGCCGCGCGCGATCAGATACGTGGTCTTGCCGCTATTGCGGCCATCGTCGTGCTCGTGAACGTCGTGGTCGTGTTGGCCGTACCGCAACAGGGTTCGCCGCGAGTATTTGCACCCACGTGGCTCGTGCTGGCCATTGGCGTCGCGTGGACAGGCGCTCGTACCAATTGGCATCGCCCGAAAGTACTTGGCGTGTGCGCCGCCGTTTTCGCGCTCGGGGCGGTGTTGTCACTGGCGTTCAGTGCATCTGTTCGCCTGCGCAGCGCCGATTTCACGGCCCGAGCGACGCGTCTTGTCGCCGCTCGGACGCGCGACGGTGAGCGGGTGGCCGTGTGTAACGTGCGGCGGACAGTTGTTGAACCAGCACCGCGCGGTGCCTACGCTGTACACGAGTTCATCGAGGACTGGGCTGCTCAACGCGCCTTGGAGTACTACACGGGACGCCATGTCACGGTTCTTCTGGCGGGTGATTTGTGGGATCAGCCGTGTCCTGCAGCGAAGGATGTCGATACGGTGATCCGCTTCGATGAATTGCTCGCGGCGCCTGGCCCATGACGAACATCCCTCAGCGATCCGCGGGAGACGTCACGGTGGTTATTCCCACGCTCGGCGGGGTTGTTCTCGACGGGTGCCTCGACTCGCTGGTGCACGGGAGCGTCTGGCCCGCTCGCCTCATCATCGTCGATCAAAGCGAAGGCACTGCGGTCGCCAGTTCCGTTGCGCGCGTTCGCCAGCAAGGCATGGACGTTGAGCACATCCGCGCACCGGCCAACGGGATTTCGTCGGCCACAAATCTGGGTCTGCGGCACGTCGGCACCACGTTCGTCGCTGTCACACACGACGACTGCCGTGTGCGAACGGATTGGCTGCACCGCGGCGCCATCCGTCTCCACGAAATCGGCGAAGCCATCCTCACCGGACGCGTCGAGCCGGAGGGTGACGGAATCGTGCTGACCGTCAACACGGCTGACGAGCCGACGACCTATCACTCGCCTCTGATCGCCGGTGACGTCTTGTTTCCTCCGAACATGGCATTTGCCGTCCGGCTGCTCGAGCGCATCGGTTGGCTTGACGAGCACCCGTCGCTGGCGACTGCCGGCGAAGACAACGAGTGGGCGCACCGCGCGTTACGCGCGGGCGTCTCCATCGTCTATGACCCGACCGTGATCGTTGGTCATCTTGCGCGACACCGACCAGAAGACCTCCCCGCTTTGTACCGGCGCTATGCGCGGGGTCAGGGTGCGTTTTATGGCACCTGGTTACGACGCGGCGATCGATTCATTGCGCGTCGGGCGACGCGTGACCTGCTGCGTGCGCCCTGGCTTCTTCTGCGCGGGCTGGTCACGCGGAATTCAGAGCTGGTGTCGATGGGTCGGGGCGAGGTGCTCGGGCTTCTCCCTGGCATCGTTGCCGGGCTGCGCAACCCTGGTGTTCGGGCGAGAACGTCTCACCTTAAATGAGCTGGTGATTCACCGCGGCGTACCAGTCGCCCCATCGCCCTTGAGATGCGCGGGCGTATAGAGGTAGTAACCTTCCGCGCCCCGGGAGAAATCATAGGATCGATCAATCGCCTGAATGACGTCGCTCCCGAAATGAAACTTTTCCCACCACTCGGTTCGTTCGATCGGCGCCGTGAGAATGACGAAGTTGAACTCCTTTGCGTCGATGCGTTCGATGAGCGCCTGAACCGCGTCGGGATGGCCCTTTCCGATTCTGAGCAGCATGAACGGATCCATGACAACCGGTACCTGCCCGAGTGCGATGGGAACGTAAGGGTCCTCAGACAGGATCTTGTCGTCGACCGTGATCCATTCTTCCAGCGGCCGGTGGTTCGCTTTTCCGCCGGCTGTCAACGCGGCCCTGGCAGTGTAGACGTCTGGGACGAGGACCACGAGGTGTGTCGTCGTTATCCAGAGCGCAAAGAGCAGCACGACAGTCTGGACGACCGTCAGTCGGGGTGACCGCAACTGGCCCGGTACCCCTGATCGCTCGTCGAGCGCTCGTGAAAACGTGGTTGACGCGTGTCCAATCACGAGCACGCCAAGAACGGCGAGATCCAGAAGGTGGTTGTCGCCTGCTCCGATGTCTACAAAGATCAGAAAGAGCAGCGGAATAAAGCAGATGAGGCTGATGTCATATATGGACGCCTCGCCGCGGGCGAGATTGATGGCGAGGCCAACTGCCGCAACCGGAACAAGCGCCCACAGAGCTGGCGTGTTGTTGAACAAGGTGCGAATGAGTAGGGTTGGCGAGTGCAGCGTCTGGCCGATCCCGTTTATGCCAGCCAGCGAAAGACCGAAGAAATTTTCGAAGAATCGTCCTCCCGACGCCACACTGACAGCGCCGATCGAAATCGTGACAAGAACGATGTAAGTGGACGCAAATAGCCACACACCGTTTCGCTTCCTCATCATCAACCACGTCATGACGGCCATCGGCGCCCAAAGAGCGCTCAGCTTGGTCATGAACGCCAACGCGCTCAATGCCGCACTCATCACGATGCGCGTTCTTTCTCGGTAGGTCGCAACGCTCGAAACGGCGAGCAACTGCAGGAGTACGGCCAATCCATCGGCCACCAAGGCGCTGAAGCCGACGCGATAACCGGGTTCGGTGACGAGGACAAATGCGGACAGAATCGCCGCTACAGACGAGGGACACTTGAGGTCACGCAGAACACGAAACATGACCACCGCGAGCACCAGGAGGATGAAGCAACTGAGCAGCCTCCCGGACATGACGTACTCGCCGGTCAGTCTGGCCGCAGCTGCGTGCACGAGGATCGAAAGCGGCATGATCCGCGTGCCCCCATAGTGGCTCCCGTCGTACAGCGGCGGGTAGAGCACTCCGGCATTAAGAGAACGAGCGAGCGCCATTCGGATTCCCGAGACATGGTTGAGGAAGTACCTGTCCCGCGCGTGACCGATACCGATGAATCCCCAAACCAGCACGTTCGTGAGGGCGACGACGATGGACAGCGTTGAGATGAACGCAATCGACAGCGGCAGAACGTCGCTACGCCATGCCATCAATGGGCGGACGCTCGTCGGCGTCTCGTCGCTGGACATCGATTACGACCTCGGGAACCGGCCCTTCACCATCGCGAGCGCCACGATGGCGAAGTCCAGCGCATGCGCGCACTGCAGATCCTTCATGGCGCCGAGGAAGTGCGACGGCGGCATGCGGACGATTTCAATCCCAGGCTCGGGAACTCGCGGCAGTGCCGCGGGCCGAAGATCGGTCGCGACAAAGCACCACATGTGATTCGACATCCGGGCGACATTGGGCTGCAACGTTCCCAGACACTCGAACTGCCCGCCTTCGTAACCAGTTTCTTCCAGCACCTCACGGCGCGCGCACGCTTCGGGGCTCTCGCCCCGTTCGAGCAACCCCGCCGGTACTTCGAGCGTCCACGTTTCAACGGCCGGACGGAATTGCCGCACCAGGATCAGCTCACCGGCTGTATCCATGGCGAGGACTCCGACGTAGTCGGCCATCTCCAGCGCATAGTAGAGCGATGGATCGCTTTCCACGCGTTTCCCGATGACGTCGAACCACGGCGTCGAGAACGCGACCTGACGTTCCATGATTGTCGGCATGATCGAAAGTCTCGCGTAACGCAGCTACTCTATCTGAAGAAACCCGCCGCGCAGCGCCTCGCTTCTATCACCTCGAAGTCGGGCACCGTCGCTACCCGAACTTTCAGGTGACGTTCGACGATAATCTTCGCGTGGTGCGGAGTGTGAAGCCGGAACGCAACGCGAGTTCGATTCGCTACTCGATCGTTGGTTTAGCGATCTGGAATCTTGCGTTGACGCTTCTCTTGCTGGTGCCGATTGAACTCGGTGCGCGCCATTACTATCCGTCCGTTTATCAGCGAACAGTTCCCGGCGCCAATCACCCCACACACATCGCGGTTTGGGCCGAGCCCGACCCTGACCTTGGCTGGACGGTCAGCCGCAGCCCAGAATACGCGGAGCGCGTTCCTCACCGGATCAACGGTCAGGGCTTCCGTGACAGCGAAGATTTCAACGTCCTCCCTCAAAAGCCGCTTGGGCGCCGTCATGTTGTCGTGCTTGGTGACTCGTTCACGTTTGGCGTCAACGTGCAGGAGACACAGACTGCGCCTGCATTCCTTGGTCAGCGATTGGGGCCGAACTGGCGGGTGTTCAACCTTGGCGTTCCCGGATACGGAATCGATCAGATGGTGCTGTCGTATGAAAAATACCGCGCGGCTCTTCAGCCTGACGTGGTCGTCCTCGTTTTCATCGATGAGGACGTCGACCGCGTGTTCGAGGCCTTTCGCGGAGCAGAGGGGCTTGCTAAGCCCAGTTTCGAGATGGTGAACGGCGAATTGCGTGAGAGGCAGCCGCACAAGGAGACGATCCTCGATTCGCTCCTTTACAGGAGCCGCATCGCAAACGTCATCTATTCACGGTGGTATCGACCTCGCGAAAGTGTCCGGGTATCGGGAGCTTTGTTGGGGCGCTTGGCGCAGGAAACATCTGGATACAGCGAAAAGCTGGTTCTCGTCCGCTATCCCTTGATAGAGCAGGTAGACGGCCGTGCGGTCTATCGAGGATATCCATTCCAAAAAGTACTGGCGGGCTACGGAGTCAACTACGTCGCGCCTCTCGAGGTCCTGCGCAAAAGTGGCGATCCTCGCGAACTTTATTTTGCGGGAGACATGCACCCAACAGCCAAAGCCAATCGCCTGGTCGCGGACGCGATTTACGCGGCGTGGCCGAATGAAATGCGCTAAGTCTGACCGGTGTCGTCCAACAAGCTGGGCGGAAGAGTGAGATAGGCGCGACGGCACTGCGTCGCCGCCCACGCCGCGAAGGCGAATAAACCGAGTGAACCAGCGATCGCAAGCAACAGTCCGCGCGGGCCGAAGACCCGCGCCAACGCCACTTGCCAAAAGGCCATATAGCGAAGGTAATTACGACCGTCTTCTCTCCGTTCGAACAGGTGTTCAACGGTGTACGCGGCTGTCGGTGGAACAAGTTCGGCCTGACGACGGATTCCCGGCAACCCCATATCGGGCGGCCACACGCCACCAACTGGTGGCGGAACGTCGAGCTGCTGAATCTGCGTCGAGATCGCCACGGCAGGTACCGACACCGCAAAGCCGAGGGCAAACAACCCGATCGCCAGCATCCGTTTGAATGGCGTGTCCATCCAGGGTCCGAGTGCCGCAAGCGTGGATGGTATTGCCGGTATCAGCAAACGCGGGCCCCAACACCACCCGCCGTTCGGGTTATGCCAGAGCGCAGCGACAACGAACGTAATCGCGGCCGTGGACGAGATGAGAATGGCAGCCTGGCGGTTCCGGTGCCACAACCGGACGAGGGCGAAGGGCAGCAGAACTGTGACGGGTGCGAAAAGAATCACGCTCTTGGATGGCTCCAGCAGCAGCATGTGAGCGCCACTCAGGAATGGCATCGTGAAGCCTTCGTTCGGGTAACCGAAGTCGAGCGGACTTCCATATCTCGCCACGTTGTAAGCAATCGTCATCGTGGCACCGACTAGGATCGGGCCCATCGTGGCCAGCGCTCCTCTCACACCTGACCGACGCACGATGACCCACAGCAGTAGTGCGAGCACGAGCGCTGTCTGCGCGCGCGCGAGCATCGCAAGAGTCAGCCCGACGCCTGCACCTGCAGGACGACCGCGCAGGGCGCACCCGATCGCAAACGCGACACCCAGAGCGCTGAGCGGCTCGGCAAAGAATTCTTTGTTGTATGGAAGAAGAAAGGTGCCGGCGACCGTTCCAATCGCGACGATGAGCGCCGCTCCAGAAGAAGACCGAAGGTGGCGCGCGAGCCAATAGACGGCCACGACCAGTGCGGCCGTGATGAACGTCATGCTCACGCCGACCATTCCCCTTCTGATGAAATCGCCGTGCGAGGGCGCTGCCCATTCGACTGGCTTGCTGACGGCGTAGACAAGAGCCGCGAGCAGCGGCATGCCGATGCTCGACTTCGCATACTGCAGGCCTCCGACGCCTGTCGTGGAATTGAATCCAGCGCCGACGTCCAGACGGTGCTCGTCGACAGCTGATTTCGCCACTTGATAGAACGTCTCGCCGTCCAATCCCGAGAGCGCGCCGCTGTGGATCAGCAGCAGGACGCACCAGCAGGCAGCAAACAGCCACAGGATCATTCGGCGTTCAGTCATGAAGGGTTCTTCGCACGCAAATCGAACACGTAGAGGAGCGTGACGCCCTGGCGCTCCACCGTGTGGAGAACGCGACCACCAGCCTTTCGGTAACAGTCCCCTCGTGTGGTGGCGATCAGAATGTCAGGCTGCTGTTCGAGCAGCACCGGAATGAAGCGGGCGCCTGCCGCCCCGAGCAGGTAATAACTGGTTTGAAACGGATTCGAGCAGTTGGCGACTCGTATCCCTTCGCCCGGCACATTTTTGATAACCCACTCGATCCCTTCGCGATAGCTGTTTCCCCAGTAGTCAGTCTCGAAACGGCCATCGACGCCGCGCAAGCCGCCGGCAACGAGGCGGTTGAAATACACGCTCTCGTACGGGTGCATCGCCGCCATGTCGCGTACGGTGACCACGGCCGACGCCAGAGTAGCAGCGGCAACCGCGGTGCGGAAGACTCGCGGCATCGACGGGCGCAGGCTGCGGTCGAGCGCCGCAGCGGTGAGGACCGCCAGCGGCGGCACCACGAACAAGAGTTGCCGAACGGCGTCATACAGCGCCGATCGCAGCAGTACTGCAGCCAGTATCGGAAAGAGCACGACGAAGGCGAGGAAGCCAAGCATGACGGCGCGCTGACGATCCTCGTCGGTGGTCGGCGCGCTCCGTCGCGCGACCACGGATAACAGTCCCGCGGCTACCGCGACGAAATAGGTTTCCGGCAGCTGCAGGGCAAACCACGTCGGCACGTACGCCAATGGAGCCGGCCGCGCTGGCACTTGCTGTCCGAAGAACAGCGTCGGTCCAGTAAACGAGAAGCGCGCGGCCCTTCGGATGCCCAACAGCGGATTGAGAATCGGGTTGACCTGGCCCCACGGCCAGAACGCGAGCATGATGAGCCAGGCGCCAGCGAATACGGCCGCCAGCGGAAGGGCGGTTTTTCGTATCGCGGCACGCGGCGAGTCGCCGCCGCGCACATACGACAGCAGCCACCACAGACCGATGTAGCCGAAGACGAAGATTCCTCCCGGCCTGATGGCGAGAAGCGTCCCGAACGCGGCGGTGACCTTGGCTGCGGAGGACAACCGGATGTCTGGGCTCGAGCGCGTGCTCTCCAGCAGGAAGCAGAGCGTCCACACGAACAGAGCGGCAAACGGGATGTCCTTCGGGTTGTTGAAGCCGTGCCCGTAGAACATCGGGGTGAGCGCCGTCAGTGCCATAGCCAGGAAGCCGCCGCGGGCTCCAATGACCAATGCGCCGAGACGCCAGGTGCCCGCCAGGCCGATCAGCGCAAACGCAACGTTGACGATATGACGGTCGACGAAGAGATCCAGCGGAGAGACGCGCGCGACGAGCTGCGCGATGACGTCGAAGAGCCCGCCATAGAGATAGAGGTCGCGGTACACGAGCGCGGCATCGTTGTGGAATCCGGATTGATACCACGCGATCACCTGCTCGCCGTAGGCGCTCTGGAACTGCTCGTCCCAGGTAATACCGTACCTTCCGACGG
The DNA here is from genome assembly GCA_035764385.1 of Vicinamibacterales bacterium. Lineage (GTDB taxonomy): Bacteria > Acidobacteriota > Vicinamibacteria > Vicinamibacterales > UBA2999 > Gp6-AA40. Next base: position 28,436 of record DASTZI010000167.1, read on the forward strand.
TGGCCAGCATCACGGCGGCGATGCCTGTTAACGCAGCGGCACCGGCCACGGTCCAGCGGTTCATACGTCCACGATCATGCATCGCAGGCGCTCGGGATAGTACGGCTTATCGGACGAAAGAATGCGAAGGGCGGAAAGGATGCGGATATCTGTCTACGGCAGGATCACTTGTGGCGGATAGAGTTTGCGGATTTCCCCAGGGTCTCGAGCACACGGCGTGCGACGAGGCGGTGGCCGGCGGCGTTGTAATGCAGTCCGAGTGTCCTGACTAGGTGCCGTCCCTCTTCGTATGGAAAAAGCGACCGCGGGGATGAGTGCTTCTCAAAATCAGGAAGGAGGTCGACGACGTCCAGCCCCAGTTCTGCGGTTACCCCAAGCACGCGGTCGTGATTCGCAGGATTGCTCTCGCCGACTACGAGCGGCAGGTCCGGCAAGTACACGAAGTGCAGTGAGCCGCCCCAACCTTCGACGGTCCGCTTCGCTTCTGCGAGGATGCGGCGCAGCAGTGGCAGCTGGTCTCCGGTTTGTTCTGGTGCGTTGTGCGGTGGGCGAATGCGAACGCTGTTGATCAGACGGCGCGACGAGCGCAGCTTGACGATTCCCATCACCGAGGACGACGGCGCGGCGGCCACGGGCTCCTGGGCAAGTTTGGAATCGTATCTGCGACGCATCTCCTCACCGAGCACGGCTTCATGCTCTTCCAGCTGTTGGGAGAACTCGGGTTCCAGGTAGCGACAGAGAATGGCGCTCTCCATCTCACGAGGCAGATCGGTTGTCAAATCGTTGCCTTCATAGAAAAACCAGAACACCTGGGCGGGGCGCCTAGGTTCGACGAACTCGCGGATCGTGCCGAGCTCGGCGAGCGGACCATGGCCGGTGTAGCCGACGCTGAGAGTGGCCGGCACGGTTTCGCGAATACGCCCGGCGAAGCTTTCCTCACGAGGCACGCACCAGCCCTCGACAAAAGAGTCACCCACGAGGGCCACTTGCGGTGGTATGTCCCATTGTCGGTCCGGGTTATTGAAGCCGAAGCGGTCACTCTCGTACGCCACGTAGGTACCGGCCTCGTTGCACATCACCGTAGTGGCGTGCGGCACGCCTGAGAGCGGGATGGTCGGCGTGCCTTGTAACTCAGGTGGAGAAGCGATCCAGTTGAATACACCAACCACGTGATACGCCGACACGCCCTTCGCGCGGAGATCTCGCACCACGTCCACGTATTCCCTCTGATCGAACCCTTTTCGGGGATGCGGGCCCAGGAGCTCGAGCGGGTCCCAAAAGAGAAACGCTTCACACGCGTACACGGCGACGATTGCTGCGGCGCCGACGGTGAGGATCTTCGTCGGAAAGTCTGAGACCGGCGTCGTAACGCCGTCTCCTCCAAGCGAGGTCAGAGCGCGATACTACCAAAGTACCAATGGAAGAGCCGGATGGTGCCCCAGCCGCGCCGCGCGACTCCGCAATCATTCGTGCGCAGCGCGCACGTGCTTCACGTCATCACCCAGGAAATCCGCGACGGCCGCGCCGATCAGCCGATTCATCGTCGGCGTTGGATGGCACCAGTCGAAGAAGATCTCTTCACCCGCGTGGGCCTTGTACAACGGAAGGAGATCGAGGTTCGAGAAACCGTGCTTTTGTGCGAGCGCGGCAAAGGTCTTCTGGGGCGAGTCCTCACGCGTCGCAGCGTAGACCTGATAGCGGACGGGAAACGTCAATGTCGCGACACGAAACCCGTTCCGACGAGCGTCATTTTCGAGGCGCGTCAGCTCGTGATCGACTGTCTTCCACGACTCGTCAGCCCACGCCGCACCCCAGTCGTACTGCGCGAGGCGCGCCAGCTCCAGAAACGCTGCGTGATCGTGTTGCCAATCGAGCCGACGTTGTGCGTCGATCCACGCGAAGCGCTCTGCTCCCTGCTGCTGGATCCATCGCCACAGCGCAAACTTCTGGTACACCTTATCGACGAACAGGCTGTGCCGTCTCACCCAGTTGCGGTCCAGCAGCTCGCCCGAAAAACCCCACGGGGGGCGACTGTCGTTCAAGTAGAAGCCCAGAACAACAACGTCGGGATGTATTTGCAATCCCGACTCTTCGAGGATGTCTATCTGTTCCTGTGATCCGGTGTCACCGACACCGGCGTTGATGGCTTCGACCCGATAGCCAAGGTCACTTTCAAGCACATTCGCGGTCTGTCTGACGTACGTCTCTTCGTCACGCACGTAGTCGCCCCACGTGATCGAATCACCGAGCATCAGAATCCTGGGGACGCCACGTGTCGGTTCCGCGGCGACATCATCCCCGCGAAAACCGCGAGAGTTGATCCGAACCGGAATATCCCTCCCTGAAAGCCAATGATTCTTGATGACGACATTGGCGCCAGGAATCAGCCGCTTCCCTTTCGGCGTCTGTTGAATCAGGAGTCCTGGATTCTGCTCGACAAGACCAAGACGGCGCTGATTGTCCTGCTGAGCCACGATGTAGCTCTGCGTTCGGCGGAGGTAGATTTCCCCGGCGAGCCCGAGGAGCATCGTTGAACTAAATACAGCGACGACCAACAAGGCGATCTTCTGCTTCACGGACGTCCTTGGCCTTTCCCTTCCGTCGGGGCGGACCGCGCCAATGCAGTGGCGTAACGGTAAACGTAAAGGGCACCATTCGCCGAGACATATGCGGTGCCATTCGGCACGTCGAGCTCGATGGTTCGCAGCCACGGGCCCAAGTACCGCGTGCTCACCCGTGCTCCTGTTCTCAAATCGAGAACGATCAGGTGACCGGTTGCGATGTTGCCACACAGCAGGAGCTGACGTGCTTCGTCGAGCGCGATCGCCCGCACGCCGAACAACGCGGCGAGAGAGCCTTTTGGTGTGAGTGTATCGGCGTCGAAGCGCAGCACCCGCGATTCGATTGGCGAGGTGACCAGCAGCTCGTTTTTCGTCTTCCAGAACGCCATCCGTTCTGCTCGCGGATCGGCCGGCGCACGCCGGGTGACCGAACGCGCCTCGAGGTCGTAGAGCATGACCTCGCTTCGGCGACGGAAAAACGTCAGGTACACCCACGAACGCGATGGATGTTTGAGCAGGTTGCCCGCATCCAGGTCTGCTCGTGCCACCGTTTGACCGTTTGATCGGTCCAGCACGAGAAGAGGATCACCGGTCTGCACGTCGGCTTCGGACACGACTGTCAAGGTATCGGTTTGCGCGTCGACCGCGATCCACGGATCACCGGGTGACAATTGCGCGAGATCCATCGTCTTCTGCGCCTTGAGCGTCGTCGCGTCGAAATAGAGGAGCTGCCTGGTGTCGGTATCCACCGCAAACAGCTGATTGGCCAACCGATCGTACGCAAAGCCCTGCGCACCACCAGTCGGAACATCGGACAGCAGAGGAGGTGCGGCGAGGTTTCGCAGGTCGTACCGCCGCAGGTAAGGAACGTCATGGCCAGTGACGTAGAGGTACGTGCCGGAGGGATCGAGCTCAATCCAGTTCATCGAGAGCCCGCGCTCGATCACCTTGACGTCTGGTGACAACCGTATCGTCTGTTCGACAGCGACCAAGCGCTGGTCACGTATCAGCACTGCTGCTGCGAGCGAGGCGAGCAGCAGGGCAGGAAGCCTGGAGCGCAAACCGCTGCCCGTGGACTCGCTGCTCGGTGGTGCGCCGCGGATCCAATACCAGTATTCACGGGCGAAAAACAGTTCTGCGACACCGATGCCGGCCAGCATCAATATGTTCCAGGTACGCGGACGCCCTCGCAATCGCTCGAACAGCTCCGCCGGCGCTAAGTTAAGGGCAAGAATCACGGCGACGATCAAAACCCGTGGCAGCGACGTCGCGGTCGTCAGCACCAGCGCGGCCAGGGCGCAGCACGCGACCAGCAGCGTCGTCGCATAGGCAAGCATGGGGCGGAGCCGCCTCGTGCCCACTGCGACCGCGAGAAGCACAGCGAACAAGCCGGTCCCGACGATGATGCGAGTCACCGGGACACTAAGCAGATCGATCACGAATCGAGTGATGGTCAGGATGTCGAATTGCCGTTCGATCACATCGACGACTCGAGCTCGGAACAGGTAGACGAGCGCCACAATCACGGGCAACCGCGCGACCGCCCAGACGAGGACGACCCGCGAACGGTGCTCGTTGGCTGCGCGCGGGCCGTGCACGCCGATCGCAGAGACGTGGATGGTGTCGTGATCCTGCAACTGCTTGGACATCGCTCTGTTCAAGTGAAAGTTTACCGTGAGCGTTGCCGGCGCAACCCTGGTGTTCGAACTAGGCGCGTGTAAACATAGGGCCGCGCTATGTTACCCACCGCCGTCGTTCACAGTTCTGCGCGTCAGTAATCACGCAGTTTGATGGACGTATCGGTTGTTATCCCGACGCGAAACCGCAGTGCCCTATTAGCCATGACGCTGCGGAGTGTCTTGCGTCAGCAGAGCGTGGACCTCGAGGTCATTGTCGTCGACGAAGGATCAACTGATGACACAGCCAGCATGCTCGCAGCCGTCGCCGATACGCGGCTTCGGATCATTCGTCACGACACCCCCCACGGGTTATCCGCGGCCAGGAATCATGGCGCCAACGAGGCACGCGGCCAGTGGCTCGCCTTCGTTGACGACGACGACCTGTGGGCTCCCGATAGGCTCGTTCGCCAGATAGAGGCGGCGGAACAGGCCGAGCGGGGTTGGGTCTACACCGGCTCGGTCAATATCGAGGGATGGCGAATTGTGTATAGCCGGCCGCCGCTGCCACCGCACGAGACCGTTGCGACGCTGCCACGCTACAACGTAATTCCCGGTGGTGGATCGAATGTGATGTGGCGGCGGAGCATGTGGATGAACGTGGGTCCGTTCGACACCCGTTTCCGCGGGGGAGAAGATTGGGAGATGTCGATCCGTTCAGCCCAGTACGGACCTCCCGCATGGGTGTGTCGCCCGTTGATGGCCAAGCGGGTGCATGAGACCAATATGTTCCTCAATGTGTCCGAGATCATGCGCGCGACCAGACTGATCGAGGATCTGCACCATACACACGTCGACTGGGGAAAGGTTCACCGTTGGGTCGCCGAACGCTACCTGCGCAACGGGCAGCGAGGCGCGGCGCTTGCGCAATTTGCAAAGGCGGCGATGAAAGGAGAAGTCGGCGGCGTCACGGAGGACTTGAGTAGACTGCTCCGCCGCCGGCTTGGCCGTTACGCGGCGGTGTCACCTCCACGGATAGCGGCGATGAGCGACCCCTGGGCAGCTGAGGCGACAGCATGGCTATCCGAGTTGCAGACGATCTGCTCGCCGGGCCACTCCGCGACTCAACGCGCGCACGCGAAGTAGTCTGTCAATGAATCTCGGAAACATCTCGGTCGTCGTGCCGACACGAAATCGCAGCGCGCTGCTGGCGATGACGCTGCGCAGCGTACTGCGCCAGCAGGATGTCGAGCTCGAGGTCATTGTCGTCGACGAAGGCTCGACTGACGATACCGCCGCGATGCTTAGCCGGCTTGGCGACACCCGTCTTCGAGTGTTGCGGCACGAGGTACCGTATGGCGTCAGCACGGCGCGGAATCGCGGGGCCGCTGCAGCCGCCGGCGAGTGGCTCGGCTTTGTCGATGATGATGACCTGTGGGCACCCGACAAGCTGGCACAGCAGGTTTACGCGGCGGCGAGTACAGGTCGCGACTGGGTCTATACGGGATCTGTCAACATCTCGGATGCGGGTGACATCATCTACGGCCGTTCGCCGCTGCCTCCGGAGCAGATGATGGTGGTGCTCCCCCGATACAATGCGATTCCGGGTGGCGGTTCGAATGTGGTCGTGCATCGAGCGGCGTGGGAACGTGTCGGTCCGTTTGATACCCGACTGCGGAATACAGAAGATTGGGAGATGTGGATCCGTCTTGCCAAGCATGGCCCGCCGGCCTGTGTGGATCGCCCACTGCTCGCGTACCGCGTCCACGGGACCAACTCATCGCTCGACATCGCGGAGATTGTCCGCGGAACGAAGCTGATCGAGAGGCTGCATCACACCACGGCTGATTGGGGACACATCCATCGGTGGCTCGCCGAGTCGTATCTGCGGAGGGGACAACGATCCGCCGCCTTGGGCCAACTTCTACGAGCTGCCGTGCGCGGGCAACTGGGCAGCGTCGTCACTGACATCGGTGATGTTCTCCGGCGCCGACTGACCCGCCGTCGCGGCCGCCCTTCCGATTCCACGTTCGCGGGCGATGCCTGGGTCGCAGACGCCGCTGAATGGCTGCACGGACTGTATGGCCAGGACGACAACGGCCCCAGGCTGCCGCAGGCCGGTCTTGCTGCCCCATCGACGTTACAGCGTTGACATGGACGCTACGACTGAAGTCCCGGTCCTTGGAAATCCCGCCGAGCCCATTTTCATCCACGGCATTTTGCCGAGAAGCGGGACGAACTTCATTTGGGATCTGCTGTTGCTCCATCCGGATTGTTCGCGCGGCCGGGAGCCGGTCCGCGAGGACTTGTTTCTCGAACACTCGGAACATCTGACGGCGTTTGCCACCGCTGTGCAGACAGCTTGGGATCCGGCATGGGGCACCTTCGGCGGCGATATCGGAAATCGGCTGTCCGAAAGTATCGGCGATGGTCTCATTTCCTTCCTCTGGACCGACCGCACGCGTCGCCTCGTCACGAAATCGCCGACGGTCCATCACCTCAATGAGTTCTTTGCGTTCTTTCCTTCTGCCCGATTGCTGATCCTCGTGCGTGACGGCCGATCCGTGGTGCAGTCAGCCATGGACACGTTCGGATGGGACTTCGACCGTGCCTGCCGAGCGTGGTCTGAAGCCGCGCGCACGATTCGTCATTTTCAACAGACACAGTCGGCACGCGCGGATCGCTGGCGCGTGATCCGTTACGAAGATTTTGTCGACGACACCGAGGCGCAGCTGCGCGCTGTCTTCGAATTCTTGCGTCTCGATGCCGAGCGCTACGACTTCGTAGCGGCGCGCAACCTGCCCGTTCGCGGATCGTCGGCCTTCGGCCTCCACGACGGGAAAGTGCATTGGGAAGTCGTGCAGAAGGACAACACGTTCACCCCCAAGGAGCGATGGCGCTCATGGAGCGCCGCGCAACGTGAGCGGTTCGAATGGCTCGCCGGCGAACAGCTTGTTGATTTCGGCTATACCACCTCGACCCGGCGATTCGGCCTCCTTGACTCGGCACGACACACGGCGCGCGATTGGGGCGGGGCGGCGTGGAAAACCGCGCGCCGGGCTCTGAAGCGCACGCGCCTCGTCTCACATTTGCCGTGAGTTGAGGCGACTAATCAGCAATTCGACGACCTCCGGCGGCAACATGAGAGGCGACCAGCGCGTCGATCCACTCCTGCCCTGCCCGTCTCCATGAGGGATCTTCCAACTCCGTGTGGGCGCTCGTCCCCGAAGGGACGGATATCCGCAATCGATGTGCGAGGAGGTCACGACCGAGTACGACGAGATCGCCGGCGAGCACGGACGCTTTGTAGTTCGGCCGTCGCTGAAGCCACGCGCGCACGAAATATCGCAACGCGGCGCGATGGTTCTTGGTCCTGAGCGCCCACCAGCCCAGGTATCGAAGGAGAATTGCGGGATTTGCCTGCCTGTTGCGTGCAAACAGCCGCCAGAAATCCGTTTCAACCCGCGAAGCGTCGAGCGACATCTGCGCGCCATGAA
>DASTZI010000168.1:0-24293 GCA_035764385.1 Vicinamibacterales bacterium
GCTTCAACCTGAACGAAGTGGATCTCGCGATGTCGCCGGTATCGACCCGTTTACTGCAGCGACTGGACTTTGCAGACATTCGGCGCCGCCGCGTGGCGAACTATCGCCAGCTGCTGGGAGAAATCGACGCGCATGTGCAGCCGGTCTTTCCGGTGCTTCCCGATCGCGTCTGCCCGCTCTTTTTCCCGGTGCTGGTGCCTGACAAGGCGGAGGCGGCCAACACGCTTCGCCGCCGCGGTGTCGATGCACTGGAGTTCTGGAACGATCCGGTCGGCGACGGCAGCGAAATGTCGTCGTCTACGCGCTTCTTTCGCGAGCATGTGCTCGAGCTTCCGATCCACCAGGACCTCTCGCCGCGGCATGTCAGCCATGTCGCCAGGCAGATCAATCTGACGCTCACAGCACGCCGCGCCATGCCGAGGGCCGCATGATCGCCCGGGCGGTTGTCGACGTTCGCGAGCGCCTCCCCGAGGCCCTTGGAAGCGGTGCGGAAGAGATTCGCACAGTGCGCATCGATTCGACGTGGCGCTTCACCGAGCTTCGGTCAGCCTGGGATTCGCTCCTGCAGTCCAGCGAAGCCGCGTCGCCGTTTCTGACGTGGGAGTGGCTTCACCCGTGGTGGACGCATTTGAGCGGATCGTCCGAGCTGCGATTGTTGAAGGTGGATGCCGGCAATCGCCCGATCGCGATCGCACCATTTCGACTGACGGCCGGCGTTGCGCGCCTGCCCTGCCTCGACATGCTGGGAACGGGAGACGCCGGCTCTGATTATCTCGACGTCATTACTCGTTCGGGCTTCGAAGCCGAGGCGCTCGACGCGATTGAACGGTCTGTCGTCGCGCAGGGCACGGCGCTTCGCTTGACGCATCTCGCATCATCCGCCGCAGCCGCAGGAGTGGTCAGCCGCCTCGAACGCCGAGGCTGGACGCAGGTGACGACACCGGGCGGTATCTCTCCGTACATTCCGCTCGCTGGCCACACGTGGGATTCGTACCTGGCGACGCTCGGCGCGTCACATCGCGCCAATGTCCGACGGCGTTTGCGGGCGCTGGAGCAGACATTCGACGTCCAATTCGAGCGAGTGACCGGTGACCACGAGCGGCGCGACGCACTCGAACGGCTCACGCAGTACCACCAGTCGCGGTTCGATTCCGGGGGAACGGCGTTTTGCACCGCGGCTCTGTGCGCATTTCACGACGAAGCGACCAGGCGTTTTCTCGATCGCGGCTGGCTGCGGATGTTCGTCCTGCGAGTGAACGGCGCGACAGCCGCCGTCATGTACGGCTTTCTTTATAACCGCACGTTTTATTTTTACCAGCACGGGTTCGACGACTCATATCAGCAATACAGCATCGGTCTGGTACTGATGGCATTGTCGATTCGCGCCGCACTGGAGGAAGGCGCAGCTGAATTCGACATGCTCTGGGGTACCGAACCGTACAAATTCCTCTGGGCCCGCCACACCCGCGAGCTTCACAACGTTCATCTCTTTCCGCCGCATCTTGCCGGGCGTCTTCATCGTGGTCTGTTTTGCGCCCGTCGGCGGCTGAGCGCGTTCATCCATGCCTCTTAAAGTTCGTCGCTTCCGGAGTCATGTCAAAACGGCGGTCGCATCCGCTCTCGCCAAGGCGCATCACCGCGGGCTCGCCGGCCCGCGCGGAACCTATCGGCCGCTCGTCATCGGCTATCACCGCGTCGTCGAGGATTTCGAAGGGGAAGCGAAGGTCGAGATGCCGAGCATGCTGACCAGCCTCGCGATGTTCGAACAGCATCTCGATTGCCTCGGCCGGTACTTTCGGTTCGTGTCCCTCGACGATGTGGGAGACCGTCTGCTCAACGGGATCCCGTTCGACGAACCAGTCGCGGCGGTCACCTTCGACGATGGCTATCGGGATGTGTACGAACTGGCGCTGCCGGTGCTCGAACGCAAAGGCGTTCCGGCGGCGATGTTCGTGGTCACCGATCTCGTAGGCAGGCCGGCCTGGCAGATCCACGACAAGCTCTATCACCTCGTCGCAAAGGCGTTCCGATGCTGGGACGACCCGCGGCAGGAGCTTGCGGCACTGCTCGGTCAGCTCGGACTCCCCGCTCACTATTTCACGCGCCGTTCGGTGATCGCCACGCCGATGAGCGCGGTGTCGGCGTTCCTTCCGGAGCTGCCGCAGTCGGATATCCGGCGTCTGATGAGTGGTCTCGAATCGAGCGTCGGCAACGGCTTCCACAACGTGCCGTTGACGGTGACGTGGGAAATGATTGCCGACATGCGGCGCCGCGGCTTCACCATCGGTTCGCACACGCGGTCGCACGTATCGCTGCCCGCGGAGTCGCCTGCGCGGGCGATGGCTGAGATCGAGCACTCGAAAACCGATCTCGAACGTCGTCTTGGCGAGCGCATCGATCATTTCGCCTATCCCGGCGGGCACTTCAACGACGCGATTGTCGACGCGGTCGCGCGGGGCGGCTATCGATTCGCCTATACCGCGTGCTGTCATGACGACCCGCGGCATCCGTTGTTGACGATTCAGCGACTGCTCCTGTGGCAAGGCTCGTCGGTCAACGGCGAGGGCGAGTTCACTCCCGACATTCTGAGCTGCCAGGCGCATCACCTCTGGCCGCCCGCGTGGAAATGCGAACGGGTGCACCAGGCATGACCGCGAAGGAGATCACCAGACCAGCGGCATTACTCGTGACAGGCCGCGTCATTGGCTTCGTTGCGTCATTTGCCATCGGCATCGTGCTCGCGCGCTACTTCGCGCCAGCGGTGTTTGGAACCTACAAACAGTTCTTCCTGCTCTACGGCACCCTCTACGGGCTCGCGCAGCTAGGAATGGCGGAGAGCCTGTATTACTTCGTGCCGCGCAACGCCGCGCGCACACCGCGATACGTCTGCAATGCACTCCTCACACTGGCGGCTGCTGGGCTGCTGTGCCTGGCCGCGCTCTACGGCTGGCGCTCACAGATTGCCGCGCGTCTGACCAACGCGGCGCTCGCCGACTACATGTTGCTGGCGGGGCTGTTTCTCACGTTGATGCTGATGTCAACCGTGCTCGAGATCGTGATGGTCTCGCGCAAGAAACACCTGATGGCGGCCGTGACCTACGCGTGCTCCGACATCGTTCGCACCCTGTTCTTCATCGCGCCCGCCTTCCTGGTGGGCAGCCTGCGGGCGGTATTCATCGGCGCAACCGCTTTTGCCGCGGTTCGTCTGGTCCTGCTGGTGGTCGCGTTGTGGCGTGAGTACGGGCGTGAATTCCGCATCGACGTCGGATTGTGGCGCGAGCAGCTTGCCTACGCACTGCCATTCGCGCTCGCAGTCGGTGTCGAAGTCATTCAGCAGAACTATCACCAGTATGTCGTGGCATCCCGCTTCGATGCCGCGACCTTCGCGATCTATGCGATCGGCTGCCTGCAGATTCCACTCGTCGACATGATCATGACCTCGACGGTCAACGTGATGATGGTTGGAATGGCGGAGGACGCGTCGCACGGCCCGGCCACGGTCTCCCTGTGGCACGAGACCATCTGCCGGCTTGCCTTTCTAATGGTGCCGCTCTCGATCTTTCTGTTTGTCGTGGCCCAAGACCTGATCGTCGCGCTCTACACGTCAACCTACGCCGCAAGCGTGCCGATTTTCATGGTGTGGGCGCTGACCATCCTGCCGTCGATCTTCGCCGTCAATGCCGTGCTGCGCGTGTTCGCTGAAACCCGCTTCCTGCTGATCATGAACGTCTTGCGGCTGGCGATGGTCGCCGCGCTGATCGGTTGGTTTATCGCGACCTTCGGCATGAGCGGCGCGGTGCTCGTGACGCTCGTCAGCACACTACTCGTCAATCTCGTGGGCGTCGCGCGGATTGCGCGGTTGCTGCATCTGTCGTTGGCGGAAGCGTTGCCCTGGGGACGCCTGGCAGCCATCTTCGCGTGCGCGGCCGTGGCCGCGTTGCCGGTGATGTGGATCACACGCGAAGTCCCGCTGCGACCGATTGTCGCGCTCGGCGCGAGCGGCGCGGTCTACGCCGGCATCTACTTTGGACTGAGTTATTTGATGCTCCGCCTGAAGGCGCCCGCCGCCGCTTCCCTGGATCCACAGGAAGCTATGGCGAGGCCTCGCCATAGCGCGCCTATGGCGCGCGAAGGCGGGGAGGCCACCGCAGAATACCGGCCGCTTCAGCCGGAACCAGTGTCCGAGTCGGGTCTCTAGCAGAGTTGAGGGGAGAGTCGCTGTGTGTGGGATCGCCGGAATCGTTCGCTGGGATGGACAGCCGGTCCGTGAAGATGAGATCCGCGCAATGTGCGGCGTCATGGCGCATCGCGGGCCTGATGATGAAGGGGTCTACATCGGCGACGGCGTGGCGATCGGTATGCGCCGCCTCAGCATCATCGACCTCAATAACGGGTTCCAGCCGATCTCGAACGAGGACGGCACTATCTGGATTGTCTTCAACGGCGAAATCTACAACTACCAGGAGCTCCGACGCGACCTGCAGCGCCGCGGCCACACATTCAAGACCGCCAGTGATACGGAAACGATCGTCCACCTCTATGAGGATCTCGGACCGCACTGTGTCGATCGGCTGCGGGGAATGTTCGCCTTTGCGATCTGGGATTCACGCCGCCGGCGCATGCTGCTCGCCCGCGATCGCCTGGGCATCAAGCCGCTCTACTACCACGAGCGTGATGGCGAGCTGCTGTTCGCTTCCGAGCTGAAACCGATTCTGCAGGTCGCGGAAGTCGAGCGGGCGCTTAATTGGGAATCGGTCGGCCATCTGTTCACGACACTCGCGACACCCGCGACGCGCAGCATCGTCAAAGGCATCTCCAAGCTGGAACCAGCGCGCATCGGGGTGGCGAGCCAGGGGCGCAGCCTGCGCACCGAACGCTACTGGGATCTGGATTTCTCGCCCAACGAGCGCGCGACCGAGGACGAGTTTGTCGAGCAGCTCAGGGAACAGCTCGCCGACGCGGTAGCCCTACATCAAGTCAGCGATGTGCCGGTTGGCGCATTCCTGAGCGGCGGCCTCGACTCGAGCGCCGTCGTGGCCATGATGTCGCGGCCGAAAGATGTCGAGCTGAAGACGTTCTCGATCGGGTTTGCGGAAGCCACCCACGACGAACTGCCGTACGCGCGCGAGGTCGCAGCCAGGTTCGGGACCGATCACCATGATCTCGTCCTCCGGCCAAATGTCGTCCAGATCGTCGAGGACCTCACCTGGTATCTCGACGAGCCATTCGGCGACACGTCGGCAATCCCCACTTACATGGTGTCGAAGCTCGCCGCCGAGCACGTGAAAGTCGTATTGAGTGGCGACGGCGGCGACGAACTGTTCGCGGGTTACGACAAGTACGTCGTCGAGGGGCGTGAACGGGTGCGGGAACAGATTCCGCGCGCACTCCGCCGGGCTGCCGGTGCCATCGGCGCGTTGATGCCGCACGACATGACGGGACGGCGATTCCTCCGGCACCTGGCGCTCGAAGGACCGGATCGCTACTTCGACGCGTCCACGATGTTTCACACCGACGAGATCCGGCAGTTGTTCCGGCACGAAGCGCTCGCGCAGATCGCGCGCCACGACCCCTGGGCCATCTCCCGTGCGGAATGGCGCGAGCCGTCCGGCGACTGGCTCGCCGCAGCGCAGTACGACGATCTCAACCGTTACCTGCCGCTCGACATCCTCACGAAGGTCGATCGGATGTCGATGGCACATTCCATCGAAGCGCGGCCACCGCTGCTCGACCATAAGTTCACTGAATTCGCCGCGACGATCCCCGCGCGCTTTCGCCTGGCCGGCCAGGACACGAAGTACATCTTCAAGAAGGCGATGCGGGGGATTCTGCCGGACGCGATCATCGACCGGCAGAAGCACGGCTTTGCGGTGCCCCTCGCGCACTGGTTCCGCGGCGAATTGGCCGGCTTCGCGCGCGATGTGCTGCTTTCGGAGACCTGCCGCGAACGCGGCATCTTCGACACCCGAACCGTCGAACAACTTTTTCAACGACATCAGCGCGGGCGCAATCTCGATCTGCAACTCTGGACGATGCTGTCGTTCGAGCTGTGGTGCCGCCGCTTCATGGACACGACCGACGTACGCGATGTGGCGCCGGCGCGCACGCGGCAGACGTTGAAAAGGCCGGCAACACCGGCGATTGTCGCGCCCGCTACGTGAAGCAACAAATCCATCGAATTACCACTCGACTCGACGCGATTTCCCACTGAGACGCGCGGGTGGTAAAAGGATGAAGACCTTTTCCCTTTTCAGCCCTCATCTCGCCTGAATCCAGCAACTTACAGCGGCACCCATATTGATCACCCAATGACCGCGTATGCGAATCCTCTGGGTCAAGATGGGTGGTCTTTGGCCGGCAACGACGGGTGGCCGCGTCCGCAGCCTCAACACGATTTCGGAGCTGGCGCGTGGTCACCAGGTCACGGTCATCACCACGCACGGCAATGGCGATGACCCGGACGGACTGACGCAACAGCTCGCTGGGTGCGAGCAGGTCATCTCGGTTCCTTACGCGGTTCCGAAACGTGGCAGCGCGGCGTTTGTCTCCGCGGTTGCCAGTTCCTGGTTCTCACATTACCCCGTCGATTTGTGGAAGTGGCGCGTCCCCGAGGTGCGTCGCGTCGTCCGCGACGTGCTCGCTTCCGGAGATGTCGATCTCTGTGTCGCCGATTTTCTGTTCGCGGCCGCAAACGTGCCGATGGCCCCTCGACGTGACTCGGGGCAGGCGGCTGGCGTGCCCGTGCTCCTGTTCGAACACAACGTTGAATACCTGATCTGGCAGCGGCTGGCCAACCTCGAAACGACCGCGTGGAAGCGTGCGCTGTTCGAGATGGAGTGGCGGAAGCTGCGCGCGTGCGAGGCGGACGCGTGCCGGCGCGCCGCGCTCACCGTCACCGTGTCGGATGACGACCGCCGACGTCTCGAGGAGCTCGGCGCAGGCATCCGGGCCGTCCCCATCCCGACTGGTGTCGACACGAGGTACTTCACTCCGCGGCGCGATGCTGAAGTCGCCGGCCGGCTCGTGTTCAGCGGCTCGATGGACTGGCATCCGAACGAGGACGCCGTCTGCTATTTCGCCGATGAGATTCTTCCGCGCATCCGCGCTGACATTCCTGGTGCGTCGTTCACGATTGTCGGACGCAACCCCAGCGCGCGGGTGCGCGAACTGGCGGCGCGTCCGGGCATCGTCGTCACAGGAACGTTGGACGACGTGCGGCCTTCGATTGCCGAAGGGTCGGTCTACGTGGTGCCGCTCCGTGCGGGCAGCGGCACGCGCATCAAGATTTTCGAGGCGCTCTCGATGGGCAAAGCCGTCGTGTCGACCAGTGTCGGCGCCGAAGGGCTCGCCCTCGAATCGGGACGCCACTTTCTCGCCGCCGATACCGCGCACGACTTCGCGCAGGCGGTGATCCGGCTGCTTCGCGATCCCGCGCGGCGCCGGGCGCTCGGCGATGCCGGCCGTGCGCTTGTCGACGCGAACTATTCCTGGTCGAAGGTCGCGCGCCAGTTCGAGACGCGCTGCGAAGAGGTCGTTGCCGAGCATGCATATGCAGGACGGGAAGCCATCCGTGGTCTTGATCTGTCACGAGCAGGATCGCCTCGACACCGAGGGGCTCGCGTCGTGGCTGGCGAGCAGCCTGCGGTTGGCTGGTCTCATCATCATCCGTGATCCGCGCCGCCGGCGGTGGCGTGCTGCGCGGCGCGAAGTCCGGCGCGTCGGCGGGCTCCGCTTCCTCGACGTGATCGCCTTCCGGCTCTACGCGCGGCTGCGGCTTGCGCGGGGTGAACGCGCGTGGAAGCAGATGGAGATCGCGCGCCTTCGCCGGCGCTACCCCGCCGACCTGACGGCCGTCCCGCGCATCGTCGTCTCGACACCGAATGCGGACGAAGCTCGGGTGTTTCTCGAGCGGCTTCGGCCGGACTTAGCGATCGCGCGCTGCAAGATCATTCTGAAGCAGGCGATCTTCGGGATCCCGAGCGTCGGGACGTTCGTGCTCCACCCGGGCATCTGTCCGGAGTACCGGAACGCGCACGGCTGCTTCTGGGCGCTGGCACGCCGCGATCTCGAGCGGGTCGGCATGACGTTGCTGCGGGTCGATCCGGGCATCGATACCGGACCGATCTTCCTGCACGGCACGTGTGACTTCGACGAGGTCGAAGAGTCGCACGCCATCATTCAGTACCGCGCGGTCACACAGAACCTCGACGCGATCGCGAGCGTGCTCAGCGCGCTTGCCCGCGGCGAACGCGTCCCCTCCATCTCGGTCGAGGGACGCGAATCCGCCGTCTGGGGTCAGCCGCAGCTCACCGCATATCTGCATTGGAAATCGGAGGCGCGACGGAAGCGACATGCGACCCGTATCCCTGCTCTTTCATGACGTCTACGAATCGAGTCCGAGCGAGAGCGGTTTCCGCTCGCCCGCGGCCGATCGCTACAAGCTGTCGTTGCCTGAGTTCGAGGCACAGCTCGACCGGCTCGCGAGGCTTCGAAGCCCGAAGCCGAGTCTCTCGGGGAACGAAACACGAATCCCGGCCGTGGTCACCGTCGACGATGGTGGGATCTCCTTCTACACGGTGATCGCCGACAGGCTCGAGGCGCTCGGCCTGCACGCGCAGTGTTTCGTCTCGACCGATTGCATCGGCGAACGCGGATTTCTCACACCGGAACAGATCCGCGAGCTCGACGCGCGCGGCCACACGATCGGAACGCACTCCGCCTCACATCCGACGCGCTTCAGCGCGCTGACGACCTCCGACATGCGACGCGAGTGGTCCGACAGCCGGCAACGCCTCGAAGACATCGTCGACCACCCGATCACAGTGGGCTCAGTGCCCGGCGGCTACTTCTCACGCGCCGTTGCCGAGGCGGCCGCGTACGCGGGACTGCAAACGCTCTACACCTCGCAGCCGACCTCGAGGCCGTCGATGTTCGACGGCTTGCGCGTGATCGGGCGTTTCACCATCCGGCGCGGGCATGCGGCTGACATGGCGTTCCGTTTCGCATCGGCAGCGCCATGGGCACGGTGTGGTGCCTGGCTTGGCTGGAATGCCAAGGCGCTCGTTAAGCCCGTGCTCGGCGCTTCGTACTCGCGCGTTGCGGATTGGATCCTGGAGCCACGTCAGTGAAACCCCTTGTCGTCGTTCTCGCATTGTGTGCAGCAGCGTTCGCCGCGGCAGAACAGAACGCGCCGCAGCCGCCGCGCGCATCGGTCGACATTCCGCAGCTGAAGACGGCTGGTCAGACGATTCGAGTGCCGGCTGGAGGAGATCTCCAGAAGGCGCTCGATGAGGCGAAGGCCGGCGACCGAATCGAGCTGCAGCCGCGAGCGACCTATCAAGGTCCGTTTCGGCTGAAGCCGAAGGAAGGCAACGAGTGGATCGTCATCACCTCGTCCGCCGAATTGCCGAAACCGGGCCGTCACGTTCAGCCATCACAGGCCTCGCTGATGCCGAAGCTCACGTCGACCGGTGACTTCGTCGTTGCGACCGATCCTGGCGCGCATCACTACCGTTTCGTGGGGATCGAGTTCGCGCCGAAGGCGGGCTCGTTCGTGACCTCGGTGATTCAGTTCGGCGATCGAGAAGCATCCGCTGATGCGGTTCCCCACCATCTGATCGTCGATCGGTGCTATATCCACGGCGATCCCAAGATCGGCAGCCGCAGAGGGATCGCCCTCAACGCGCGCGACGCCGCGGTGGTCGATTCCTATGTGGCCGATTTCAAGGAAGTGGGCGCCGACTCCCAGGCGATTAGCGGTTGGAATGGCCCCGGCCCCTTGAAGATCGCGAACAACTACCTTGAAGCGGCCGGCGAGAACATCATGTTCGGCGGCGCCGACCCGAAGATTCAGGATCTCGTCCCGTCGGACATCGAGATCGTTCGCAACCATCTCACCAAGCCGCTCCGCTGGCGGAAGGGTGACCCGTCGTTTGAAGGCGTCGAGTGGACGGTGAAGAACGTGTTCGAGCTGAAGAACGCGCGCCGTGTCGCGATCAACGGCAACCTGCTCGAGTACAACTGGCCGCAGGCGCAGAACGGCTTCGCGATTCTGTTTACGGTACGCAATCAGGACGGCGCGGCACCGTGGTCGACGATTGAAGATGTCACCTTTACCAACAATCTTGTTCGGCACGTAGCTGCCGGCATCAACATGCTCGGGCGTGACGACAACAATCAGAGTCAGCAGGCCAAGCGCATCGCCATTCGCAACAACCTGTTCCTGGACGTCGGCGGGAGCTGGGGAAATGGACGGCTGTTCCAGCTGCTCGATGGTGTCAATGGCGTCACCATCGACCATAACACCGCGTTTCAAACGGGCGGCATCGTATTCGGCGGCGATCACCAGCCGCATCCCGGGTTCGTGTTCCAGAACAACGTCGTCATGCTCAAGGAGAACGGCGTCATTGGATCGAGCGCCGGTGAAGGCAACGACACGCTGAAGCGGTATTTCCCCGACGCCGTGTTCCGGCGCAACGTGATCATCGGCGGGGCGGCAGCCCGCTACCCGTCCGACAACTTCTTCCCTGCTGCCCTCAAGGATGCCGGACTGACGGTTCCGCAGGACAACGACATCCGGCTCTCACTCGCTCCGCGGTATACGGGCAAGGCCACCGACGGCCGCGACCCGGGCGTAGATGTCGATGCAATTGCCAACGCGCTGGATGGTCTCGACGCGGCGCTGCAGCCGCGCGCACGCGCGCAGGCGAGCGTCGGCGGCATGCCACTGCTCGATTGGCGACCGAGCGCGAACACGATCTTCTGGACGTCGCTCGTGCTGCTCGTCTACGTGTACGCCGGTTACCCGATGATTGCGGTGGTCCGTGCACGGCTCTCGACAAAGCCGCGCCACAGGGCGCCGATCGAGCCGACTGTGTCCATTGTGGTTATCGCCCACAATGAAGCGGAGCGCATTGGTGGACGCATTGAGAACCTGCTCGCGCTCGATTACCCGCGGCACAAACTGGAAATCGTGATCGGCTCGGATGGCTCGACCGATGACACGGTCGAACGCGCGCGCCGATACGAACGATTCGGCGTGGCCGTTCGAGCCTTTCAGCAGCATCGAGGCAAACCGGCGGTGGTCAACGCGCTGGTGCCGCTCGTTTCCGGAGAGATCGTGGTGTTCGCGGACGCGCGGCAGCGCTTCGAGCCGCAGACCGTTCGCCAGCTCGTCGCCAACTTCGCGGATCGGCACGTCGGTGCAGCAAGCGGAGAACTGGTCATCACCGCCGGCGATGCGACCGCGCCCGCCGGCCATGGCGCCGCGCTGTACTGGCGCTACGAGAAGGCCATTCGATCCGCGGAGGGGCGTGTCGATTCGACCATCGGCGCAACAGGCGCAATCTATGCCATCCGGCGCGCGCTCTTCGAACCCATTCCAGAAGATACGCTGCTCGACGATGTGCTGATTCCGCTGCGCGTGGTGCGTCGCGGGTATCGCGTGGTGTTCGAACCGGAAGCGCGCGCCTACGACGGCGCCTCGTCAACCGCACTGCAGGAATTTGTCCGCAAGACGCGGACGATCGCCGGCGTGTTCCAGTTGATGGCGCGGGAAGGCTGGCTGATCAATCCGCTGCAGAACCGCCTCTGGTTCGAGACGATCTCGCACAAGGTGCTGCGCGTTGCCCTGCCGATGTTCCACGTGTCCGTGTTTGCCGCGAACGTCGTCCTCGCGGATTCGGGGTTCTTCGGAGTGATGATCGCGCTGCAGGTGATGTTCTACGCTGCAGCGATGGTCGGCTTCATCCAGCGCGACGCGCGCCGTCGTGTGATGGTTTTTTCTGCGCCGTGCGCGATGTGCCTCTTGCTGTGGGCAACGATTGTCGGCTTCTACCGCTTCGTCACGCACCGCCAGCAGGTCACATGGGAACGGGTGCCGGCACCCGCGACGCAGCGGGATGTGGCGGCGTAACGTTCGTTCGGACCGTTCGACTCCGTTATGGCAATTTGTCGAGCCGCACGGCATTCTCGAGGGCGCGGCTCGATAAACGGTTCGGTGATAGTGCCGCCTGGAAGGACGCCACGGACGTTGGCGGCGCCGGTGCGGCGGCCACCGGCGCGTCAGCCGCTGGAGTAGGCCCTCCGCCGCCGAAGCCGATATTACGCACCGTCCCGTTCGGATCGAAGAAGATCACATGCCCCCGCAGCGCTGCGGTGGCACTGCTGCCGCTCGTGTAGAACACGCTGCCGTTCTTGGCGTAAGTGACGGCGCCGTTGTTCACCGCGATGGTGAAAGTGTCGCCGGCGGCGAACCTCGTGTCAGTCTTATAAGCGCCGTACTCGCGTATTTCAGCAACGCCTCCCTGGAGCCGAATCGCGAAATTCACATCGCTCGGCGTCGTGCCGATGCCGCCGCTCCCGAGACCGACAAATCTCAAGGAGGTGCTGTCGTCGGTCGAGAACTGCAGTAAGCCGCTGCCGCTCACCTGCTGATTGGAAACCGCCGTCGCATCGGGGCAGCCGCTGCAACCACCGACCTTCGTGAGCGTCGCGCCGCTTTCGGCGACGTTCGTCAGACTCATCCACGTCGCGGCACCCGCCGATGGCGCAGATGGTGACGGCGCCGGAGCAGGACTCGTCGGGGCTGGCGCACTTGGCGCGGGCGTCGTCGGAGCGGGTGTCGTGGGAGCAGGTGTGGGAGCAGGTGCGACCGGTGAAGGCGCCGTCGGCGCGGGCGCGCCCGGCGAAACACCCAGCGCGTTCTGCGGAATGCGGACGATG
The DNA here is from genome assembly GCA_035764385.1 of Vicinamibacterales bacterium. Lineage (GTDB taxonomy): Bacteria > Acidobacteriota > Vicinamibacteria > Vicinamibacterales > UBA2999 > Gp6-AA40. The sequence continues at coordinate 12,724 of DASTZI010000168.1, forward strand.
AATGCATCCTGACGGCTGGTGCCCATGTTCGCCGTCCAGATGAAGTACTCGCCCGTGACGTCGATGTTGCCCGACGGAATCTTCCAGTAATCGTCGCTGCCGCCGCCGGCCGCATTCAGGTCGCTCATGTTCGGTGCGACGATGAGCGCCTGCATCGACCCATCGAGGCGGAAACAGACGATTTCGTTCACGCGCGGCAGGTTATTGCGGTTTGCATTGCTCACGCACGCCATCTGGCCTGTCGACGGTGCGTTGGCGGCATTGCCATGCGCGATGTGGCCGATGCCGGAGCTCCACGAGCTCAATTCGTAGACCAGCGTGCCCTGACCGGCGATGTGACCGGTATTGCTACCGGACAGATCCTGTCCGAGCTGCCAGACGCGAACAGCGCCAGGCATCGCGTTGAAGTTGTCCTCGGCAACCATGTAACCGTACCCGAGATCGGAGTGTCCAGCGGCGCCGTTCTCGTCGAGGAACAGCGTTTCCGCGCCTGTCTGCAGGTCGATGATGCGGTTGTCCTCGCCGTTTCTTCCGTCAACGTTTTCCTTGACGACAAGGTAACGTCCGCTCTTATCGATCTGGCACTCGTCGTAATCGCCCTTGGCGGCTATGAAGGTGGGTAGATTCGGTCGGCGATCGTCAAACGCGACGCACCCAAGCTCCTTGTACGAGCCGCTGTCCTTCACCGTCGCCGAGTGAACGTGATCGTCGTTGCTCGAATGCATCTGCCAGATCACGCGTCCGGCGCCGAGAAGGCTCTCGACGTTGTAGACCTCGCTCATGGCGTGGCTCAACACGTCGTAGCGCAGCATCCGCGGGCCGTCGTTCATGTACAGCGTCGTCGGCTGGCTTGCGCTGAAGTACCACCCTTCACCAGTTGCCCAGCTGTACGGGCTGTCTGCCGAAAACAGAGGGCCAAGGTTCTGTGTCTCGCCGGATCGCTTGTTGAAGCTGAAAAGCGTCGGGCCGCCGCCACCGCGGCGACGTTCGAGGCCGAGGAACACCAGCATCGTGTCGCTACCGACGTGGTTGTTGATGTTGCTCCAGTAGGAATATCCGACCGACAGCACGCAGTCCTGTCCGCCGCAGTCGCCGGCGTTGGTGAGGCGGATGCCCGTTGTGGAATATGGCGCCGGGAAGGTGAAGACGCCACGTTGCGGCACGAACGTCTGGATTTGACCCGGCGAGAGCTGCGGCCGCAGGCCGGCGCCGGTGGATGAATCCATGAATCCTCCCGACTGAGCCCACGCGCTGTTCTGCGAGACGACGATGACACATACGGACGCGCACAGGAGCCAGAGAATCCGACGGGTACCCACGAACATGCTTCCTCCCCGCAGCTCCGGTCCCGTGGCGGAAGCAGACTTCCGTTGTTCCTCGCGACGGCACCGTTCTGGGAACTTGTTGGAACCCGTGGAACCTGGCGAGTTGGTCGGCTCACGACCGTTGGGCGGGTTGGCGACGCTCTGACACCGGTTGCATCGCGGAACCCGCCCCACGTCCCTGGGCCTGGTGATTTAGTTGGGAAACCGAAACTGCTGGCGTGCGCTAGTGCAGATGCAAGACCGTGCAGTTCGGCTTGATGAAAACGTGAAAATGCTAGGAAATTCCGCTGGCGCTTCCGGCGACCTTTCTCCGGTGGGCTCAAAAGCGTCAGAGTTTTGGCGGCGTTATCTCAATTCTGTAAGCGCACACCGATACTCACTCGCGACTGCCTTCGACAGCCACGCAATCGCCAATAGTGAGAAGGGGCTCCGAAATCCGGGCCTATTTCGCGTTTGTTGCGGCGTGTGCCTTGCACTCTTTAAGCGCCGGACACCTCGGCCGTATGCAAGATTCCCTGCCACAGCCTCTCCGCGTCGCCATCGTCGTGGCGTCGCGACGGATTGTTGGCGGGCATTCGGTGCAGGCGGAACGATTGCTGGACGCATGGCGCACCGATGGCTCGGTCGACGCGTGGATTGTCCCTATCGATCCCGTGCCGCGCAGGCCGTTCGATCGACTGCTTCGCGTCAAGTACCTGCGGACGCTCGTCACCCAACTCTGGTACTGGCCGCTCCTCGTTCGCGAACTTCGCCGCTCGGACGTCGTTCACGCCTTCGCGGCGTCGTACACATCATTCCTTCTGGCGCCCCTCCCCGCCGTCATCGTCGCAAAGCTGCTCCGCAAACCCGTCGTCCTGAACTACCACAGCGGCGAGGCGCCGGACCATCTACGCCGCTCGGCGGTTGCGCGGTTCGTACTTCGTCATCTCGTTGACGCCAACGTCGTTCCCTCGCCCTTTCTCCGCGATGTGTTCCGGTCGTTCGACATCGACGCGGAGGTCGTGCCCAACATCGTCAACCTGCAGCAGTTCAGCTATCGCGTTCGCTATCCGCTGCGGCCGCGGCTGCTATGCACGCGAAACTTCGAGCCGCTCTACAACCTGTCGTGCGTGCTTCGCGCGTTCGCGAAGATCCAGGCGCAGTACCCGGCCGCCACGCTGACGCTTGTCGGCAGCGGTTCTCAAGATACCGCCTTACGGCAGGAGGCGGCTGCACTGCGCATCGAGAACGTGACGTTCGCGGGCCGCGTTGCGCCTTCGGAGGTCCACCGTTACTACGCGAACGCGGACATCTACGTCCAGGCCCCCTCGATCGACAACATGCCGTTGTCACTGCTGGAAGCCTTCGCCAGCGGCCTGCCTGTGGTCTCGACGGACGTCGGCGGCGTGCCCTCGATGCTCCGTCACGGCATTGACGGCCTCCTGGTCGGTGATGACAACCCTGACGCACTTGCGGAAGGAGTCATCCAGCTCTTGCGTGATCCTGCCCTGGCGCACCGGCTCGCCGAATCGGCGTATCGCACGTTAGAAGCGTACGAGTGGCGTGTCGTCCGCCGTGGATGGCTGCAGGCCTACGATCGCGCGCTCGGTCGAATCGATCAACGGGCGCCCACACACACAGTCGAATCCACGCCGGCCAATCCCGCATGATGCAAGCCCCCCTGCGCCGCATGAGACAGATGACGGTGGAGGAAGCGCGCTGGCGGACGCGTGAGCTCCTGGCCACATTACGCGATCGCGTTCGTTTCAGGATTCGAAAACCGGAGTGGCCGCGCACGTGCCCTTCGTCGATCGCCTCTGAGGTGACCAAGCGACTCAACGAAGGCCAATCATGGTGCGTCATCGACGCTCGGTTGGCGCCGGCGATCCGCGACGAGATCCGCAGTCGATTTTCGAGCGCCACCGCTGACGCCGCAACGAGAGGGGACCGGCTTCTCGGTGGTCACTACGACTTACTTGGTTATCAAGGGCTGACGTTTCCTGACTGGCATTCGGACCCAGTGCACCATCGCCGTGCTCCGCTTGTGTGCTGGGCGGACGTGCCGTATCTCGATCCGTCAATCGGTGATCACAAGATCATCTGGGAGCTGAATCGTCATCAGTACTGGCTGCAGCTTGGCCGCGCGTACTGGCTAACCGGTGACGACGGTTATGCGCAGGCGGTCATCGATCAGATGGACAGTTGGCTAGAGGGAAATCCGCCGCTGACAGGCATCAACTGGGCGAGCATGCTCGAGATCGGTTTTCGGGCGATCTCGTGGACGATGGCCATCCACTTCATCGCTCGCACGGGCCGGGCATTTCCAACAGCTCGGTGCTTGTTCGCACTCGAGCGCCAGTTGACGCACCTTGAAGAGCACCTCTCTTACTACTTCAGCCCGAATACGCATCTGACCGGTGAGGCGTTGGCGCTCTATGTCGTCGGACAGGCATTTCCGGAGCTTGATTCAAGCAAGCGGTGGGTCGAGACAGGCCGCCGAATTCTCCTGCGGGAGATCGATCGCCAGATTCTGCCGGATGGTGGACACGTCGAGCGGTCGATGCATTACCAGCGCTACACGCTCGATTTCTATCTATTCGCGCTGCTGACAGCGCGTCGTGCGGGCGACCTGCTGGCTGAGTGCGCGTTTGCCGGCGCCACTGCCCGGCTCGCGGAGTTCACGCGCGGCATTGCAGACGATGAAGGACGTCTACCGCTCATCGGCGACGACGATGGCGGGATGTTGTGGCCGATCGCGGGACGCGACTGCGCCAGCGTCTGCGACTCGCTGGGAACTGCCGCGATCGTTCTGCATCGACCCGATCTGGCGTCGTGGGGTGTCCAGGAAGAGACGTTCTGGATGGCGGCGCCGGAAGCTATCGAGTTTGTTCATGAGCGGGCACAGACCTCCGACGATGCGGCCCGGATTGGAGACGATGCGGCGCGAGCCTTGTTAGGTCCGCGATCACGCGCCTTCCCGCACACCGGTTACGTGGTGATGCGCTCCAAGCGCGACCATGCCGTGCTGGACACCGGCGCGCACGGCTTCATGAACGGCGGCCACGCGCACGCAGACGCGCTGTCGCTGACGCTGACCATCGACGGCCGTCCCCTGCTTGTCGATCCGGGCACGGCCACCTACACGACGGATCTCCAGCTTCGCGACCGAATGCGCGGAAGCTTGAGTCACAACACCGTCTGCGTTGATGGCAAGCCGCAGTCGATCCCTGCGGGCCCCTTCCACTGGGCGACTGCCGCCAGCTCGCGCCTGGAGGCCTGGCGGCATAACGCACGCTTCGATTGGGCAGAGGGTGCGCATGACGGGTATGCGCCGATCGCACACCGTCGATCGGTGATTCGGGCCGACGATGCGGGGTGGCTGGTCGTTGACGAGGTTCGTCAGACGCAACCCGGCCTCCGCGAAGACGTTCACGCCGCTGCGAGTCATTGGCACTTCCATCCAGGATGGATGCTGCGCGAGGAAGGAATAGGGGTCCTCCGGGCGACCCATTTGGAAGGTACCGAGGCCTGGATGCTGTTTGACAGCGGGGACCTGTCGCTCGTTTGCGGCGATGACGACAGTGGACTGGGTTGGTATGCGCCCGTTTACGGCACGCTGCTGCCGACATGGACAGCGCAGGTGACACGCAAACTGCGACTGCCGTATTCGATGGTTTCGTGGATCGATGCGGCTACGGGACCCGCGATTCCCGAACTTCAACGGATTGCCACAACGAGCGACCCACATGGCGAGGTGATCGCCGCCCGCATCGTCAACGGTGATTTCGCGGCCGTCTATCTGCTTCGCCCTGACGAACCGTCGTCGCGAGACGGTCGAGGTTGTGGAATTCTCGACTATCAGACCGATGCGCGAGTTCTCTACTTCCGCACCCGGGGCGACATGCTTGTCGCGCTCGCCGTCGCAGACGCGAGCCATGTGCTTGCGCTTCGCGATGGCTGGCTCAGTATCGAAACAAGCGAACCGGTACGGGACCTTCACATCCAGTTGCATGACGACGTACTGCAGCTATCCGCATCGGAGCCGCCGCGGGAGCTGCGACTCCTGGGAGGCGCACTGCTCGGACTGCGTTCGATCCGGCTCAACGGTCGTAGCTATCCACTTCCTGTTGGCGTACCTCCTGACACTCTCCTGATCTCCGGCGTTGATTGGACGGCAACACCGCTCGTCCGTTTGGGTGTGCGTTTTGCGTTGGACGAGATGCACCCCTCGAGGGTGTGAAAAGAATTTGCCTTTGAGGAGAGTCAATGGTGAACACTTCGTCCAACGTTCCACGGATTTGGCTATTAACGGTATTTCTGGCGACTGCGGCCATCGCAACGTCAAGTTGTGGAAGCGTCGAACCCACCCCGACTGCTCCGTCAGGGACGTCGCCCGCGCCAGCGCCCGACCCGGCGCCCGCGCCGGCACCTGCTCCGGCGCCTGCACCTGCCCCCGCACCGGCGCCCACACCCGCACCGAGCCCGGCGCCATCTGGCGGCAGCCTGCAAGTAACGATTTCGCCGAATCCGGTTCCTTGGAGCGGCAACCCCATCCCGAACTGCTCCTTGCCCAACACATGGACCTATACGCAGATCCTGGACAACGTCGGCTCGGTGGAAATCACGCTCAGCGATCGAGCTGACTACATGGATAACGCCCTTGCCACCCAGAAGAGCGGGCTCGGAATCGTGATTCCGCCAGGCTCGAAGACAACACTGACCACACGTTGGTGCAGCGCGAACTCCTTCGAGCACCACACGCGAACCGACTTCACGGGCAGCGATGCGAGAAACAACCGCATCAATTTCAAGGGCCCAGAAGTCACGCTGTCGAAGAGATAGGGACTGGGGACTGGGGACTGGGGACTGGGGACTAGGGACTAGGGACTAGGGAGTCGGACTTAGAAGTTCCCAGCCCTAGCCCCCAGTCCCCACCCCGAAGGCCCTGAAATAGAAACCCATGGGCGGCATCATCGGCAAACTCAGCTTCGACTCGAATGAGGTCCTGGCGCCGACCGTCTTCGATCGAATGCTCGACGCATCGGGTGGGAAGCGCGCCGAGGTGCGTGGCGTGCTTACGGCGCCGGGCATCGCTCTTGGCTGGTGCGGCGTGCGGGAGGGCCTCGTCGCGCCCATTCTTGAAACATGTATCGGGGCGAGCGACGCACGCAACATCCGAGCGGTGGCCGATTCGCAGTTGATCAATGCGGGCGAACTGCGCGACACGCTGGAACGCGGTGGTCACCGATTCGCGATGCGCACCGACGCGGAACTTATCGCGCACGCGTACGACCGTTGGGGAACGCGCGCGTTCGAACGCCTGCGGGGGCCTTTCGCATGCGCCGTCTGGGACAGCACTAACCGACGGCTCGTCCTCGCTCGCGATCATGTCGGCGTCCGCGGCCTCTATTTCTCGGTACTCCAAGGCCACGGCATCATCTTCGCCTCCGATGTTCGCGCGCTGTTGCGCGATCCTGGCGTGGCGCGTGACTGGTGCCCGAACGGGATCGATACCTATCTCGCACTCGGATACATTCCGGCGCCGCTGACGGCCTTTCGTCAGATCAGCAAGCTTCAGCCCTCGCACTATCTGCTCGTTGAAGGGCGACGGCTGCACCTGGAGGAATACTGGGATTTCTCCACGCCGCGCACCGCGACACGATCGGGTTCGGTCACCGCGATTGCTGCAGGTTTGAGAACCGCCGTACGCCACGAACTCAACCACCAGGAACACGGCGCGCTGCTCTACTCCGGCGGCACGGCATCATCCGCACTCTTGGCCGTTACCCCCGCGACACTGGGAATGGCGATTACGGTGCAGACGGATCAGGACCCAGCCGAGCTGGCACGGAGTGGTAAGGCTGCGGCGCTGCTCGGTCGGACGCGTGAGCTCGAGGTGATCGCGAAACCCGTCGCATCACTCGTTGAGACGGTTGCGGCAGCGAGCGGTGAGCCGTTGGCCGACCCGTCGGCGGTGACGCAGCTTGCGATCTGCGCCGCGGCCGCACGCCACAAGGACGTCGCACTCGCAGGTCACGGCGCGGTCACCCTCTGGGGCGGACGCGATCGACGCGCGCTGTTTTCATGGTTTGCTCCGGAGAGCGATGATGAATCCGCGGCAACGCACGAAAGCGCCGTGTGGGAAGACCAGCGTCGCCGATCCATCTACACACGCGGTTTCGCGTGGAAGGTCCGCGACACGAACCCTTTCAGCTGGCATCTGGACCGCTGGAGATCGCGAGCCGACGACGCCCCGCCCGATCGGGTGCGCTATGTCAACGCCCGAACGCAGCTACCGGACAGCATCCTCGCCATTGCCGCCAACGTGTCGAACGCGGCCGGAATCGTGCTGCGCTTTCCGTTTCTCGACTATCAGATGGCCGACCTCGCGATGCAGACACCGGTGATGGTCAGCCGTCGCGGTGGTTCCGCGATGTACGTCATCCGTGAGTTGTTTGCGTCGCGGCTGCCACGACGGCTGCGCCCCCCCGTGTTTCGCCAACCGGTGCGCAACCGCTGGCTTCCTCCCTTGCTGACGGCGCTCGTGCCCAGTGTGCTCCTCGGGCCGCGGTTCGACGGACGCGACATTGTGTCGAGGCCGACGCTGCGACGGTTATGGAATGAGCATCTGACGGCGCGCGCGGACCACTCGCGGCGCCTCTGGTCGCTGCTGATGCTCGAGTTCTGGTTTCGTGAATTCATCGACGGTGATACGGCGGCCGAGCCGCTGGAATACGCCGTGCTAAAGAAAGCAGCCTGAGATGTGTGGCATTGCTGGAATCGTTGCTTGCGACCGACTGGCGCCTGACGATGAGGCGCGTGCGGTCGCGATGCGCGACGTCATCAGCTACCGAGGTCCCGACGGCGTCGGCTTGTACACCGATGATCGGGCCGCCCTTGCCCATCGACGTTTGAGCATTGTCGATCTCGCTGGCGGTCATCAGCCGTTGTCGAACGAAGCGGGCGACATCTGGGTCACTTACAACGGGGAGATCTACAACCACGCAGAGGTCCGACCTCACCTCGAGGCGGCTGGGCATACGTATCGAACGCGCTCCGACACGGAAACCATCGTCCACGCGTACGAGCAGTGGGGCGACGAGTGCGTGCATCGCTTCCGCGGCATGTTCGCATTCGGCATCTGGGATGTCCGCAGGCGCCGGCTGCTTCTGGCGCGCGATCGCCTCGGGGTGAAACCGCTGTACTGGGCGCTCGTTGGTGACCGTCTGCTCTTCGCCTCTGAAATCAAGGCGATTCTCCAGAGCGGGTTGATCGCGCCACGTCCACACCGCGCCGTTTTTTCCGAGGTCCTCGCCACTCGCGGGACGGCGGGGGTCGAGACGATGTTCGAGGGGATTTACAAGCTGCTTCCCGGACATCGCCTGATCTTCGAAGACGGGTGCGTCAGAACAGATCGCTACTGGGAGTTGCCCCTGGACGGTCCCGATCCAGAACTGGATCGCCTCGGCGACGCCGCAATAGTCGATCGATTCCGCACGCTGCTGCAGCAATCCGTCCGGCTGCGTCTGATGTCCGACGTGCCACTCGGAATGTTTCTGTCTGGTGGCATCGACAGCAGCGCGATCGCCGCTCTGATGGCGCGTGAAATCGATAGACCGGTTGACACGTTCTCGGTGGCCTTCGCGGATCGCCGCTTCAGCGAACTGGAATACGCGCGTGCGGTCGCGCGCGCGATCGGCGCGAACGCGCATGAAGTCATCATCGACGACCACGACTTTTTCACCGCGCTTCCACGCCTGGTCTGGCACGAAGACGAGCCGATTGCCCATCCGTCGAGCGTGCCGCTGCATTTCGTATCAATGCTGGCGCGCCGGCACGTCACGGTCGTCCTGACGGGCGAAGGCAGCGATGAACTGCTCGCCGGATATGGCAAATACCCGCGCGCGGTCATCAACTGGCGCGCCGGAACGTTGTACGAATCCATCGTCCCCGCCGCGCTGCGCGCGAGGATCGCGCATTCAGTGGTGCCGCGGCTGCCTGGCCGTGCGGGACACTATGCTCGACGTTCGTTTCTGGCCATGCCGCGGAACGTCGCGGCGATGTTCCTGGACAACTTCGCCGGGGTGTCAGTCCGACAGCAGCAAGAGCTGCTCCTGCCTGACGGAATCGCCGGCGACGATCCGTACGCGTCGTCGCTCGCGTACTTCCACCAGGTGAACGGCGCCAGCGGCCTTCTCGGCCGCCTGCTCCATACGGACATCAAGACATATCTGGTCGAATTGCTCATGAAGCAGGACCAGATGAGCATGTCGGCTTCCATCGAGAGCCGTGTCCCGTTTCTGGATCACGTGCTCGTCGAGTTCGCCGCGCGGCTGCCCGACAGGTTGAAGCTTCGAGGGTTCACGACCAAACGAATCCTGCGCGAAGCCATCCGTGGGCTGCTGCCCGAAGAAATCCTTTCACGACGAAAGATGGGCTTCCCTGTTCCGTTCGCCGATTGGACGCGCGATCGGTGGCAACCCGTTGTGCGGGACGTGCTGCTCGATCGGCGCACGCGCGAGCGGGGTTTCATGAATGCTCACGCAGTGGAACGCCTCCTCGATGCGCATCAGAAGGGCACCATCAATGGAGGTGACGCTATCTGGGCGCTCATGAACTTCGAGCTTTGGTTCCGGACGTTCATCGATGGAGAGGGCGTTCAGACGTTGTCGGAGGTGCAACCCCGTGCGGCATCCACTGCCGCTCCGCTTTCCCCTTCCCCCTTCCCACTTCCCCCTTCTGCGGAGAGGTTATGAGAGTTTCGATATTCGGCCTCGGCTATGTCGGCAGTGTATCGGCTGCGAGTTTCGCGGCCGATGGACACGACGTCGTCGGTGTGGACGTCAATCCAGACAAAGTCGCTGCCGTCACCAGCGGCCGCAGTCCCATCGTCGAGCCAGGTCTCGATGCGCTTCTGGAACGTAGCGTCGCCGCGGGCCGGCTTCGCGCGACCACCAGCACCGCCGAAGCCGTTGCCGAGAGCGACCTGTCATTGATTTGCGTCGGAACCCCGAGCCGCAAGAACGGCAGTTTGGATTTGAAGTACCTGATCCGCGTCTGCGAACAGATTGGCGATGCCCTCAAGCAGAAGGCTACCTATCACGTCGTCGTCGTTCGCAGCACGGTGTTACCTGGGACGACGCACGGTCACGTCATCCCGACGCTTGAAGCACATTCAGGCAAGAAGTATGGCGAGGGATTCGGCGTCGCGGTCAATCCTGAATTCCTTCGAGAGGGAACGGCGCTGAAAGACTTCCAGCACCCGCCGCTGACTCTCGTTGGCCACAATCATGCCTCGGACGCGGCACCAACCAAGGCTCTTTACGACGGGATTGAGGCGCCGCTGTACAGCACGAGTATCCGCGTCGCCGAGATGATGAAGTACACCAGCAATGCGTGGCACGCGGTAAAAGTCGTCTTCGCGAACGAGATCGGCAACCTCTGCAAGCGTGTCGGCATCGACAGCCACGAAGTCATGGACATCTTCTGCCGTGACGAGAAGCTGAATATCTCGCCCTACTACCTGAAACCAGGCTTCGCCTTCGGCGGTTCGTGCCTGCCCAAGGACGTCCGCGCGTTGCAGTACCGCGCCCGCGAAGTGGACCTCGAGATGCCGCTCATCAATGCGCTGCTCGGGAGCAATCAGCTGCAGATCCGCCACGCACTGGACCAGATTGTCGAAACCGGCAAGAAGCGAATCGGCATACTCGGGTTCAGCTTCAAAGCGGGCACCGACGATTTGCGCGAATCACCGATGGTGATTCTCGGCGAAGCGCTTCTCGGGAAGGGGTACGAGCTGTGCATCTACGACCGCAACGTATCGATGGCGCGGTTGATGGGCGCAAACAAGGAATACATCGAGCAGCAGATCCCTCATCTCTCGCGACACTTGTGCGACTCGGTGGATGACGTCATCGCGCGGAGCGATGTGATCGTGGTCGGCAACGGCGCGCCCGAGTTTTCCGACGCGGTCGCCCGCTGCCGGTCCGATCAGACGATCATCGACCTGGTCCGGATCCCGATCGACTTCGCGGCGCTGCAGGCTCATTACGATGGCATCTGCTGGTAAATGGGCTTCCAGCACGTCTTTCGTTTCTTTCTCACCTGGTGGGGCGCGTACGCGCTCGGCGCACTGGACGCAAGCATGGTGTTCTTCCTCCCCTTCGGCATCGACGCAGTCGTAATCTATCTGTCCGCGCGTAACGGCATGTTCTTCTGGATCTATCCGCTGCTCGCCACGGCGGGATCGGTGACCGGTGCCGCGGT
>DASTZI010000169.1:0-48890 GCA_035764385.1 Vicinamibacterales bacterium
AATAGGCGAACCGCGCTGCAGGAGCCACTTCGCCGTTGCCGCCGAAAGAAAACCGCCCCTATGATGGCTTCATGAGAATCTCGTCCCGGGTCGCGTTCGGTTTGTGCTTGTCGGCTTCCTACTTGGGCGCGGCCCCGACCGTGACCTTCCACAAAGACGTCGAGCCGATCCTGCAAAAGCGCTGCCAGGATTGCCATCATCCTGGCGAAACGGCGCCCATGTCGCTGCTGACTTACCAAGACGCGCGTCCGTGGGCGAAAGCGATTCGGGCCGCGGTGATCCAGAGAAAAATGCCACCGTGGTTCGCGGACCCGAATTACGGCAAGTTCTCAAACGACTGCCGCCTGTCTCAACAGGAGATCGACGCGTTCGCCGCATGGGCGGACGGCGGCGCCGTCGAAGGCGACGCGACAGACAAACCCGATCCCGTCACCTTCGTCGACGGCTGGAACCTGACGCCCGATCTCATCGTCGAGATGCCCACCGACTTCCAGGTGCAGGCGACTGGGACGATCGAATACCAATACATGCTCGTGAAGGCGAATTTCCCCGAGGACACGTGGGTGCGCGCCGCGGAAATGCGTCCGGGCAACGCGAAGGTCGTGCACCACGGTGAGGTCTGGGTACTGCCGCCCGGATCGGCATGGATGGCCGATGCTATCCCGGGCGTCGCCTATCCACAGAGCGTGCGGCCGAAGATCGGCGAGGACAGCATCGACATCCTCGGCAAGTTCAACCCCGGTCTTGGCGCGCAGACGTTCGACTTCGGCGACTCGGCGAAATTCGTCCCGAAGGGATCCGATCTGGTCTTCGAGATCCACTACACGGCGGTCGGCACGCCACAGGTCGATCGCACGAAGGTCGGCATCGTCTTCGCGAAGGGGCCGCACACGACCCGCTACTTCACGTCATACGGCCCCACTGCAGGCAACCTCGTCATCCCCGCGGGCGACAAGAACGCCGAAGTCGTCAGCGAGGTGACGGCGACCACGGACCTCAAGCTCGTGTACGCGCAACCGCACATGCACCTTCGCGGCAAAGATTACGAGATGCGCGCGATCTTGCCGAACGGCGAGTCACAGACGCTGTTCAAATCGAAGTGGGACTTCAACTGGCAGCTGGGATACGTCTTTACGCAGCCGATTGATCTGCCAAAGGGGACGCGCCTGATCGGCATCTCGCATTTTGATAACTCCCCCGCCAACCGGTTCAATCCGGATCCGACGAAGGAAATCCGTTGGGGTCTTCAGAACTGGGACGAGATGAGCAACTGCTTCATCGGTCTGGTATTCGACGCGAACGTGGATCCGAAGAAGATCTTCGTGCGCAGCGGACCGAGCCTGCTGCCCGTCGGGCCACCGGGACCGACGCTAGCGACGCTAAAAGAGAACTCGACGCAGTAAACGCGGGATGAGAACGGCAAGTTTTCGCATCATGCCGTTCTCACCGGTAGTCAAATGGCGTCCCTGGGAATCGGCACAAATTCCGGTCCTGGATGGAACACCACAACGATTTCTTCCGAACGCCTCCGGCGTTGTCTGGATCGACGATCGACGAATCGTGTACTCGACGATCATGTCGGGCATTCACATGGGAATTGCGAGCTCGACGGAAAGCCGGAGTGAATATCGCGAAATCTACTTCCCGGATCGCGACAACGGCAAGGGTCTGCGACTCGAGAAAGACGTGGTGGCGAACCCTGGAGCCAAAGTAATCAACGCGTCGAACACCTTCCCTGCGTCCGACCCCGCGGCGTACCTTTCGTGGAGAGGCTCAACTCAGAGCAATCTGTACCGCGTTCGGATTCCCGACTAGACGCGAGCAGGCGCTCGCGAACTACTGGAAGTCCCCCAGGTACTTGTGCGCGACGGTCAGGTCGCACTTCTGGTTCGAGTGCGGCATGCCGGGACGGTACTGCCACTTCCCCGACCACTCGACAGGTCGGGTGAGATACACGGGATCTTCGACCACGCCCGAATACAAGAGCACTTTCCCACCCTCGCCGAGGCTGAAACGTTCGGTGACGTGTTTCTTCGTGCTGCCAGGCAATCCAGCCGTGGACAGACCGAGCGGATGTTCTTTGAAGTTGGTCGTGTCGGCGACCAACGTGTTTCCTTCCCAATGTCCCACGGAGTGACCGTGAAGGAACGTCTCGCTCGCGGGTGGATGCTTGCGGCCGTCGAGGAAGATGGTCCGTTCCGAATCCATCCAATCGACCTTCATCACAACCCGGTCGCGTTGAACCGTGACCGTGTCGGCGACCGCGTACAACATCAGGTTCGGCACGCCGACGGGAATGCAGTCCTTCTGCGCCGTTGCCTTGGGATCGAAGCTGGCCATCGCCGCCTTGCCGGCGTCGGTCAGCGGCCAGGTCCTCACCGCTGCACCGAAGGCATTCATTTCGCTGAACGGGGGAAACCAGGTGCCCGCAATGGTGGTCGCCGCTGCGTCCTTCGCCACGTACACGCTGCGCGAGCCGATGAACAGCGGGTAGTAGGACCCATCCTGCTTGATCAGATCCTTTCCCAGCATCAGCGCGTCGGGCTTGGCGCGCGCGGGGTTGCCGGCGATCGTCACGACGTCACCGACCTTGAGCGAATCCTTCGTGAACCCGAGCGGATTGAGCACCGATGCCGCTCCGGCTTCGATTTCGAGCCGCGCGGTCGATCCATCAGGCTTTTTCACCTGGAGAACCAGATAGACATGCGGGTTGCGGAACGAGAACTCGGTAACCGTTCCGGTCACCTTGGCTTCTTTCTGGGTGTCGAAGGCTGCGGCACTATGGTGCGCGAGAATCCGAGGGGTCAACGCCAGCACCATCGCACAGACGAGCAAGAAGGTGGCGATTCTGTTCATGCGAACCTCGGTATGCGGCGGATTCTCCCATTGAAGCACCCGGCACGCAACACAGGCGCGCGACGCGTGCTTTGGAGTTACGATACCGCCGTTTTCAGCGTCAGTGTTCCGGGATCCGACTTAACGCGTTAAACCACGAAGATCGCTTCGCGTTCTTCGTGAGCGCCGACAGGCCTTCGCGGTGAAGGAAACGGTCTGGCTAGCCAGAGAAAGGACGTTATGGAGGCACCCCACCCGATTTCCCGCCGACGCTTGTTCGAAATGCTCGGCGCGGCAGGCGCTCTCGCCCTCGCCGGGCCGGCACGCACCGCCTGGACACAGAGTGCGAAACGGATCGAGCGGCTGGCGCCCGAGCTGGACGCCATCATCGATTCGTCTCAGACAATTCGCGAGCTCGCCACCGGTTTTGGCGGCGACATCGGCCCAGCCGAAGGCCCCGTGTGGATCGCCGAAGGCCACTACCTTCTCTTCAACGATATTCAGACCAGCCGAAGGATGAAGTTCACGCCTGGGCAGGGCGCGTCCGTCGCGAAGACGCCGACCAACGAAGCCAACGGGCTGACGCGCGATCTCCAGGGACGGCTGATCTCGGCGGAACACCTGACGCGACGCGTGACGCGTGAAGATCCCGACGGCAGCATCACCGTCGTCTCGAACAACTTCCAGGGCAAGCGGCTGCTGAGGCCGAACGACGTCATCGTCAAGTCGGATGGCAGCATCTATTTCACCGATCCCGGTGGACCGCTCGCCCCCGATCAGTTCGACGTGACGATCGCGGGCGTCTACCGCGTGTCCGCCGATCTCGGATCCATCTCGCTCATCGTTGACGACTTGATCGGTCCCAACGGACTCGCGTTTTCACCGGATGAAAGCATCCTGTATGTCAACGATGCTCGCCGGCGGATCGTCCGCGCGTACGACCTCTTGCCGAACGGAACCGTCGCGAAGCAGACGAGCCGTCTGTTCGCGGATATGGGCGGGGCTGAGCCCGGCGTACCCGACGGGATGAAAGTGGACGTCGCCGGGAATGTCTACACCGGCGGCGCCGGCGGGCTGTACGTCATGGACAAGAACGGCAAGAAGCTGGGACGCATCGTCCACGGTCAGCCGGCCACAACCAACGTGGCTTTCGGTGGAGATGATTGGAAGACACTCTATTTCACGACGAGATCGACGCTGAACATGGTCACGGTGAAGATCGCGGGAGTGCCGGTGCCGGCACGGAAGAGAACCTCGTGAGCGCCACCTCGCGGCGCGATTTTCTGGTGACGGCATCTGCCGCGGCCATCGGCGGCGTGACGCTGGCGCAAAGCGCCACACAAGCGTCGCAGCGCGGCACCGATATCGAGAGCCTGCCGCCGTACGGCAATTCCACGATTCCGACAGGCATCCGCTCGAGACGCGTGGCAAACGTCAACGGCCTCACGGTGCACGTGCTGGAAGCGGGTTACGAGCCAGCGGGGCGCCCAGCCGTCCTGCTGCTCCACGGCTTTCCCGAGCTCGCCTACAGTTGGCGCAAGGTGATGCTCCCGCTGGCATCCGCGGGCTACCACGTGATTGCTCCGGACCAACGCGGCTACGGGCGGACGACGGGCTGGGATGGTTCCTACGACGCGGACCCCGATCCGTTTCGCATCCTCAACATGGTCAGGGATGCGATGGGTCTCGTCTACGCGCTCGGGTATCGCTCGGTCGCGATGGTGGTGGGACACGATGCCGGAGCGCCTGTCGCGTCCTGGGCGGCGCTGATTCGGCCTGATGTCTTTCGGTCCGTGACGATCATGAGCTCGCCCTTCGAAGGCTCGCCGTCGCTGCCGTTCAACACGGCCAATGGTGCTGCTGCGCCGCCGCGAGCGATCACCGACGACGAGCTCGACGCGGAGCTGGCAAAGCTGAATCCGCCGAGGAAGTACTACCAGAACTATCAACGCACGCGCGGCGCCAACGACAACATGCTCCATGCTCCGCAGGGCCTCCACGCATTCTTCCGCGCGTACTACCACTACAAGAGCGCCGATTGGAAAGGGAACAAGCCGCATCCGCTGAAGGCACGGACGGCAACGGAGATGGCGCAGATCCCGACGTACTACGTCATGGAACGTGACAAGGGGATGGCGGACAGCGTGGCTCCGTTCATGCCGTCAGCCGCCGAGATCGCCGCGTGCAAGTGGCTGACCGAGGCCGAGGTCGACGTCTACGCATCTGAATACGCGCGCACGGAGTTTACCGGCGCGCTTCAGGGCTATCGGGTACGTCGCGGATCGGATCCCAAAACGATCGCAGAGCTACGAACGTTCGCGGATCGTTCGATCGACGTGCCGTCGATGTTCATCGGTGGCAGCAGTGACTGGGGTGTATATCAGACACCCGGCGCCGTGGACCGAATGCGAAGCACGGCGTGCACGAAGATGGTCGGCTTCCATCTCGTCGACGGCGCGGGACATTGGGTGCAGCAGGAGCAACCGGAGCAGGTGAGCAAACTGCTCATTCAGTTCCTGCATGACCAGCGGGCCGGCTGAAGCCGGCCCCTACGTACGTGGGCCGGCTGAAGCCGGCCCCTACGTACAGCGGGCTGGCGGGAGCCGGCCCCCACAAATGCGGGGAGGTTTATGGCTGCGGTTTCGATGACCGTGAACGGCAAGGTTCGCAAGGCACAAGTGGAGCCGCGGCTGCTGTTGGTTCACTTTCTCCGCGAGCAGCTCAATCTGACGGGGACTCACGTCGGATGCGATACCAGCCAATGCGGCGCCTGCACCGTGCTCATCGACGGCAGGAGCGTCAAGTCGTGCACGGTGTTCGCCGTGCAGGCCGAGGGGGCGACGATCACGACCATCGAAGGACTCGCCACCAATGACGCGCTGCACCCGGTGCAGGAATGCTTCTGGGAAGAGCACGGTCTGCAGTGCGGTTTCTGCACGCCCGGCATGATCATGTCGGCAGTCAATCTGCTCGCGGACAACCCGCAACCGACGGAGGACCAGATCCGTGAAGGTATCAGCGGCAACTTCTGCCGCTGCACCGGCTATCAGCACATCGTCAACGCCATTCAGCACGCCGCCAGCAGAAGCGGCTCCGCAGCGTCCAGTTCCAAGAGGTAAGCCACATGCCGACGTCGCCCGTACTGCCGAAGCTTGTAGGTCAACGGGTCAAGCGCCGCGAGGATCCGCGTCTCATTCAGGGGCGCGCGACTTTTGTCGACGATGTGAAGATTGCGGGCATGCTGCACATCGCATTCAAACGCAGCGATGTCGCACACGGACGCATTCGGTCAATCGACACGAGCGCCGCGGAGGCAATGGAAGGCGTGGAAGCCGTATTTACCGGGGCGCAGATCGCGGACCTGCTCGGGCCGATGCCCATTGCTACCCCGTTTCCGTCGCCCGCTCACCGCGCCGTCGCAGTCGATACGGTGCGCTACGTAGGGGAACCTGTGGCCGTCGTCGTCGCCAGCGATCGTTACATCGCGCGCGATGCGATCGACGCCATCACCGTCGATTACGAGACACTGCCGGCCGTCGTCGATCCGGAGCTCGCGATGACCGGCAAGCCGACCGTCATCCACCCCGAATTCCCGAACAACCTCGCCGTGCCTCTCGTACCCAGCGGCACCGGCGTGACCCTGGACGGGAAGGTTGACGACACGGCGATTGACCGCGCCTTCAAGGACGCCGACGTGATCATCACGCAACGGATGGTCAATCACCGACTGGTGCCCAACTCAATAGAGGCACGGGGCGTCGTCGCGCATTACGAGCCGGGCAAAGGCTCGATGACGATCTGGTCGTCAACGCAGAACCCGCACATCCTGCGCACGATGATCGCGGCGATGACGGGGCTCGGTCAGGACCAGGTGCGGGCCATCGCGCCGGAAGTCGGCGGCGGCTTCGGCGCGAAGATCAACATTTACGGTGAGGAGTACGTCGCCGCCGCGGTGTCCAAGCATCTCGGCACGGCTGTCAAATGGATCGAGGATCGATCTGAGGCGTTTCTCGCCACCACACACGGCCGCGATCTGATCGGATATGTGGAGCTCGCGGCACAGCGCGACGGCAAGGTGCTCGGCTTGAAGATTCGGCTGATCGCAGATGTAGGCGCCTACAACATGTTGTTGACCGCCGCCATCCCGACGCTCGCGATGATGATGGCCAACGCGAACTACGACATCCCGGCAATCCGAACGACGCTGACCGAAGTCTTCACCAACAAGACGTCGACCGACGCGTACCGGGGCGCCGGCCGTCCAGAAGCGAGCTACTTCATCGAGCGCGCGATGGACATGCTCGCGCGCGAACTGAAGATGGATCCCGCCGAGGTGCGGCGGAAGAACTTCATCGCGCCGAACCAGTTTCCCTACCAGACCCAAATGGGCGCCGTCTACGATTCCGGTGACTACGAAAAGGCAATGGACGCCGCGCTAAGCGCAGCCGATTGGAAGGGACTCCAGGCAGAGCGCGATGCAGCCAGAGCCGAGGGACGACTCGTCGGCCTCGGCCTCTCGATGTACGTCGAGGTCTGTGGCATCGGTCCTTCGTCATCGCTTCCCACGGGCGGCTGGGAGCACGCGCAGGTCACGATCGAACGAGACGGTCGCATCAGCGCCACAACCGGCGCATCACCTCACGGGCAGGGCAACGAGACCACATTCGCGCAGATGCTCGCCGACGAGTTCGGTGTTCCGATGGAACACATCACGATTCATCACGGCGATACCGGCATCGTCAAGCAGGGCGTCGGCACGTTCGGCAGCCGGTCGCAGGCCGTCGGGGGAACGACGCTGCTGATGGCGGGCGCGAAGGTCAAAACAAAGATGGCCAGGTTCGCCGCGGAGATGCTGGAGGCCAGCGTCGCGGATCTCGTCTTCGAGAACGGCACCATCGCTGTGAAGGGCGCGCCGACGTCGGCGAAGAAGTTTGCCGATGTTGCCGCGTTCGCCTACGTTCCGGTACCGCTGCCCGAGGGCATGGAGCCGGGACTGAGCGAAGAAGCCTTCTTCGAGCCGACGAACAACACGTATCCGTTCGGGTGCCACATCTCGATGCTCGAAATCGATCGCGAAACGGGCGAACCGACACTCCTCAAGTTCGTCGCCGTTGATGATGCGGGCAATTTGATCAATCCCTTGATCGTCGAAGGCCAGATTCATGGTGGCCTCGCACAGGGAATCGGACAGGCGATGATCGAAGAAGCCGTGTACGACGAGTCCGGTCAGCTCATCACGGGCTCGCTGATGGATTACGCGCTGCCCCGCGCGACCGATTTTCCCCGGTTCGAAGTCCACAGCACTGTCACGCCTACGCCCGTCAATCCGCTCGGCGCCAAAGGCGTCGGTGAAGCTGGCACGCTCGGCTCGACCCCCTGCATCGTTTCGGCAGCCGTCGACGCGCTGAGCGAGTTCGGCGTCACGCACATCGACATGATGCTGCGTCCTGAAAAGCTGTGGCGCATTATTCACGGAGGGCGCGCATGATCCCTTCTCCCTTCGCCTACGACCGCGCAACGACGCTCGATGACGCGGTGGCCAAGCTCGCGGCCGCCAACGGCGGCGCAAAACTCATCGCCGGCGGCCACAGCCTTGTTCCGTTGATGAAGCTCCGACTTGCCGAGCCGAAGGTGCTGATCGATATCGGCCGCATCGCGGGGCTTGCAGGGATCCGCGAGGACAACGGACGGATTGAAATCGGCGCAGGCACCGTTCATCACGACGTCGCCGTGTCGGCGCTGCTTCGACGCGAATGCCCGGCGGTGGCCGAGGCGGCCGGATCGATTGGCGACCAGCAGGTGCGCAACCGCGGCACCCTCGGCGGCAGCCTTGCGCACGCGGACCCGGCTGCTGATTACCCTGCCGCGATGCTCGCGGTCGATGCCGAGATGCGAATCAAAGGACCGCGCGGCTGGCGAACCGTGAAAGCAACAGAGTTTTTCCGAGACCTTTTCACCTCCGACCTTGGCGCCGATGAAATCCTTGCCGGCATCACGTTGAGTCCGGCACGGGCCTCTGCATACTGCAAGCTCTTTCAACGCGCGTCGCATTTCGCCATCGTCGGCGTAGCGGCAGCGCTGGAGGTCAGCAACGGAACGGTACATTCCGCGCGCATCGCCGTCACGGGTGCCGGGCCGACGGCCGTTCGCCTAACGAGAGTGGAACAGGCGCTGGCGGGGCAACGGGTCTCTCGAGAGGCATTGGCCGCCGCGACAAAAGATGCAGGCGCTGAGGTCCGCGTCGTCAACGCGGATCTCCATGCCAGCGAGGACTATCGTCGCGCGATGATCTCCGTCTTCGCGCGGCGCGCGCTGGAGGCCGCACTCGCGCGCACGTAGATCGATGGTTCCACCGCCCGGAAGGCTGGTGAGCGTCGGCACTCACCGGCTTCACATCCGGTGTGACGGCTCGGGCGGCCCACCCGTGATCTTCGATGCGGCGCTTGGCGGCTCGTCGCTGAGCTGGAGTCTCGTGCAGCCGGCTGTCGCACGTCTCACGCAGGCATGCAGCTACGACCGCGGCGGGTTCGGGTGGAGCGACGCGGGGGCGCTTCCACGGACGGCGGGCCGCATCGCCGACGAACTCCACCAACTCCTTTGCAGCGCAGCAATCCCTCCTCCATATGTGCTCGTCGGTCATTCCTATGGCGGGCTCGTGATGCGGCTATACGCCTCACGTCACGCGAACGACGTCGCCGGGCTCGTATTGATCGAGCCGGCCGTGCCCGAAGAATGGTCCCATCCGTCTGACGAGCAGCGCGCGCTCATCGCGCGTGGGGTTCGTCTCTGCCGCTATGGCGCCACGGCGGCGCGACGCGGGCTCGCGCGTCTCGTGTCGATGCTGGTGCGATTCGGCGCGCTCGGCGCCGCGCGTCTGCTTGTCAGCCTGGTCAGCCGCGGAGGGCTGCAACGAGCGGATGAAGGAATCCTCGCGCCGATCTGGAAGCTGCCGCCGGAAGTGCGCAGCGTGCTTCGAGAGATGTGGACGCAACCGAAATTCTTCGAAGCACTGGGCAGTCAGATCGAGACGATCTGTGAAAGCGCTGGAGCCGTGATGAGCGCAGGACCTCCCGACTACGGCGATCTTCCGCTGATGGTTATTTCGTCCGCGCGTTCAGGTGAAGAGCGACTGCAGGCCGACTCGGCGCTCGCGCGGCGATCGACGCGCGGCCGACAGATACTCGCTGCCGAGAGCGGTCACTGGATTCCGCTCGATGCACCTCACGTGGTGATTGACGCAATCACAGCGATGGTCGAGGAGATCCGTCGAGAAGGTCCGCCTAAAGGCGGACCCCACCGGCATGAAGCAGACCCAACACGATCGCGTAGCTGATTCCGACGTAGGAGATCAGCAGCAGGGCCCGATCGAGCCTCGACCGCGAGCGCCACGCGGCGAGCGGGTGGACGCAGAGCGCCGCTGAGCGCCCGAGGACGACCTCAATCCGGTTGCTGGGGCGACGGTGGGCTGGAGCCATGCGGCATCTGCCCGCAAGAACGGCACCATCAGGAAACCGCTCCGTTTCCGGTAGTAATTACAAGGAAGCGCGACTCGAGTTCCGTCAGGCGAAGACTTTATTCTGGCCGTCCATAGTCATCGTCGTTCCGGTCGAAGCGCTAATGCGAGGACGGCCGCGGCGAGTGAACAGAGTGAAATCTGAATCGTGCCGGCGGATCCCCATCCCGCGCGGTTCGCGAGCCATCCCATCAAATAGCCTGCGAACGCCGCGGAGACATACAGGCTGGTCACGAACACACCTGAGGCGCGGCCGGCGAGATGCCGTCGCACCGCCTTGACGTGATAGCCGGCCAGGTTCACATACACGACGCCGCTGACCACGACGCCCCAGGCGAAGGACAGGGCGGCCTGCCAGTAGTAGGACGCGGATCCGTTGAAGAGCAAGTACCCCAGCACCGCCGCGATCACGAACGTCGCGCTCAGCACGAGCCGCGAAGAACCACGATCTCCAATCCACCCGCCTGCAATGGACATCAGCGCACCAAGTCCGTACAGGCTCATGACCGATCCGGCCATCGTTGGCGGATAGCCAAGACCTTCGCGGAGAAAGGTGGGATACAGCCCCAGGTATCCGTAAATGACGAGGCCGCCGAACAGGCTCATCACGGTCAAGAGAATCGTGTTCCGGTTGGCGAGTGTCGCGGCTCCGCCCTCGTCCGCATGCACCGCCGCTGTCTCGTGGCGCTCAGTACGTGAGGCGTCAACACCGGCGGCAATCACCACCATCGCGGCGAACCCCAGCGCGCCGAAGACCACCATCGGCACTTGCCAGCGTCCATACGCGCCGAGCAGCGCGCCGCCGAGCACCGGACCGACAATGGCGCCGATCGCGAATGCGAAATTCACGGAGCCAACTGACGCTCCTCGATGCGCAGCGAAATAGTTCGCCGCGATGGCAAGCAGCACGGTCAATTGCATGGCTTCGCCGATGCCTGTGACCGTCCTGTACACCAGCATGTCGGCGAAGCCGCGCGAGACGACGGTCAGCGCGGTGCCGGCTGAGAAGAGCGCGATGCCTGTCTGAAGGACGGCCCTGCGGGAGAAGCGCGCGAGAAGAAAACCAGTCGGCACCCCGGCCACGGCCATGCCGAGCGTGAAAACGGTCGAGAGCAAGCCGACACCCGCCAGCGAAAACCCATACTCGCGACGCACGTCAGGCGCGATGAGGGGAAACAGCTGTCGATCCATTGCGTTGATGACGTACGACCCCACCAGCAGGCCGAATGTGACGGTCCTGAGAACAGCTGATTCAGCGCGCGGCGCCTCGACAGCTGGTACTGAGCTCACCTGCTATCTCACGGCTGCCGCTTTGACGGAGGTGTTCACGTACCAATCGAGAATTTGCGCACCGGTCCAGAAGACGACGCCCGAGCGCGATTGAATGTGTTCGAGCGCCTCGCGGAAATAGCGGAGGCGATGCCCCACGCCCATGATGTATGGGTGCACGACGAGCGCCATCACACGCGCCGATTCCTCGGCGTCGGCGTAGAGCTGCTCGAATTGATCGATCGCGCGGTCGCGATATTCCGACGCCTTATGGTGTTGAATCAGCATCATCGCGACGTCGTTGCACTCCTGCGTATAGGGGACGCTCACAAGTGCACCGGTCCGCGTCTTCATCGTGAGCGGCTGATCGTCGAGCACCCAGTCGCACACGTATTGGTAGCCTTCCTCCGCGAGGATGTCGGGGGTATCCCACGTCTCGGTCAGCCCCGGCCCGAGCCACCCGCGCGGCGGGTGCCCTGTGAACCCCGCGATCGCCTCCGTCGTCTTTTGAATGTCGACGCGCTCGTCGGGAACCTTCTGCATGTTCTTCTGCCCGAAGCCGTGACCGATGAACTCCCACTGGCGCTCGAGCGCGGCGCGCGCGATCGGTTCGTAGGCGGCAATGGCGCCGCCGTTAATGGCGAGCACCGCCGGAATCTGCAGGCGATCGAAGACCTTCAGCATTCGCCAGAACCCGACACGATTGCCGTACTCGTGCCACGCCCAGTTTGGGATGTCGGGCATCGGCGATCCGCCGGCCGGCGGTGTCAGCACCGTCCGCGGCATCGGCTCGCGCGGATTCCATTCCTCGACGTTGACGATGACCCAGACGACGAGCCGCGCGCCATCAGGCAGCGTGAGCCGCGGGCGCTGCGTGATTGCTGAATATTCGAACCGCTCGTTCGGAAGCATGGCCCGTTAGTATGCTGACTTTCGTCGCATGTCAATTCGATTCGCGAGCGTTACAAATCGCGATGTATCATCGCGCTCCATTTCATCCCCGCGCGCCACAGTGGGCTGAAGACTACAACGAGACGAAGACGTTCGGCGGCGATGCCGAGCAACAAAGTCGCGCACTACGTGGCAAAACATTACTTCTTGCCAGTTGAGGAAACCCACGGCCACGCGCCACAGGGTCCCAAGCGGTGAGCCACGCCGTTACGGCCTCAGCACATATGCTGGGGCCGTAATGTTCTGGCCTTTGTCGCAGCATCCGGCGAGGAAGTTCGGCCGGTACGGATTCGCGAAGCTGTTGTTGCCCTGAGGAAGCCGGCCGACTTTTGGCGTTCCGTTGATCCGTGACAGGACGCGCTCACGTGCCTGTTCGATCTGCCGCAACAACGCATCGACATTCCACCCGACGAGTTTGCCCTTCCAGTAGACGACCTTGCCGGCGATCAACACGTCGCGTACATGCCTGGGATTCATCATCGTCACGATCGTCCCGGGCACATTGTTCATCGGCCATGTGTTGATGCTGCGCGCGTCGAGGACGACGATGTCGGCCTCCTTGCCGGGGGTGAGCGTGCCGACTTTGTCGAGAATGCGGCTCGACGCCGCGCCGGCGATGGTCGCCATCTCGATGACCTGCCGCGACGTGACGGCTTGCGGCACCGGAAGACCGCCTGGATTGCTCTCAGGAAACGCGAGATCGTTGGCCAGCGCCCGCTGCAAACAGTAGGCGCCGCGCATCAGCGAAAACGGATCGGTGGTCATGTTGGTGTCGACATCGGGGCTGAGACTCGGCAGGATGCCGTGATCGAGCGCCTGTTGGAACGGCGGCATGCCGTGCCGCATCTGCATCTCGATCAGCACCGCGATCGACACGTGCGCGCCTCGATCGCGCCAGATGTCCCAAGCCTTCGATCGGCTCTCTTTCGGATAACCATGCGTGCCGTAACTGATCTGCGCGAGCGGTTCATCCTGCCATCGCGTGCAGTGGATGAAGGTGACGTCCGACCAGTCGGTACCATTTCGGGCGTCCGCGGCGGCATCAATCACGATCTTCGGGCCGCCGACATTGTGGTTGTGCATCGACGCACCGAACGCGCGGGCGAGCTGCCATCCGGTGAAGTCGGCGCCCGGCGCCGCTGGCCCAGGGCCGCCGCCGAATCCGAGCGTCACCAGTTGATCTTTCGAGCTGAAGTATGTCTTCGCGATGCGACCGATCCCCTTCGTCGTGTCGTTCATCGCGCCCGGGAATTCGTACGGAATGCCCTCGCTGCTTCGGTTGATTCCTCCCGTGTAGGCGAACACCATTCGCCGGCCCGAATCCATCAGGCCTTTGATCATCGCGTCCGTATGTTCCGGCGTATGACCCGACTGTGAGGTATCGGTTCCCGTCGTGATGCCTTCACTGATCTCGCTGAGACAGGCGACGAGCTCGGAGATGTAACAGTCTTCCGGGTCGTACGGCACGCGGCCCAGATCCCAGACGACATTGTTGGGATTCGCCGGATCGGTAATGCGGCCGGCGGTCCAGATGTTCTGGACGACCGACCCGTAGCTCTCCTGCGGCCAGGCGCCCGCCAGTAAGCCATCGGGGATGACACTGCGCTGCAATGTTTCGTACTGGTGATGATGCGTGGTGATGAAGCCCGGCATCACGATCGTTCCGCTGCAGTCGACGATTTCGGCGTCGCCCGCGGAGATCGCTGGCGCGATCTCGGCAATCCTTTTCCCGTCAATCAGGACGTCGGCCTTTTCGAAGTCTCCCACTCTCGGGTCGAGGCTCAGGACGACGCCGCCACGCAGCAGAATCCGGCGCTGTCGGCCGTCACCGACGAGGCCCTGAAGATCGGCGGGCGTCGCCGACCGGAGCTCTCCGAGCTGTCCGGCGCTCGCGGTGGTGTCGGACTCTCTCCTGCAGCCGGCCGCAGGAATTGTGGCGGCGGCAAGCCCCGCCGTGCTCGCTTTGATGAAGTCGCGTCGGTTCATGTGTGCCTCTCAGTGGGGTGCGAGGGGTGCGAAGGGTGCAATAGGTGCGAACGGTGCGAGCGTGCAATGGGTGCGAAAAATGCACCGGTCGCACCCTCCGCACACATTGCACCTATTGCACCTTTCGCACGTTTCGCACCGGATCACCTCACACCGATCGTGACTTCGTTGCTTGGCCGATCGAGATACGTCAGGCGCACGCGCACGGATGGGCCCGGCGTAATGCCAGTTGGGATGCGAACGCGTACCTGGTCCACGCCTGGCGCGAAAGGCACCGTGCCGACGGCGAGGACAGCGGCCATGCGGCCGCCGATGGCGACCTGCGGTGGAATCACGCCGCTGGCAGCCAGGCCAGTGCAGTAGATGTCGATGCTCTCGCCGACCGCTGCCGGATCATCGGGCGTGATCACATTCCGTGTACCGGCGTGAAAGATTGCCCCTTGTCCTTGTCCGTTGCCGGACACGGAAGCAAGAGTGGGCGCAGGGAGTTGCACATCTGGTGAGTAGAGCTCGGCGCTTGTCGTAGGACCGTAGTAAATGCCGATGCCTCCGTATGAGACACCGCCCGCGATCAAGACCTTGCCGTCCTTGAGAAGCGTGGCCGTGTGCGTTTCGCGGGCTGCAGCCATGCTGCCGGTCGCAACAAAGGCGCCGGCCGAAGGGTCGTACACCTCCGCGCTCGCGACGCTCCCGGCGAAAAAGCAACTGCGTCCCGTGCAGCTATCGGTCTCGCCGCCTGCAGCCAGGACCATGCCGTTCGGAAGCAGAGTCAGCGTGTGCCAGACGCGCGGCGCGGCCATGCTTCCAGTGGACACAAATGTACGCGTCGCCGGGTCATAGAGTTCGGCGTCGGCGGTCCGCCCGATCGGCTCGCCTCCTGCAAACAACACCTGGCCGTTCATGAGCACAGCGGCCGTCGATTCCTCGCGAGCCATCATTCCGATCGGGCTGAACACATCACTTGCCGGATTGTAGAGTTGCGCGGGATATTGCCCCGGAAACAGCACGCCGCCGTCAGACAACAGCACTGACGGCGCGCAGAAGTCGCATCCTCCTCGACCGACATAGCCGCCTGCCGATGCGAACGTCCCGGTCACCGGGTCGTAGAGTTCGGCCGGCGCGATGTCGGGATAGGTGTTCCATCCGTATCCGCCAACGATGAGGACTTTGCCTGTGGGGAGGAGAATTGCGGTATGTCCCCCGCGCGCCGTGCTCAAGCTGCCCGTTGCGGTGAAGTTGCCGGTTCGCGGATCGAACACCTCCGCGCTTGCCAGCGCGGCGCCCGCACCATAGCCGCCGACGATCAGAACTCTGTCGTCCGGAAGCAGCGTGGCGGTATGCATCCGCCGCGCAGCGGCCATCGAGGCCGCAGCGCGGAACGTTCCGGCGTCTGGATCGTAGATTTCGGCGCTCATCAGGATCGGGGCGTTCCCCGCTCCTCCGCCTGCGATCAACACGCGGCCATCGGCGAGCAATGTCGCCGAGTGTTGCGAACGAGCCGCGAGCATGTTGCTGGTCGGCGCGAACGTGCCGCCGGACTGTGCTGTTGCCAGCGCGGTGGATCCTACGGACGCGGCAAGGAAGATAAGCAGTAGACGCGAGCGACGAAAGACGCGGTCACCGCCGGTACCAGTCATTGAGCTTCTCACCAGCCGGGACCTTCCGCGTGATGTCAACGATGATGGTGTCTCCTTCCCAGCGCTTGACCAGTTGCTGTTTGCGCAGATTGCCATACAGGAACTCTTCGACGAATTCGATGCAGCGATACTCCATGAGCTGCGCGTTCCCCTCGAGACGGCGGTAGAGCGGCATGGCGATTCGCCACGGGCGGGTGAAGACTTTCGGATCTTCGATCATGACCTCGTATTGAATGGCGTCAGGCGTGATCGGTGTGAAGCGTTCAACCAGGTGCAACGCGTCGCTATGGAAGTTCCCGGCCCTGTCGAACCAGTTCTTGCCGTTGAAGTGCGTCACGTCGACAACCAGCGTGTCCCCTTCCCAGTGGCCCACCGAATGACCCATGTACGTGTCATCGGGTGGCGGTTCGACCTTGTCGAGATGAATCGTGCGGGCCGTGCTCGTGAACTCGTACGCCATCTGGATCTTGTTCGTGCTCTGGACGATTTCGAACGGGTACGGCATGTACATCGCGCGCGGAATTCCCGGCAGATAACATTTGAGCTCCGGGTCGCGGTCAATCCAGTGCTCGGCATTCTCATCCCTGATTTTCTTGGCTTCCGGCGTGTACGGAATCTGACCATCGCCCTGAACGACACCAGTCGATCCTGGGACACCGGCCGCCGCGCCGAGCGCGAGTACGGGTGCCGCTGGTACGCGCGCATAGTCATAGGGATATACGCCCTGTTGCGTCACCGCTCCCGGGCGCGCGTCGTGCGCCTGCAGATCCCAGTTGGCTTCGTTCAGCGCTTGCCAGATGCCGCTGAAGTTCGGCTTGCCGTCCGCTGTGCGTGCCGATCGCGAGGCCTGACCGGACGTCCGCGTCACCGATACAGCGATGATGGCGCCCACGGCGGCGGAGACAATCGCCACTGTCGCAATCGTGCTTTTGAAGCTGTGCCGCATGACGAGCTCTCCTTCTTGCCCAGGTCCGGCTGAAGCGGGACCCCACCGACGCTCGAATTACCTCGCCAACGGATTGGCGTCCTCACCGGTGTCCGAAAAGCCGAACGCAAACCCTCCGCATCCGGCCGTGCACTCCGTGGCGGGATCCGGCCCACGCTTCTCGGCGAACGCCCGTTCCTGCTCGCGCGCGCCCAGAAGGAGCGCCGGCATCCCGTAGTTGCCCTCGTGACACCGTGGCTCCTTATAGATCCGGTTTTGCTGGTCGCTCTGCTTGCTGTACTCCTGCTTCACGGTCCAGGGTCTCGTCCACGTTGTGGGATCCTCGATCGTGACGGCGTATTCGATCGTGTTCGGATCGAGGCGCGTCCAGCGTTCGACGAGATGCAGGTTCTCCTGGGAACCCTGGAAGTACGACTTGGGACTGAAATTCGTCACGTCGACAACGAGCGTCTTCCCCTCCCAGTGACCGCGCGAGTCGCCCCACCACTGGCGGACGTTTGGAGGTAGATGCGGGCTGCTGGTCACCGGGATGATGCGCTGCCACCCCTGTCCCTGGCCTGTGTCATAGAACGTCGACACACGCCCGGGCGACTGGATGATCTGGAGATAGAAACCGGCGTTGCCGCCAAAGTCCGGCAGGGCCGCTTGCATACACCGCTCACCGAGCCCGCGATCTTCCGGGTTGTCGGCTCGATTGATCGCGCCGCCTCCCGCTCCGCCTCCACCAGCCGCGCCAACCGTCACGTAGTACGGAGGTGTCTCCGATCGTCGCGGAGATGGCGGCCCATATTGGCCGCCTTCGCAACCGGGCATTTTGTTCTTACACAAGTCGGTCGCCTGGATCAGGGCGAGGTAATACTCGCGCATGACCGACCGCTTCTTCTGCGCCTCTGATGTAAGCGGAGGAATTCTGCCGTCTGGCGGATCCACGATCAGCGACGTCCGACGACCCATGCGTTTATGTGTGGAGAACACCGCCGCGTTGTATGCGCCGCCGACATCCTGCTCCGAGCCGCGGTCGCGACGGTCAGCCTCAGCTTCGCGACCGACAGCGTCAGCGCGCTGCTTGTCGAGTTCAGCTCGCTCCTCGTCGGTGAAGAACTCCCGGTTTGCGTACTTGGCTGGGCGCTGCAACGGGATCTCGCTGTCGCTCGTCCAGATGCCCTGGAGGTCCGGTTCACCCCACGGAGTGTCGAGCGACTGTGAGCTGTCGCCGGGCCGTAGCCTCAAAAGCGCGACAATCACCACGAAGACGATGACCACCCCGCCAATCATTGCGAGAAGTCGTCTGCTCATGGGTGCCTCCTGATGACGGGCCGATCCTACATCTTTAGAGGTACATGTTTCGCAAATCTGGACAGGCCGCGCCGTCGTCGCGGCCCGCAGAATCGGCGTCGAAGGGCTGTCGCAGGTGGCAGTGCATCAGTCGCTACACGCCACTAAAAGACAGTCGTCGTCTTCACAAACAAGGTGTTGCCCTGTGTGGACCGTTCACCGAATCCTGCCGTGCCGCGCTGGTACGCCACCTGGAACGTCCCGAACGGCGGCAGATATCGCCAGACGAACACGGCCTGAACGTTGTTGCGCTCAATCGCGGAATTCGTCTGGAAGAAGAGTTTCAAAAACAGGTCTTTCGTGAAGGACTGATTCGCACGAATGACGTGTATCCACGTGCTCTGGTCCCGCGGGTCAGGATCCAATTCCAGACGCTCGAGCGAGTATTCGGCCGACAGCGCCTGCGTCACCTTGTAGCGCGCCGCTCCGGTCCACAGCAGGTAGTCCGAGTCGAAGTTGCGGCCGAACTCGAGCCCGGTGGTCACCGATTGATACTCTCGCGTGTTGTACCCGACGTCGAGCGTGACCTGGCGATTTCGAAAGGGCTTCTCGAACTCGATCATTTCCTCTGCCCAGGAGAAGCTCGTATTCATCCGGTTGCGGAACTCGACCGCCACCGCCTGGTTGCCTTTCCATCGTCTCAACGCGCCGGCATGACTCCAGTAGGCGTTGTAGTTCGAGTCGTAGCGGAATTGCTCGAATGCCCCTCTGCGAATCCAGACGATTTTCGTGACATGTGAGTCGAGTTCCCGCCGATCGTCGTCGACAATTTGCCCGATGACATTCAAGTTCTCTGCGACATGGTTGCCGATATCGCCATAACGCACGTGGAAGTGGCCTGTCGATGAATCGTACGAAGGACGGATCAGGAAGGCCATCGTTCCGTGCCCGAAGAGTCCGTACGTCTTGACGGCCTGCGCCGTCATGCTGAACGTTCGACCGAAGAACAGGCTGGTATCGGCGCTGAATGCGCCCTGGTCCGCGCTATTGAACCGTCTGTTGGACGCCATGACGGCGACGGTGGACCGCCCGAGAATGTCGCGCTGCACGCGGCCAACGCTGTAGTTGGCGGACTGTTCCGCTCCGGAAGGATTCGACTCGGCTGAAACGAAGGAAACGGCCCAGGGACCCTGTTTGCCCAGGAGCTTCTCACCCGTCGAGATGTCTGCGATGCGGCGCGAGTAGAACGTCGGGTATCGGTTCGGGAACCGTTGGTTGAACTGCTCCTGGCCCTCGAGAAAGAACTGGCGCTTCTCCGGAAGCGTCAGCTCGAAACGCGTCAGATTGATCTGCTCCTGGTCGGCCTCCACGGTCGCGAAATCCGGATACAGCGTCCCGTAGATCGCCGTCGTCGCGGTAATCGCATAACGAGCATCTATGCCTGCGTCCCAGTTCGGCGACACGCCGTCCTGCGCCTGCGCGAGCGCATAGGGCACAACTTGAAGGCGATCGACAGGCGCCGGCACGCTCAACTGCGTCAGCCGGCCCGCCTCCGATACGCGCCACTGATTGTCGAGCGGGCCGCTCCAGAAACTCAGCTCGAGATTGCGACGGCGGCTGCGGCCGAAGTTGATGCCCCACGTCTGGCGCTCGCCCGACGCGTATCTGATCGACGACAACGGGATGCTGAACTCGGCCGACCAGCCGTACTCGGTGCGCATCGCGGCGGACTGCCACGGCGCGTCCCACGTGGCTTCTGAAGTACGGCCGTCGTCCGAGATGCGGCCATCGGCCTGGGTACCGAGCGCGTTGGTGATGAAGTAGTAGCCCGAACGGCGGTCGTTGGTGCTGTCGACGACGACCACGACCGCGTCATCACGAAGGAGATCGGCGTCGCGTTGCGTCAACTGTGCCGTAATCGGTTCGGGATCCCACGCACGAAACGCAACATACAAGTGCGCGGCATCGTAGAGAACCCGAACTTCGGTCTGGAGCTGAGATCGCTCGCCGCGTTGCGGCTCGTACTGGATGAAGCCTGTGACTGGCGTCGCCGCCTGCCATTCATCGTCGCCGACGCCGCCATCGATGACCGGCGGCCTGGTAGCCTTTGCGGCTTCAATCGCCGGCGACGATGCCGCTGTGCTGCCATCTTGCGCCCACACGTCGGGAGCATTGGCGACGAAGAATACGCACGCCAGTCGCGCAACTCGAGCCACGGCGCCCAAAGGATATACGTCACGTCGCGAGGCAATCGAGGAAATACACCCGACACGGCTAGGGAATCGGCGCATTGATCAAATCTATTTACGCCACTCCCCCTCTGCAGTAGGATGCGCGCAACACGACCCTCCCTGTTTCTTGCTGCGGCGGCCGCGTACGGGTTTCCTGACGAGGTAAACGCTTTATGAATATCCAGCAGCAATCGCCCTTCGAACCCAACACCGTTTCACGGCGCGCGTTCATCAAGATGGTGATTGCCAGCGGCGCGGCCGTCTCCGCGTCGGCGTACTTGTTCCGCGGATCCACGCTGATCGGCCAGGGATCGCTGCCCGGTGCAGTGGAGCGGCTGATGACGTTGAACGTCAACGGCCAGATGCGTCGCGTGGACGTGATGAAGCAGGAAACGCTCGCGATGACGCTGCGCTACAAGCTTGGCCTCACCGGCACCAAGCTGGGGTGCGATCGTTCAGAATGCGGCGCCTGCACCGTCCTCATCGACGATGTCCCGCACTACTCGTGCTCGATCCTCACGCACACGGTTCGCAACAAGACGATTCAGACCATCGAAGGGCTCGAGCGCGCGGACGGCACGCTGCATCCCGTGCAGCAGGCGGTGATCGACGAACAGGGATTCCAGTGTGCGTTCTGCATGTCGGGCTTCATCATGTCGGCCGTCGGGTTCCTGAAGACGAACCCGAGCCCCACACGCGAGCAGCTCGCGCATGGCATCTCGGGCAACCTGTGCCGCTGCGGTGACTACGACAAGATCCTGCGCGCGATGATGCGCGGCGCCGCATACATGCAGAAAACGACGACGTAAAAGGAGACGGAGATGGCAATCATCCATGACGTAATGCCCGTCTTCGAGCTGTTTCAGCCAACGACCGTCGAAGACACCGTCGCGCTGCTCGAGCAGTACGACAAGAATGCGTGGGTACTCGCCGGCGGCCTCGACACCTTTGACTGGTTCAAGGACCGTAACAAGCGCCGCCAAGTGGTCATCGATCTCAGCGGCGTCGAGGCCCTGCGAGGCGTGAAGAAGGCCGCCGACGGAGGCCTCGAGATCGGCGCGACGACGACGCTCACCGACGTGGCGAACAGTCCGCTGGTCAAGGAAGGCTTCCGGCTGCTGTCACAGGCCGCAGCGCTCGTCGCCTCGCCGCAGATTCGCAACCAGGGCACGCTCGGCGGCAACGTGTCGCAGGACACACGCTGCTGGTATTACCGTTCCGGGTGGACCTGTTATCGGGCCGGCGGCAACATCTGCTACGCCGACACGCCAACGGCCATCAATCGCGAACATGCGATCTTCGATGCGAACCGCTGCGTCGCCGTGAATCCATCCGATACCGCGCCGGCGCTCATCGCGCTCGACGCACAGATGGTGATTCGCTCCTCTGGACGTGACCGCGTCGTCGACGCACAGAATTATTTCATCGGGCCGTCGGTCGACATCACACGCATGACGGTCCTCCAGCCCGGCGAGCTGCTGACGGCCATTCGTATTCCGGCCGCGTGGGCGGGCGCGGAGTTCTACTTCGAGAAGATCCGCGAGCGCCAGGTGTGGGACTTCCCGCTCGTGAACATCGCGGCAGCGCTCAAGGTCTCCAACGGCACCATCAGCGGGTCTCGGGTCGTCGTCAACGCCGTGGCCGCGCATCCGATGCGGTTGACCGCGGTCGAAGATGCGATCGCGGGCAAGCCGCGGAACGAAGAAACCGCGGCGATGGCCGGTGACCTTGCGGCGCGGGGTGCGCGTCCGCTCGCCCACAACGGCTACAAGATCCCGCTGGTGAAGAACCTCGTGAAACGCGCGATCAGGGGAGAGGCACAGGTATGACGAACTTCCTGGTGCAATGGGGCATCAACCCCTGGGGTGAGGACACGCCGATCCACGCACAGTGGGGCCTCGTCTACGTCGCGTTCGCGTTCGGCATCGGGTTCATGCTGGCGCACACGCTGTTTGTGAAGTTCTGGCCGAAGCCGGAGGGACCTGCCACCGCACCGGTGAACGAAGCGGCGGCAGCCACGGTGCCGGCGCGCGTGGCGCGGCATTCGCTCGCGGCCCGGACGTTCCACTGGATTATGGCGGCGTCGATGCTGACGCTCCTCGGCACGGCGTCCGCGCCGGTCCTCGGGCTCCGGTTCAACTGGATCGAGATCCACTGGATCGCGGGACTCCTCCTCACCGTTTCCATCGTGTACCACATCATCCACGCGAGCTTCTGGCTCGACTTCTGGTCGATCTGGTTGAACAAGGACGATGCGCGCGAGGCGATCGCACGGTTGAAGAGAGCCTTCGGCCAACGCGCCCCGGCGCCGCGAAAGGCTGCGAAATATCCGTGGGACAACAAGATGTATCACACGGCCATCGTCCTGTCGGCGCTGGCGTCGGTGCCCACCGGGATCTTGATGATGAATCGGGTGGAGACGCCACTGTTTGTACGTAATCCGTATCTCTTCAACGACGCGACGTGGGGCGTGATGTACGTCCTGCACGGGCTCTCGGGCATCGGATTGGTTGGCTTGACGATCGCGCACGTGTATTTCGCGATCCGTCCGGAGAAGCGGTGGATTACCAAAGGAATGATCTTCGGCGACATCAGCCGCCAGGAGTTTCTCCATCACCACGATCCGGAGCGCTGGATCATTGACACCCACGCACACGACGAGGTGTGAGCATGGCTGACAAGAAACTCGTCGGACAGAACTATACGACCCCGGAACTCAGAGCGAAGGTGACAGGCCGCTCGAAGTACGCGGAAGACTTCCGCGCCGAGGGGATGCTGTTTGCGAAGCTGCTGCTCAGCCCCTTCCCTCACGCACGCGTCCGGAGCATCGACGCGAGCGCCGCGCTCGCGATGCCCGGTGTCAGAGCGATTCTGACCGCGGACGACGTGCCGGGACCGAAAGATCAGGTCAGCGACGCGGGCGCCCTCATCAGGGCGAATCCGAGGAGCGAGAAAGCGCTGACCAACGAGCCGCTCTATCAGGGCGAGCCCGTGCTCGCCGTCGCCGCCGTCGACGAGCTCACGGCGGCGGAGGCGATTGAACGGCTCAAGATCAAATGGGAGCGCCTCCCACACAGCACGGATCCGGTTGCGTCGCTGTTGCCTGGTGCGCCAAACGCGCGCGTCGAGGGAAACGTCTGGATACGCCCCACGGCGGCACCGGGGCAGCCTGCGCCGATCCCCGAAGTGATGGATTTGAAATGGACCCAGGCTGAGGTCGACGAATACAACGCCGGTCGTCTGCCGATGGGAAAGGACACCGACCCGAGTTGGACATACGGTGATCTCGAGGCCGGCTTCAAGAAAGCCGACGTCGTGCTCGACGAGACCTTCGTCACGCCGAACACGAGCCATCAGTGCCTGGAAAGCCGCACGTCGATGGCGTACTGGCAGAACGGCAAGCTGTTCATTCACCTATCCACGCAAAGCACGGTGCAGACCGTGATGTCGGTGGTGCGCTGGCTGGATCTCAAGCCGGAAGACGTCGTCCTCGTCAGCGAGTATTGCGGCGGCGGCTATGGAAGCAAGGGGACCGGATCGGTCACCGACATCATCCCCGCGCTGCTCGCCAAGAAGACCGGCCAGCCCGTGTTGATGCGCGTCAGCCGCGAGGAAGAGCACGGAATCGGCGGCGCCCGTCCCGCTGTACATGGGCGGATGAAGATCGGATTGACGAAGGACGGCCGCATCACCGCGCTCGACATGTACACCGTGGTCGAAGGGGGGCCGTACGGACCGGGCAACGACGGCAATACGGCCAGCCGTTTCGCGTCGCTGCTGTTTCAACCCGAAGCGATGCGTTGGCGCGGCGTCACCGCGATTACGAACACGCCGCCTCGCCGCGCGCAGAGTCAGCCTGGCGGGATGCAGGGCATCGTGCTGATGGAGCCGCTGATCGCGAAGTGCGCGCGCAAGCTCGGTGTCGATCAGGTTGAGATCCGCAAGATCAACGCGCCTGCCGGCAAAGCGAAGTTCGGTCCCGCTGATGCGCGCGGCAATCGCACCTACGCCACCAGTTGCTTCGTCAAAGAGGCGCTCGACAAGGGCGCGCAGATGTTCAAGTGGGATGAACGCAAAGCGCGGAGCGGCGTACGCAACGGCAACAAAGTACGCGGCAGCGGCGTGGCGATCAGCTCGTACAACGCGGGCTCAGTCGGCTTCGACGGCCTCTTCATCATCAAACCGGACGGCCGGATGTACGTCCAGACCGGCATCGGCAATCTGGGCACCGAGTCATTCTCGGATTGTCAGCGCGTCGCCGCCGAGATGATGGGCATGCCGTGGGAGAAGGTGGTGCTCACCTGGGGCGATACATCGAGGAACCTGCCGTGGAGCTGCGTCTCCGGCGGCAGCCAGACGACGCACGCCATGACGCGCGCAGCGCATGCCGTGGCCACCGACGGCATCAAGAAGCTGCAGCAGATCGCGGCGAAGGATCTCGGCGGGCGGCCCGAGGACTATGTCGTGGCCAACGAGCGGGTCGCGCGCCGTGGTGGCGGAGCCGGTATGCCGGTGGCGCGAGCCGCGCAACGGGCCATCGAGCTCGGTGGCATTTACGACGGTCATGAGGTCCCCGACGACGTCAACGCATTCACCAAACGTGCGGCGGCGGCGCTCGCCGGACAGGGGCTGATGGCTGTCGCGAAAGACAAGTATCCGCGCGACGGCACGACGCTCTCGTTCGTCGCCGCGTTCGCAGAGGTGGAGGCGGACGTCGAGACCGGCGTCTACCGCATCCTGGACTATCTCTGCGTCGCCGACGTTGGAACGGTTATTCACCCCGCATCGCTCGGAGGCCAGGTGCTCGGCCGCTCGATTCTCGGCATCGGTCACGCGCTCGGCCAGCGATGGGTGTACGACCAGCGCTACGGCGTGCCGCTGGCGCGCAGGTTCTACCAGAACAAACCTCCGACGATTCTCGACGTGCCGGCGCACATGGACTGGGCGGCTGTCGAACTTCCGGATCCCGAGACGCCGGTGGGTGCACGCGGCATCGGCGAGCCGCCGGTTGCCGCTGGCTGCTGTGCCGTGCTGAACGCGATTTCCGCCGCGGTCGGCGACGAGGTGTTCGTGCGAGCTCCGGTCACGCTCGATCACATCGTGACGGCGCTGGAAATGGGAAGACCGACGCAGGCTCGACTGACCGCGAACGTTTAGATCGTTCGGATCGTTCGGGTCGTTCGGAACGTACCTGGTCGTTCGCTCGATAGCACTACAATTACGCCCGCTCGTCTTTCTTAAAGGATCATGCCGATGCGCTTTCTTGCGATTCTGCTGCTCGCATTTTCAGTTACGCTCACCGCGCAACAACCGGCCGGTGGTCAGAGGGCCGGCGGTGCGCAACCGCCCGCCCCAAAGAACCTCAAGGTGCTGGCGCCGAACACTGACATGCTGTTCACGATGCAGTTGTTCAACGAAGCGCTTGGCGTGCAGTGCATCTATTGCCATGTGCAGGGTGACATGGCCAGTGACAACAATCCCAAGAAAGACATCGCTCGAAAAATGATCGGGATCGTGCGGCAGATCGACGGCAGCTTCCCCAGCAGCACCGGGATTTTCCCGGCTGGCTACCACGAAGTGGACTGCACGACGTGCCACCGCGGCAGCGTCAAGCCGGAGATCGAGCCGGCCAAGGAGTTCTTCAACCGCAACGAGTCGCTCGGCGGACCTGCCCCGCAGATTACGCCTGCGGTCAATTTGAAAGTGCTGCCACCGGGCACGCAGGTTCATGGCGGCGGCGTCATGCACGTGTTCCGCAACTCACTCCACGTCGACTGCTCGTTCTGTCACGGCGGCGGCCGGCCGTTTGAGGCGGAGGCGAATCCACGCAAGGACATCGCACGCAACATGATCCTGCTGGTTCGGCAGATCAATTCGAATTTTCCCGGGACTGGTGTATTTCCGAATGGAATGCAAGTCGTCACCTGCTGGACGTGTCACCGCGGAGAGCCGCATCCAACGGCCGCTAACAATAAGGACTACGGCGCGCCGAAGAGCGAACCAGTCAGGCAATAAATCGTTCGGGTCGTTCGGGTCGTTCGCGTAGGATTCGCCTACTTGCTCGTACACAAATGCGCTACACGTGGCACAATGTGCGCCCCTCTTTAATTTAATCAGGAGCAGACAGATGCGCAGTTACATCGCTTTGGCTCTGGCCGGATTCCTAGCCCTGGCGGGCGCCGCCTGCTCGCAGCAGACGCCGCTCCAGAAGGCTGCGGCCCTTCTCAATGTGGAGAACGTGAAGACGGTCCAGTTCGTCGGGGCCGGAAAGAACTTCTCCGTCGGGCAGAACTACACGTCGACCGATCCTTGGCCGCCGGTGACGGTGAAAAGCTACACGGGCCTCATCAACTACGAGACCAGCAGCGCGCGGGTCGAACTGGTGCGCGAGATGGGCGCCGTGATGCCGCGCGGCGGCGGCGCGCCGTTCTTCGGCGAGCAGCGCCAGGTGCAGGTCGTGAGCGGCGATTATGCGTGGAACGTGCCGCCCATGCCCGGTGCACCGGCCGCTCCCGCCCCCGACGCAGCCCCCGAACGCATGCTGGCCATCTGGTCGACGCCGACGGGATTCGTGAAGGCGGCAATGGCCAATAACGCCACGACGAAGCCAAACGGAACCGGCACGGACGTCGCCTTCACGGTAGGCGGCAAGTACAAGATGGAAGGCACCATCAACGCCGACGGCCAGGTCGAGAAGGTGAGAACGTGGATCGACCAGCCGATTGTCGGCGACATGCTGATTGAAACCACCTATTCCGACTACAAGGATTTCGGCGGCGGCGTGACGCGTCCGTCGCATCTGGTGGTGACGCAGGACGGTTTCCCATCGCTCGACCTGACGATCTCCGCCATCACGGCCAATCCCGCGGTTGATATCACGGTGCCCGACAACGTCAAGGCGTTCCAGCCGCCTCCGATCAACGTCACTTCCCAGAAGTTGGGCAACGGTGTCTTCTATCTCACTGGCGGCACGCACCACAGTCTCGCCATCGAAATGGCCGACCACATCGTCGTTGTCGACACGCCGAACACGCAGGCTCGCGGTGAGGCGGTGCTGGCCAAGGCGAAGGAACTGATTCCAAACAAGCCGGTCAAGTACGTCGTCACATCACATCACCACTGGGATCATCTGGGCGGCATCCGTGCGGCCATTGCCGAAGGCGCCACCATCGTCACGCACGAATCGAACAAAGCGTTCATCGAGCATGTGGCGATGACGGAGCACACCATTCGCCCGGACCGTCAGTCCGAGGTGAAGAAAGCCGCTGTGGTGCAGACGATCGGTGACGATGGACAGCTGACCGATGGCAAGCGGGTGATCGAACTGCATCGCCTGCAGGGGTACGAGCATACGGGCGACATGCTGGTGGTCTACCTGCCAGCGGACCGCATTCTGGGCGAGCCCGATGCGTTCACACCGCCCGCGCAGGCGGGCACGCCGTTGATTGCGCCCGCCGTGCCGGCCGCCAAGGCGCTGGCTGACAACATCAAGCGACTCAAGTTGAACGTGAAAACGATCGCGCCGTTCCACGGCAATCGCTTGACGGATGTGGCGGAAGTCGAGAAGGCTGGCAACGCCGCCGTAGCGACTCGCTAATAGACGTGGGCGCGCATTCGCGATGCGAATGCGCGCCCGATCCCCTCAGCGGGCGTAGACCCGCATCTCTTTACCGTCGGCCAGCACGACCCTCTCGAGACGGATGATCTTCTGTCCGTCACCGAATTGATAGCCGATACCGGTGATGGTATCGCCCACCTTGAGCGTGGTTGAAGACCAGCCGTTGCGCTCCATCTGCGTGACGGCCGGGCCGCCCACATTCCACTTCTCTATCGTCCCGTCGGCGGCCTGCACGTCGAGCGAAAACATCGGGTGCGGGTTGCCCCACGAGACGGACGTCACAGTGCCCTTCACCGTGACCAGCTTCGTGTAGCTGACCGGCCAGGAGTGATGGGCCGCGAGCGGCGCGGACACCGAGAGGAGTCCTGCGACGAGCGCCAGCGCGGAGAGTCTGATGTTCAATGCATTCCTCCGTGGAAATTCTAATGTGATTGCGTCGCCCATCCGGACCGTTCGAGAACGGCGGATCGTCCGATAACGATCATCGTGCGCTGCTATTCGGGCGTCAGACATAAGTCCAGTAGAACCTTGATTTAAGACAAAACGTGCAGCTCATCCGTAGGCTACAATGCTGCGCATTGGCGACTGCGACGACGGCGCTTCTACCCAGAACGGCTGGGCTGGCGTTGGTCATCGTGTCATTCAGTGCAATTCCAGCGAACGCCCTGGACGCTGACACCGCAACGATCCGTGTGCGGGTCATCTC
This sequence comes from Vicinamibacterales bacterium, assembly GCA_035764385.1. GTDB lineage: Bacteria > Acidobacteriota > Vicinamibacteria > Vicinamibacterales > UBA2999 > Gp6-AA40. Next base: position 28,968 of record DASTZI010000169.1, read on the forward strand.
ACCGGCGAGTGTCACGTCGCCTGTGCACCTCGAGCTCAAAACCGCGGACGACCCCGAATTCCTGCGCGACGCGGAGGTGATCGATCTGCGCGACGCCGTGCTCTTCCGGCAGCTTCTTCCCGGCACATATCGTCTGACCGCGGCGCTCTCCGGCTTCCGCGACGCCGAAGCGGTCTTCTCCGTGGCATCGGCAGCCATCGCGGAAGTCATCATCGATTTCTGCGATCCGGCCGATGTGTGCATCGCATCGACGACGCGGGTCGTTCAATCCGACGCGTTCGGGCACGGCTACAGCTTCGACAGATCCGCCCTGGCCACGTTTCCGGGCGACGATGCATCGGCGTCGATCGTTGAAACCTCGGTGGCGCAGGTTGTCGTGGATCGCATATCGAGTGGCGGTCTCTGGGCCGGCGAGGCTGCGCTGATCGGTGGATCCGGCTCCTCGTGGCGGCAGACATCCATCAGGCTTGGCGAAGTCGAGGTGACCGATCCGGTCCGAACGGGAACACCGTTGATCAGGTCCGATCCAGAAGCGCTCGAATCGCTCCTGGTGCACACAGCGATGTTGCCGCCCTCCGTCGGAGGCGCTGGTCCGGTACTGACGCTGCTGCCCAAGCTGCCCTCCAATGCCTGGCATGGAGGAATGTCCTTCGCGAGCGCGCCCGCTGCACTGCAATCGAGCAATGCGCAACCGTCCGCGCCATCTATCGCCAGGTTCGCGAATCACCGGGAGTGGGGCGCGCAGCTCGAGGGCCGTCTCTCGCGACGCGGCGGCGTGTTTCTGTCCACCCGCCAGGTCGTGACCGATCGCATCGAGCGCGATGATCCTGCGCTCCTGAGCACCGGCGTCCATTCGTTCTTCGCCAACTCGGCGCTGACGACCGGCGACACGAGTCGGCTACGCATGACGGCGACGGTCGACCGGGTGACCATGCCATATCCGGGGCGTGCGCGTGTTCCCGACAAGATGGCGCGCGAGAACGATACGTTCACAACGGCGCAGGCGACGTGGGACCACTGGACGGCGAGGGGAGGCGCCTGGTCTGCCTCGTCGGCGTTCGAGCGTGGCGAGTTGGCCCCTGTTCTGGACGTCGCGCCAAGTTCGGACGCGCACGTCGCCGCCGCGGTCGTCGATCGCCTTCGCGACGGCCCCGTGCCGTCGCTCTTCGAGGTGTTTCCAAGTACGCGGCGGAAATTCGTGGGGCGCATCGACGTTGAACCCGCGTGGCCGAGACGCCGTCATTCGCTCGCGTTAGGCGCGAGCCTGACGCGAAGCTCCGCCGCAACGCGCTTCACCGCTTCCAGCCCGGTCGCGGAAATGGTCGACGGAATTCCCGCACGCCTGTGGGAATACGAAGCCAGCGGCTCACCTTCGCACTGGATGTCGACAACGGCCGCTGGTTACATTAACGACCAACTGTTCCTGCCGCGGCGCATTCGAGTGGACGCCGGGGCGCGGGTCGAGTTGACGCGCGGATCGTCGCGCGGCGGTTCCACGATCGCGTGGCCGTCGCTGGCGCCGCGACTCTCCGTTCACTGGATCGTCGACAGCGAGCAACGGCTCGAGGTGTTCGGCGGGCGTGCGCGCTACATGCATAACCTGCCGCTCGACTATCTGTCGTTCGGTGATCCGTCGGCGCTCAGCGGTCGGGTGTATCGCTGGGACGACGCGAATCGCGATCGCGTCTTCGACGCGAATGAGCGCGGGGTTCTCATCGCGGCCGTCGGTGCCTGTTGCGCCAATGGAATACCGAACCGAATCGACTCGAACCTCCGGCAACCGCACACCGACGAGCTCGTCGCCGGCATCGTCACCCGCGCCGGCGAGTGGTCGCTGAGGCTGACAGGAGTCGAACGTCACGAACGCCAGCTGATCGCATCGGTCAATACCGGAGTCACCGAGGACGATTACCTGCTCACGCCTGTCTCAGACGCGGGCGAGCGATACGTCGAGCCTCAGGACGATCGTCTGTTGCTCGTCTACGATCGCAAGCCCTCGTCGTTCGGGCAGGATCAATATGTCCTCACGAACCCGCAGGGGCACACCGGCTACTACAAGGGTTTCGAGGTCACGCTCGAGGGAAACATCGGGGGCATCGCGCGGACGCGCTTCGATGGCAGCGCGTACCACGGCGCGACGCTCGGCGCAAACCGTGGTTTCGGGGCTGCTGAGAACGATCCGGGGCTTATCGGCGAGTTGTTCGAAAATCCCAACGCCACGACCTACGCGCGAGGGCACGCGTTTTCGGATCGCGGCTATGCCATGAAATTGTGGGGGCAGTACCTCGCACCGAAGCGATATGTGGTCAGCGCCGCCGCGCGGTACCAGGATGGACAATCGTTCTCGAGATTCGTCGTCGTGCCAGGCCTGAACCAGGGACCGGAAGCGATCTCCGCGTACCGCCGAGGCCGCACGCGGTTCACGTTCACGTTCTCGCTCGACACACGAGTCCAGAAATCGTTTCGTGTCGGGAAGGCGTACGTGACCGGAATGCTGACGCTCTTCAACGCGCTCAATACGGGTGAGGAAGTCGAAGAGAATGTCGTGACATCCGCATCGTTCCGCATCCCGACGCTGATGCAGCCTCCCCGGACCGCACACATCGGCATGCGTATCGAATTCTAAGGATCGTTCGAGTCGTTCGAACGATCCGAACGACCCGAACGACCCGAACGTTCTTAAAATTCGATCTGCCCGCTGAATTTCAGCAACCGCCCACCCATGATCTCGTAGGGGACGAGCCAGTTCGTGCCGTAACCACCGTTCATCGAGAGAATCGACGCCCCGTTCAGCATGTTGTAGATGTCGAAGTTGCCGCGCAGCGTGACGCCGCTCACTCGCACGCGCTTGGTAAAGCGCAGGTCGAACTGGGACAATCGCGATTCGTAATACGTCGTCGGGTCAAGAAGCTCGAGGTTCATGTTGGCGTTGCAGGTGGCTGCGCCCCGGCACTGCGCGAGGTCCCTGCCCAGCGATGTCCTCACCACCGCGTTGCTCGTCGGATTCGTCGCGGTGACGGGAATGCCGGGGATGTTTTGGAACGTCGCGCTCGTCTGCAGATCCCATGGCAATGGATACACGACCAGGAATTTGACCTGCGTGCCGGCGGACCACGGCCGCACATTGCGGCAATTCTGACCGGATGTCCACGACGTCGTCCCACCGAGCGCTTGACTGATGGTGCCGTTGCTGAGAAGCGCTTCTGGAACCTTGGCGGTCACTTCGCACGCGTCGTACACGGTACGACCGATGCTCAGGCCGCCGGAGAACTGCCCACGCTGCGCGAACCGCGTGTTCAGGGTGACGTCGATGCCGTTGAAGACCTCACTTCGCTTGCCGTAGTTGGATGCCTGTGTCATGAGGTTCTGCGTCACGCCGAAGAGCGCCGGCTTGACGTCGAAGAAGCCGCACACCTGCTGGCCGCTGTTTGCGAGTCGGCTGTCGGTCGGCGCCGGGATGCAAAACGGATCGTAATCAGCCGCAGTCGTTGCCAGGTTGTCCGTCACGAGGAAGTTCTGATACCACGTGCGGAAGTAACCGACGTTGAGCGCCATCCCCTGCCGCAGCTCCTGCTGGATCGAGACCGCAGCCTGCCAGTTGGAGAACTGCTTGTTGAATCCCGTCAGCGCATCGTTCGCAAACGTGGTGTTGCCGGCGCGCACCTGACCAAACGTCGTATCGGAAAGCGCACCGCACTCACCATTGGCGCCAGGGAAGCTCGCGTCGAGGATGCAGTCCGGCACGTAGTTGCCGTTGGTGTCGGTCCACGTTCGGGTCGCATTTGTCGCTTGGTTCGATGCGGGGTTATTGGAAGCGGCGGTGACGTAGGGAACAAATCTCCCGAGAGATGCCTTCAACGCGGTCTTGCCGTTGCCGTGGAGGTCATACGAAATTCCGAGCCGTGGATCCACATTCTTCCAATCGGGCACACCCTTGACCGCCGGAAAATCGCGCGCGGGCACGAATAAGCCGGCGGGGAGGTGATGCTCCGGCACCGCGCCATACAGGCCGTCGTACCGCACGCCAAGGTTGAGCGTGGCTCGCTTGACCACCCACTGATCCTGGGCATAGATGCCGAGACTGTTGGTGTGTTCGACGACTTCGAACGGCGTTGCCCAGATCGTGACCGACTGGGGCACGCGATTCCTGAAGGTGTAGGACCTCGCCCCCGTGATCTGGTTCTGATTGTTGTACCGGCCTTCCCTGCCGAGATAGTACTGTTGCAAAAAGTATCCGACCTTGAGGCTGTGCGTTCCCGTGATGTAGGACGCGGAGACGCGGCTGTTGTACTTGCTGACAAAGCGGCGCGTATAGCTACCCGACCAGATGTTGTTGTTCGCATCGGAGCCGTAGACGACGTTCAGCGCGAGATCCGTCACTCGAATGTCATTCGGCCCGACGAGCGTGCCATCGCGCTTCAAGTCGTCCTGCCGTCGAGAGTCTTCGTCCAGCACGTTTTCCGAAAACCCCGCTTCCAGCAAGAACTTGTTCGTCACCGGATAGCTCCAGCTGACGAGCGGCAGGTACTGCGGGTTGTACACATGCAAACCGCGAGACTCGGGTGTCGGTTTGACGGCGTTGACGCCGCCGACACCGGTGAGGCCGAACGGGCAGCTGCAGTTGTTCTGAAGCGCAAAGGAGGCGACGAGTTTCTGCTTCTGCGTCGCCTGCCAGGTCAACCGCGCGCTGTGATCCTCGAAGTACTCGTTGTTGCGCGCCACCCGGCTCAGATCGGGCTCGTAGAACAACGTCCCCTGGAGCTTGTTGAAGTAGCTCCCCTGGATGTAGCGCGAGGCGCCCCACCACCGGTGTGCGGTGAAGAACCAGAGTTTGTCCTTGACGAGCGGACCCCCGAGTGCGCCGCCGTTGTCGTACGAATGCCTGATCGAGATGTCGGTGTTCAGCCCGCGGTTTCGAAGATCGTCGTTCAGGTTGCCGCTCTGCAGCTTCGGACCGGCGTACGCCATGCTCAGGCTTCCCGAGAGCCGGTTGCCGCCGTCCTTCTGAATGATGTTGACCTGAATTCCGCCGCTCATCGCCTCAGCAGACATGCCGCCCGTCTCGACGACCACTTCCTGGAACGACTGCGAGTTGAAGCTGAAGACACCGAGTGCCTGCTGGTTCTGGTTCATGCCGTCGACGTTGGTGCTGAGGTCGGCGCCGCGCTGGCCGTGAACGCCGAACTGACCACCCTCGCCCTGATTGCCGCCCACATCCTGGAACGTCGGGTTGACGTAGGTCGCGCCGGGAATGATCGACGCATACTGGCCGATGCGCTTCGTCGTCGGAATCGCATCAAGCGTTTCACGCGCGATGGTCGTTTGCTGTCGCACGTTCTGAATGTCCACAACCGACGCTTCGCCTGAGACGGTGATCGTCTCGGCGAGCGTTCCAACTTTCATCTCGGCGTTGACTTGTGCCGTGAACCCGGTGGTCAGCTCGACCCCGTCTCGTTTGAAGGTCGCGAAACCTGGGAGAGTAAACGTCACCGTGTACGTCCCCGGCCGGAGATCGACGATTCGATACAAGCCCTGGCTATCGGACACAACCGAACGAACCTTCTCAATCAACGCGGGGCTGCTCGCCTCCACGGTGACGCCGGGCATCACGGCACCCGATGTATCGCGGACCGATCCCGCGACGGTGCCGCTGGTTGTCTGTGCTGAGCTGGTGACTGTGAGCAGGGAAATAGATAGGAGGATCAGAAAACACACGACTCGGTGAGGTTTCATCGCCTTCTCCTTTGCCCGGGGCGGGCTGGTATCCAGCGCGAAAGGTTTACCGAAGGGACCCGTGAGTGCGGGTCAGCTTACGCCTAATCACGTCGAGATTCGAGCGGCTTTTTCGCTTACGGACGCCGAAAAAGGGTGGTGTCTCAGTTACGTTCGGTGACGGGCTCGACATCGAGCTCCGCTCTCGCCGTCATGTCTCCCTCCACTTCGACGGGCAGACCGAACGTGACATACCGGGTCTGTGACACAAACAACTTGTAGGTGCCCTTGGCGACGCGCACCTTGGCAATACCGCCCTCGTCGGTGATAGCTCGATATGGGTGCATGACGACACGAGCACCGCTGAGCGGTCTCTGATCGCCTGCGTCGACGGTCTCCACGGTGACCATGAACTCGGGACGACCGACAACTCTCACGCCAAAGTTGATCGATTCTTCGGCGTGGACGATCTCGCCTTCCGGTTCCGAGTTCGTCTTCAGAGACGTTGAACGGACCTTGACGCTCCAGGTATAGAGCGCTTCTTTGGCAGGGGCTTCGAGCTCGACCTCCGCTACGTGCAAGACGGTGCCAGGCCAACGTTCAGCAGGCAGCGTTGCCACGCTGACTTGCGTCCCGCTCTCGTCGAAGATTCCAAACTCCGTGTTCGCGAGGTCGCATTCATTGGCGCACTTGATGCCGACTTTCATCCTGAATTTTTCGCCCACCACGATGGCTGACGGTATATCCCAGGCGACGACACTCACGGCATGATTCGCGGGATTCGGTATTGGGGCTTCGGGGCTCGAATCCATCAGGATGTGCCGTCCTTCGCAGCGTGCGTGCCGGCGATATAGCCATGCACGAGCGCTCTGCCGAGGCCATGCTGATTGCCGCCGCCGCTCGACTCTCCGCCTGCATACAGGCCGGGTATGACTTCGCCCTGCATGTCGATGACCTGGGCCCGTCCGTTGATTCGGAGGCCACCGTACGAATCGTGCCAGACCGGATAGAGTGTCGCCGCGTAAAACGGCGGCGTGTCGATCCGGTGCATTGGTACGTCTGACCCGCGCGCGAACTCGGGATCGCTGCCTTTGTCCACGAATGAATTCCACTTCGCGACGGTTTCCGCCAGATATGTCAACGGAACGCGCTGAAATTCGTGCCCGCTCCGGATCTTCGCCGCCAGTTCCTGGATGGTGTCGGCCTTGAAGAAGAAGCCGTTGGTCGGCGAGGTGAACGGCGGCTCGATGTTCCAGTGATCACGCTCCACGGCGGCGCGGTCGAAGATGGCCCAGATCGGTCCAGACAGGAAGTCCGGCGCCTTCGAGCCCTCGTTGATCGCGAGCGCGGCATGAATGCTGTTGGGCTCCGAGTAGGTCGCCCGGATGTTTTCGGCGCTGGCGTTGCGCCAATCGAGCTGCACGTGATCGAGCCCTTTCCTCGGCTGCCCCTTGCCCGGTCCTGCGGGAAACGCCGCACCACCCTGCCGCGTGGTGATCAACATCTCATTGAAGAACCTCTTCCCAACCTGGTTCACGACGATCAGGTGCTGATATGAATCGTTGGCGAGATTGATGCCCGTGGATCCGCGCATCGAGAACGTCGGGTGTCCGGGAAGCATGTCCGTGTAGGGATCGCGCGTCGCCAGGTTTCCAGGGAAATGGAACGTGCTCGCGTACGAGAGGTTCTGCTGCATGCCCGCGAGATTCGCTCCGACCCTCATGCCCGCGATGATGCCGCTGGCGTCCTGGCCGCGAGGGCCGAGCAGTGCCCATCCGCTCGATACGAATGCGGGCTCCCTCCAGGCCGGATAGAACATGCTGCGGAACTGCGGGTTTGCGCCGTGCCCTCCGGCGCCGATGATGACCGCCTTGCGAGCCCTGATGTAGATCGTTTCCGTGCGGTCGTCGATGTTGCCGTTCTGCCACAGACTCTGCAGCTGCGCACCGTTCTGTGGATCGAACCTCGGTGAATAGCTGGCCCGAATGCCGACGACCCTCCCCGAGAACTGCTGCTCGCGGATGATCTCGTCCATGTGGCGGTTGAGGATGAACTTCACGCCCTTTTCACGAGCGCTGAACTCCAGCGGCCTGGCGAGTGCGGCGCCGTTGGTGCGAGCCCCTTTGCTCGCGACCATGGTTCCGTCCTCCATGAGCCGTGGCGCAAAGTGACTCGAGCTCTTGCCGGCGACTCCCGCATCCTTCGTCGACACCGTTCCTTTCTTGATGTCTGTCGCCGCGCCTTCCATCAGGAACGTCACCGCGCGCCTGGCGCGCGACATGCCGCCGTTGCCGTGCGTGCCAGAGACACGGCCCATGCGGACATAGTTCGCCATCAGGAATTCCCTGGTCGCGTAACAGTTGTCCGCATACGCGCGATGAAGATCACGTTCGTTGTACCGGTACGGCGCCTGCGCCGCGGCGTCCATCACCGACCAGTCGGTGTGGTCCCTGAACAGGAAGTCGGGATCCTCGGTCAGCTCCGCGATGCTGTGCTGGCGCGGCGCGGTGACGAACCCCTCAGGATCGCCTTTGCCCTCGATGTCCCTCTTCTGGAGCGGATCACCGCCACCAAGCGAGATCTGTCCGCCACTGTGGAGCATCTTGCCGCCGGGATCGAAGTTCTGATCGATGACGATGACGGAGGCTCCGAGGTCGCGTGCACGGATGGCGGCGGGAAGTCCAGTGCAGCCCGCGCCGATGATGACGACGTCGGCCTCGTAGTTCCATCGAATCGCGTTAACCGGGGAAACCCCTTGCGCCAACGCGGTTCCCGACGTCGTCAGAACGGCCGCGCCTACGCCGGCCGCAGCGCCGCTTTTGACGAAATCGCGTCTGCTGACAGCCTTCTGGCCCTGGCGCTTTCGATCTTTTTGTTTCGCGGCCATACGTTCACCTCGCTGGAAGGCGGACCTCAAGGTCCGCCTCTACGTCCGTCTTTACCTGAAGGTCCCCCTCTAGGCCCGGTCTACCTGAAGTCGCCTCGAGAGATCCGTCGCTATGGCGTTGGTTTTCCTGGTTTGGCGCCGTGGTCCATGAGCAGCTTCACGACGGGCTCGAGCTTCGACGCACGTGCAATGTCGAGCGCGGTGCGGCCATCGGTGTTGACGGCGTTCACGTCGATGCCGAGCTCGATCGTCAGCTTCGCGCTCTCGAGCACCAGCGCTTCGAGCTGAGCGCGATCGGGTAGCACCCAGGCGCGACCACCGCCGATGCCGAGCGCAGCCAGCAGCGCGGTCGATGCCTGCGTCCGCCGGTCGTTGAAGTCGTTCACGTAGTACTCGTTGCGCAGGACGAAGAGCGGATCGGCGCCCTGCTTCACGAGCAGACGCATGATGGGCGGTTCGCGGAAGTGCGCCGCGAGCCAGAACGGCGTCGCGCCGACCAGCGATGGGGCGAAATTGAAGTCGGCGGACGAGCGACGCTCCGGTGTCCACGTCTGAAGCGGAGTATTCGGGTTCGCTCCGTGGGCGAGCAGCGCCGCGACCATCTTCTCGTCACGCCGCATGATTGCTTCGTGCAGCGCCGTAAACCCGGGGCCGATCGCGTTTGCATCGGCGCCCTTGCCCAGCAGGAACTCCACCATCTCGGTGAAGCCCGAATGCGCCGCGAGCACCATCGCGCTCACGCCCCAGGCATCCGCGTCGTTGACGTTGGCGCCGGCCGCGACCAGCAGTTGTGCCGATGCGAGATCGCCGACACGGGCCGCAAACATCAGTGCCGTGTCGCCGCCATGCGGAATCAACCGGTTGTATTCCGGCTTACCGTGCGGCGGCGCCGCCATCATGTCGCTCCACACCTCCGACTTGGCACGAAGGTCGGCGCCATGGCCGAGCAGCGCCTTGACGATCTCAGGATGCTGCTCTGAGACGGCCCACATGAGCGCCGTCTGCCCGCGCGCACCGCGCGCGTTCATGTTCGCGCCCTTGTCGAGCAGTTGCGCCACGACGTCGGCATTGCCGGAGCGCGAGGCAGCCATGAGAGGCGTCTCGCCGAGCAGTAAGGCGAGGTTCGGGTCCGCGCCGGCCTGGAGCAGTGCCCGGACCATCGCCGCGCTCCCGTTCATGCTCGCGGTCCAGAGAGGCGTGGCGCCAAGATCGTTTGCGGCATTGACCTTCGCGCCGGCGCGAATCAACAGATTCGCACCCTCCAGATTGTCGCGATAGCTTGCCCAGTGCAGCGCGGTCGTTCCGTCGGCAGCAACGGCGTTGACGTCGACACGTTGGTTGAGCAGTGACCGCAGGGCCGCGGTATCGGCGCTCCTGGCGGCATCGATCAGCGGTATGCCGTCCGCTCCCCAGACGGTCGCGGTCTGAGCGGCGACGGCGAGGATCACGACGAAACCACGAAGGACACGAGGCGTGGTCAACATCCGGCCTCGCTCGCTACACGCCAGACAGCGTGTCGATTTCGAGGTGCCCGGTGCTGCCGCCAAGGTGGTCCACCGGCACATCGAGCTTGTCCATGAGCGTGACCAGCAGGTTGGCCATCAAGGGCTTGTTCTCGAATTGCACGTGCCGGCCGCCCTTCCACTTCCCTGCCCCACCGCCGACGAGCAGGAGCGGCAGGTTGTCGCCAGAATGCGCGTTGCTGTTCGAGATACCCGCGCCGTACAGAATTGTCATGTGATCCAGCAGGGAGCCGTCCCCATCCGGCGTCGCGCGCAGCCTTGCGACGTACTTCGCGAAGAGCTCCGCATGATACCGATTGATCTTCGACATCCGCGCGATGAGCTCCGGAACGTTGCTGTGATGCGACAGCGGATGATGCGCCTCGGGGACGCCAATCTGCGGGTAGGGACGCGCGCTCTGTTCCTTGCCGATCATGAAAGAGATGACACGCGTCAGATCCGACTGCAGCGCGAGCACTTGGAGATCGAGCATCAACGCGAGGTGGTCTTCGAACACCGGGGGCACGCCCTGAGGTTGTTCGAGTGACGGCAGCTCGAGCCCGGTCTGCTTTTCGGCCTTCTCGATGCGGCGTTCGACGTCACGAACCGACTCGGTGTACTGGTTCATCTTGTCCTGGTCGCCAGGGCCAAGCTCGCGTCTCAGTTTCGCCAGTTTGTCGGTCACCGAATCGAGAATGCTCTTCTGCTCCCGCAATCGTTTTTCACGCGCGGCGGCTTCGGTGCTGCCGGTATCACCGAACAGTTTCTCGAACACGGCGCGCGGGTTGTATTCCATCGGCAGCGGCTGCGTCGCGTTGCGCCAGCACAGCGTGTGCGTGTAGACGCAGCTCAAATTGCCGGTGCAGGCGCCCGCATTGTTCGGCGGATCCATCGCGAGCTCGAGCGACGCCACCTGCGTTTCAGTGGCGAAGTGCTTCGCGAGGATCTGATCCATCGACACGTCGGCGAAGATCTCGACTTCGTTGCGTCCGCCGCGCGTGGTGCCGGTCAGAAACGATCCTGACGCCCCCGCGTGGATATAGTTCCAGTTCGCCTTGAGCCCCGATACCACCAGCATCTGATTGCGGAACGGGGCGAGCGGCTCGAGGATCGGCGACAGTTCGAAGGCGTTGCCGACGCCCTTCGGCGCCCAGTACTCCATCGCCATCCCGTTCGGGACGTAGAAGGTCTGGAAGCGGTGCGCCGGCGCGCCAGCCGCCCGCGCGCGAAGCGAGGCTGCGGGGAGCATCGCGTCGAGAAACGGCAGCGCGACCGCCGCGCCGAGCCCACGCAAGACCGTCCGCCGCGGCAACCCTTTGGAAGTGAGGAAGGACATCTATACGCTCCTTCGATCAGTTGGTGGAAACCTCTACCCCATCGCGCATGAACCGCGCGGTGGGGACCCCAGGATCCGGTGCACGCATCTGAAACGCGGGACTCTTCACGATGCCCATCACGAGCGACGACCACCTGTAGTCGTTGGCGGCGGCGGCACGGACAATCTGACGAACCGCGGGCCGATCGTAGTACTCGAGGCGACGGCCAAGCGCGTACGCCATCAGTTTCGACGTGACCGTTGCGGGAAATTGTCCCGGCTGTTCGAGCAGCAGCTTGCGCAGCCCCGACAGACCCTGGAGGCTCGTGCCGCTCACCAGCGTGGCGGTCGCGTCGACCGGATTCCCCGATTCATCCGTCGTGCGCCATGCGCCGATGGCGTCGAAATTCTCGAGCGCGAAGCCAGGTGGATCGATGGCTGAATGGCACGTGGAGCACACAGCGCTGGCGCGATGCTTCGCGAGCCGTTCGCGAATCGTCGGCGGCAATGCGCCTCCCGTCGGTTCGTCGAGCGAGGTGTTGACGCCGGGCGGCGGCGGTGGCGGCGGCGTGCCAAACATGTTGTCGAGCAGCCACTTGCCGCGAAGCACCGGCGATGTCCGGTTGGGATACGAGGTCGTCGCCAAGATCGATCCCTGCGCGAGCAGTCCGCCGCGACGGCCGGAGTCCGGCAGCGTGACGCGGCGGAAGCGGCTGCCGTAAATTCCAGCGATCCCGTAATGCCGCGCGAGCCGTTCGTTCACGAACGTATAGTCGGCGCGCAGCAGATCGAGCACGCTTCGATCCTCGCGGAGCGTGCTCGTGAGAAACAGCCTCGTTTCCTCCTCGAAGGCCTGGAGCAGACTTTCGTCGAAGTCGGGATAGATGTCCGGATCGACGACCACTTCATCGACGCGACGCAAGTTCAGCCACTGAGCGGCAAAGTTGTCTACCAGCGCACGCGTCGCGCGTGGGTCCGCAAGCATGCGCGTGACCTGCTGTTCGAGCGTTGCCGGCTTGGACAATTGGCCGCGCTCGGCGGCTTCGAGCAGCCGCTCGTCCGGGATGCTGTTCCAGAGGAAAAAGGACAGGCGCGAGGCAAGTTCGAGATCGCTCAAGCGATAAGCCCGAGTCGGACTCGGAGCTGGATCGCGATGCACGCGGAGGAGGAAATCGGGATCGACGAGCACGCGCTCGAGCGCGAGCTGAATGCCGGCATCAAAGCTGCCGCCTTCCCGTTTCCCATTGTCGAAAAATGGCAGGAGCGCCTGCACGTCTGCCGGTGTAGCAGGCCGTCGGTACGCGAGGCGCGTGATCCGCGAGAGGATCTTCGCGGCGCACTCGCGCTCGTCCGCTGTGCCGCGTGGTTCGCACACGAAAATCGCGCGACGGCTGGGTGTGCCCTTCGCCGCCGCTGGAGCCGCGTATGGGCCGGCAATCGACACCGCGCCGACGCTCGCATAGCCCATATAGATCTGATCGTTGGTCAGCACCCGCCCACGCTGCTGCGGCTGCGGAAGCCCTTCCGGCTCCCACATCTGCCTGATGAACGACACGCCGACGAGCCGCGGGCCGGCCTTGATCGGAACGCGCACCTCGAGCGCGGCGTCCGCACCCAGCTGCATGTATTTTTCCCACTCGTCGTCGCCGGCGAATCCCGGCTCGCCATCGCCCGCGTAACTGGCCGCCGCTGGCCGTCCCTTTCCTTCACCTCCAACGGTGAACCGCTTCACGAGCGCGCCGTCGAGGCGCAGGTCGAGTTGCTGCGGCCACCCCATGCCCATGACGTAGTCCTGATACTGACGTCGCAGGCGGATCTTGATCACATACTCGCCATCAACCGGAAAGTCATAGCGAATCGCCATGCCACCACGCGATCCAAACGGCAGGTCTTCGTTCTGGAGATCGTCCTGGACGACATGCAACGGAATTTCGAACCGCTCGACGTTCGGAACGGTGGGCGGCAGGCCAACGGCGAGCCGGGTGACCTCGCGGCCGACGGACAGATACCGTTCGAGGTGGGCCGTGGAAATCGACAGAACGTCAGCGAAGTTGTCGAAGCTGCCGTCGGCTGTCTCGTCGCCCGGCAGCTTCGAGGTCACGTCGACATCGAGCGCGAAGAGATCGCGGATCGCGTTGTTGTACTCCACGCGATTGAGGCGATGGACCGCAGCAATTCTTCCAGGGTTCGGGTTGGCCGCCCATACTCGATCGATCGAGGTCTCGAGCGACGACGCCATCGCATCGTAGACGGCGACATCGGGCCGCGGCAGTCCGGCCGGCGGCATCGACCTCGCGTGCAGCTTCGTCAGGACGCGCTCCCAGACGTCGGCGTGCGCCGCCGGGTTCGCGACATCAATACCTTCGAGCACGAGGCCCGCGGTATGGAGTCGCTCGCTATGGCAGGTCACGCAGTACTTGTCGAGAACGGCCTTGATGTCTGGTGAATCGTAGGGTCCGACCTTAGGACCGGCGCCCCCGCCTTGGGGAGCAGATGTCTGAACGGTAGACAGCGCAGCAGCTATCCAGCCGCCAATGGCGAGCGCGAAGACCGCAGGACGGCCTTTCATTGATGTGCGCGCCGTGCGGCGTGAATTGTGACCGATGCGTGTCCAGGAAGTAAATGGTGGAACCGAGGAAAACCTGTACAGTCAAACGCGAGGAAATGGCCCGATGCCTGACGTCAATGACAACCAGCTGCACCGTAGTGCCCAGCGTGTCATCGGAGATCTCCGCGAGCTGGCCGCGCTGACCTCAACGCCCCAGGGGGCCCAGCGTGTGGCATGGGGGCCGGTTTGGGCGAAAGCACGCGACTGGCTGCGGCACAAGGTGTCGCCGCTCGGTCTCACACCGGTGCCGGATGCTGCTGGAAACGACTGGATCACGCTTCCAGGTGAATCGAGCAAAACAGTCATCGTCGGCGGCCATCTGGACTCGGTTCCGAATGGCGGATGGCTGGACGGCACATTAGGCGTCCTCGTCGCGCTCGAAGCCCTTCGTCGCTACGCCCAGTCGTCGAAGCCGCCGGTGACGCTTCGGCTGGTCGATTGGGCGGATGAGGAAGGCGCGCGTTTCGGACGCAGCCTTCTCGGCTCGTCGGCCGCCGCCGGCCGCCTCAAGGTGGACGAAGTCCGAGAGCTGCGCGACGCCGAGGGCATCCGCCTCGAGGATGCGTTGCGCGATCACGGTGTGTCGCTCGACACCATGCTGAACGCGAGGCAGGATCTCGCGCGTATCGACGCACGGGCCTATCTCGAAATGCACATCGAGCAGGGACCGGTGCTCGAATCGCTGAATCGCTCCGCTGGTGTTGTCCTCGGAACGTTCGGTCTCGAGCGCAACATGCTGCGATTCGTCGGGCAGGCCGCACATTCGGGGTCGACGCCGATTCCGATGCGCCGCGATGCATTCCTGGCGGCTGCGGCAACGGCGCTCGAGTGCCGTGAAATTGCGAAACGGCATTCCAGGCCCGGCGCAGGCGTCGTCTGCACCGTTGGCCACGTGAAAGTCGAACCGGGAATCGTCACCGCGGTTCCCGGCGTCGCTGAGATCTCGGTCGATCAGCGCGCGCTCGATCACGATGTGCTCGCGGTCATGGTCCGCGAGGCACAGGAAGCATCGCGGCGTTTTGCCGACGAGAACCGCGTATCAGTCGAGTGGAAACCGCTGTTTCGGATCGAGCCGCGTCCGTTCGATCCGCATTTGCTCCGTCTTTGCGAAGAATCGATCCGTGAGGTGACCGGAGACGCGCCGAAGCTGCCCTCCGGCCCGCTGCACGACGCGGCGGAAATGGTGCCGCACATGCCCGTCGTCATGTTGTTTGCGCAATCGGCCCGAGGGCTTTCGCACTGCAAGGAGGAAGACACACCCGAAGACCATCTCGAAAAAGCCATCAGCGCGTTCCTGCTTCTGGTCGACAAGACCGTCGCAAGCGTCGCCGGATGATTCCGTGATCGCGTCTCGAGTGACCGTGCTCCGTCTAGCTTCATGAGCTTGCGCGCTGTCGCGTGGCGCAGCGCTTGCGTGCGCGTGCTGAAAAATCTGCGGCCGCGTCGCCGCACACAGGAGCGCACAACATGGGCACAAGCCAGAAATCCGTCAGCGCGACCGACGTCCAGGCGATTACGCATGAGCTGACGCGCGAGAACAAACCCGAAAGTCCCGTCATCCAGGCCTTGCAGCGTCAGGTTGCCAACGCGTTCGTGCTGTATGCGAACTACAAGCACTATCACTGGCAGACTTACGGCCCGTTGTTCAGAGATCTCCACAAGCTGTTCGATCAACTCGCCGAAGACGTGCTGCCGACGCTCGACGAGCTTGCGGAACGGGTGCGGATGATCGGGCAGGATCCGCCGGCTCATCTCATCGCCGCCGCCGATCTCGC
Organism: Vicinamibacterales bacterium; assembly: GCA_035764385.1. Classification (GTDB taxonomy): domain Bacteria; phylum Acidobacteriota; class Vicinamibacteria; order Vicinamibacterales; family UBA2999; genus Gp6-AA40. Next base: position 44,767 of record DASTZI010000169.1, read on the forward strand.
CACCGTCGTCGCCGCCGCCCCGCACTCGACGATGCGTGAGATGGTCGAAGAGGCGAATCGCAATTTGCTCGTGGTCATCAAGGAGATGCGGCAGGCCGCGAAGGCCGCCGATGAACACGGGGACCCCGGAACCGTGGATGTCTTCTCACGGCTCGTGCAGATTCACGAGAAGCACGAATGGTTCACGCGAGACATGCTGCGGACGGGAGACGGGCTCTGTACCTAGGTTGGTGGTTGGTGGTTAGTGGTTCGTAGTTCGTAGTGGTTCGTGGTTGGTGGTTCGCGATTAACCACCAACCAGTGCAACCTTCTGAATGTAGTCGAGATTCGGGAACTCCCGCTTCAGGTAGGCATTGCCTTCCTCGTCGATGAGCGGCTGCTCCGGACGTTCCTCGTACTCCGAGTACAACCGATCCACGACGTCCATGCCGCTGACGACTTCCGCGAACGGCGCGAATCCCAATCGGTCGTAGGCACCGTTGTCCCTCAGGTTGATGAAGAGTTGCGTCGTCCGCGAGTTCGGGCCGCGAGTCGCAAAAGACACGGAACCGCGCGTATTTCCACGTCTGACGGGATCGTCTTCGATGACCGCATCGCGCCACGCTTCCTGGACAGCTGGATCGCCGTGCATCCCGAACTGCGCCAGCTGTCCGCCGATCACGCGAAAGAACCGGACGTCGTTGAAAAATCCGCTCTTCACCAGGTTATAGAAGCGATCGGCGCCGCGCGGTGCCCATTCGCGATGCACTTCGACCACAAACTGTCCCTTGCTCGTGTCGAACGCGGCTGAAAAGATGGCGGGCGCTTGTTCGGTGAGTGCTCCAGGGTTGCGCAGACCGCCCGATTCCTGAGCTCCGCTCGAGCCACATGCTATGGCCGCAAGAAGGAGCGCACCGGCAACCGCATTGATCGGGATACGTTTCAGTTGGCTTCGGCTCATAAGTGGTCTCGGCCCGATGTGAAGCGCGGATCTTATCGCGGGCCGGAGGCCGAAAGTAGATGCCGCGTGGATTAGTGGTCGCGCCGCTCGTCCCAGATGCGCTCGATTGTGAGCTCGACTTTCCACTGGACATCCGGAGGGACATCTACCCAGCGTGGAAGTGCGTGGCGCCGTGCCATCATCACAGGCATGCGCGGCGTCACCCTGCTTGCGTTGGCGTTGTTTGCGGCCGGCGAGACGCTGCAGGCGCGGGCGTGCGACAACAAAACGCAGGACCCGGCGCCTGATGTCACACCCTCGCCACCCTCTCGATCTGACAGTCCGGTGTTCACGACGCAGGACGGCGTCCGCTTCCGTGTCGAGGTCGTCGTCGCGAGTCTCGAAATTCCGTGGTCGTTTGTCTTTGCTCCCGACGGACGGCTGTTTGTGACCGAACGGCCGGGGCGCGTCCAGATCATCGACATCACCAGGCAGACGTCGCAACTGGCGCTCAGACTCGATGACGTCTTCACAGAGGGCGAGGCGGGACTCCTGGGTCTCGCGCTCGATCCGTCGTTTGCATCGAATGGACTCGTTTATCTCTATTACACGGCGCGAGCATCTGCGAACCGCCCGGTGAACCGCGTCGTGCGCTATCGCGTTTTGGGCAACACCCTCGCCGAAGGCGTTGTGCTCCTCGACAACATTCCCGCCAACGTCATTCACGACGGCGGCAGAATCCGCTTCGGACCCGATGGGCTGCTCTACATCACCGCCGGCGATGCCGCCACCGAACAGCTCGCCCAGGATGTCGCGTCGCTTGCGGGAAAAATCCTCCGCATCAATCCCGATGGCACCACGCCGCGTGGCAACCCCTTCAGCTCACCGGTCTACTCGTATGGCCACCGAAACCCGCAGGGGATCGATTGGAATCCGGTAACCGGCGATCTGTGGGAGTCGGAGCATGGTGCAACGGGCAACGACGAGATCAACGTGATCGATGCCGGCGCCAACTATGGCTGGCCGACGATCGAAGGCAGTCGGACGATGCCTGCGATGCGCGAGCCGATCGCGTTCTACAACCCATCGATCGCTCCGAGCGGCGCCTCCTTCTACCGCGGGCAGCGGTTCGCGCAATTTGCCAATAATCTGTTCGTGGGCACGCTGCGCGGGACGCATCTACTGCGTCTTCGGCTGGATGGCGCTTCGCGCCGAATCACGGGCCAGGAGCGCCTGCTCGAGGGGCAATTCGGCCGCATCCGTGATGTGGTATCGGGGCCTGACGGTTACTTGTACTTCGCAACGAACAACCGCGATGGGCGAGGGAGCCCTGTCAACGGCGACGATCGGATCGCGCGGCTTGTACCGGCGTCGTGAGTCACTCACCTTCGGTAGCATTTACATTTCCTGCCACGAGCCGACGAATTAGCGATCGAAGCGCTGAAACGTCTAGCGGCGCAGATTCTGCTGGAGAAAAACGCGGCCTCACGCCGTGATTGCCTCTGGCCCGAGGATCTGGATCGTTTACTGTCGGCGCTGTTGCTCGGCTTGACGACATCCGTCAATTCTCAAGCGATTCAGGCTCCGGCCGCGACGACCCATGACTTCGGCACGGTGAAGGCGGGCACAGTCGTCACGCACATGTTTGCGGTCAGCCGGCATGGATATCAAACTCATTCCCGATCAGGTGAGACAAGGCATAGTCAGTGGAGTGATTCGCCTCGGCACCAGCGACCCGATGTTTTCCAAGCTAACGGTGCCAGTTCGCGGCGACATTCGATCGGGCGTACGTGGGGGCCGCCTTCAGGCGGCCCCGGTGAAAAGGCGCTAGTGTGGATGCGATGCAGCAGCGCTCCGACTTGTACACGGTGCCCGCCGATCTCCCCGTCCCGACCGACGACGGAGCGTGCGATCACCTTGCGGGAAAGGTCCTTCCTTCAATCCCACTCGCTTCGACGGACGGCGAGCAGATCGATCTTGCGGCGTTGCCCGGACGAACGTTGGTTTACATCTACCCGCGAACTGGACGACCGGACCAACCGGGTTCGGCCGCATGGGACGCCATCCCCGGAGCCCGCGGCTGCACGCCGCAATCGTGTGGATTCCGTGATCACTACGCGGAGCTTCGATCGCTGGCTGTGTCGGCTGTCTTCGGCCTGAGCACACAAACAACCGACTATCAGCGCGAAGTGGTTGAGCGGCTCCATTTGCCATTCCCGCTTTTGAGCGACAGCGCTCTCGTCTTCACCCGCACGCTGCGCCTGCCGACATTCGAGTTCGAGCCGTATCGAGACGAGTCGCCGACACACCTGAAACGGATGGCGCTTGTGATTCGCGACGGTCGCATCGAGAAAGTGTTCTATCCGGTTTTCCCTCCGGACAGAAATGCGGCGGATGTCATGGAGTTTCTCGCGACAAATCCGATGTGAATGGTACGCATGCGTTCCACGCATCCGAGCATCGGGAAGGGCGTGGTTTTCGCAGCACCACCTCCCGGCCGCCCGTTCACCAAGCTTTAGCGGGCTTTGGCTACGAAAAATGTGTGCTTGATCTCAGAAGGGGAAGCAACTCCGTGAATGACGATTCCGTGCTGTGCGGGGAAATTCTTGTTGTGCCTTCTCCGCGCGACAGGGGGGACATAGGGATGAATATCTGGACCGAGTTCAAGAACGCCATTCTGCCGTGGCTGCTGGCAGGTGCTGTCGTCGCGTTCATGATCGCGGAGCATCGCCGAACGACGACTGCGCTGCTCGACGCGAACACTCGTCTGGCGCACGCCGTTGAAGAACAGGGTAAAGCGCTGGACGGCGTGCGTGCGCTGCTCGGCTCACAGGGGTATACGCTGCCCCCTTTAAGCAAGCCGCAGTGATTCAGGGCCTTCGGATGCCGGTCCATATGACGACACGCGAATCGCTGCGGATGTACGCCCTGGCTGATATCTGGGCGGCTCGAACAGACGAAGCCGTCCGTCTCGTGTCAGCAAACGACCACATCCACGCCCGGGGATCGATGCACTATGCCGGCCTGGCGCTGGATTTCCAGTCGTCGAACCCCGACGGGCTGTCGACGATGTTCTAGCTCTCCGGATACCGCGTGCTCTGGAGAGTCCCCGGACATTACGGACACGTGCACGTCGAACAAGAACGAGCGAACGACGCCTCGCCATCGGCGCCGGTCCGCCAAGCGCTCGGTCACGCGCCGGCGG